>CADCVU010000060.1 GCA_902806245.1 uncultured Solirubrobacterales bacterium
CTGGTTCTACGCCAATTACCACTGCAACCTGCGCTGCACGTACTGCCTGACCGAGTCGGCGCCGCAGGTCACCCGCCGCGAGCTGGGGAGGGAGCAGATCGTCGAGCGAGCACGGGAGGCTGGGGAGCTCGGATTTACAGCGCTCGGCGTGACGGGCGGGGAGCCGTTCGTGCTCGACTACATGCCCGAGTTGATCGCGACGCTCGGTGCGGAGCTGCCCACGATCGTCCTCTCGAACGCGACGGTGTTCAACGACCGGCGACTCAGGGAGATGGAGCCGCTCGCCGATCTGCCGGTTCACGTGCAGATCTCCCTCGACCACCCCGACCCCGAGGACAACGACGAGATGCGCGGGCCCGAGAACTTCCGCAAGGTCGTCGAGGCCATACCGAGGCTGGTCGAGCGCGGGATCGGGGTGCGCATCGCCACCACCCTCGAGGACCCCGACGCAGCGGACCCACACGAGATGGAGCGCCTGTGCGAGCTGCACCGCTCGATGGGCATCCCGGACGAGGATCACGTCGTGCGACCGATCATCAACCGCGGGCGCGCCCTGAGCAACGACCTGGGCGTGCTAGCCGGGTTCGAGCAGCTCGAGCCCGAGCTCACGCTCACCGCCGACGGAGCGTTCTACAGCCCCTTCGCCCCCACGGTAAGGGGCGGCGAGCTCGACACCGACCTGCTTGTCTCGCGGACCACCAGGCCCCTCCGCGAGCCGGCGGAGATGCTGGCGCGAATCGCCGGGAGCCGCCCGGCCGGCAACGACGCCTCGATCGGCATCAGGTGAGCGTGACCTGGGTCGTCCGGTCGGACGGCGCAGGCAGCGGCCGGGCTCGATGTCGGTCGGGGTAGGGCGCCGGTATGGTCGCGGCGACACCTTTCTGAGGGGAGCAAGCTATGGCAGGAAGCGACAAGGTCGTGATCAATCTGGCTACCGGTGGCGAGGACGCCGAGAAGGTGACGGTCGCCTTCCTGGTCGCCACCGCGGGACTCGAGGCCGGGAAGCAGGTGGTCATGTTCGTCACCAAGGAGGCGGTGAGGCTCGGGCTTGCCGGCCACGCGGAGTCGATCCACTCTGCCGACGCGCCGCCGGTCTCGCGGCTGTTTCAGCAGTTCGCCGATGGTGGGGGCGAGCTCTACGTGTGCCCGATCTGCTTCAACGTGCGCCAGCTCGACGAGCAGGCTCTGGTCGATAACGCGAGGCTGGCCGGCGCCACGCCGCTGTGGCAGTTCATCGGCGAGGGCGCGACGGTCTTCAGTTACTGAGCGGCGCGGCGTCGCGCGTCGCCCGCCCGGCTGAGCTACATCGCCGCCATCGCCTGCCGTCCGCGCTCCTGCATCTCCTCAGGGCTCAGGTCCTCGACGTGAGTGGCGAGCTCCCAGTGGTGTCCATACGGGTCGGCCACCATGCCCCAACGATCGCCCCAGAACATGTCGTCGGTCGGCATGACCACGGTCGCGCCCGCGTCGACGGCCTGCTGCACGGCCGCGTCGACGTCCTCGACGTACATGAACACGCTGATGGTGGTCGCGCGGAGCTCCTTCGGCGGCCGCACGTCGGACTGCGGGAACGGGTCGGCGAGCATGAGCCTCGCCCCGTTGATCTCGATCGAGGCGTGGGCGATCATGCCCCCGGGACCCTCCATCCGGCCGTACTCGGTCGCGCCGAAGGCGCGCTTGTAGAACTCGATCGCGCCGGCGGCATCGTCGACGGACAGAGACGGGATGAGGCCCCCGGAGCCCTCCGGTATCGGCTGCACGGACATGCTTCCCTCCCATAGTCGTGGTCGAGCGGGGCTCGATCCTAACCCTCGTCCGGGAATTGCCGCCCGCCGCTTCGCCGGCGCCTCACTCGGGCGCTCGGGCTCGGTCAGGCCCGCGCGAGCTCGCGCGCCGCGCCGCGACCGGCCGCGAGCGCGGGACGCTGCTCAGCACGAAGCCGCCGCCGCACGCGCCAGGTCGCTCCCGAGAACGCCTTGTTGGCCACGGTGGCGAAGCCCTCCTCGTCGGTCCGCAGGGCGAGCAGCAGGTGGGCGATGCGGTCGGACGGCGGCAGCTCGCGCTCGCGCGTGCCCACGCAGAAGCAGCTCACGCGACGTCCGCCCGCCGGCAGCAGCAGCGCCCCCGCCTCGCCCACGAGCCAGACCCCGAGGCTGCCTCGCTCGAGGGCCAGGCCGGTACGGCGCTGCAGCTCGCGGGCCTCGTGTCCGAGCAGGTCGCCGAGGAGACCCTGGGCGACGGGCTCCGCCCGCGCGTTGCGCGGCCCCTTGGGGCGGACCACGCCGACCCCGCGGTAGGCGTAGAGCTCGGGGATGATCCAGCCGTGCACGAGACAGGCGATCCCCACCGGGAACGACAGGGGCTCGAGCACGAAGAGTCCGACCGCGGCGGCCGAGAATGGGACGACGCTCATGACCGTCCACACGGTCCACATCCGTCCCCACGCCCGCAGCGAGTCCCTGCTGGCCCGCTTACGCCACGCGACGGCCGCGAGCTCGGGCAGGACCGGTTCGGCGGCGGTCGCCACCCTCGGCTAGCCCCCGGCGATCGGACGGCGCATGATCACGAGATCCGCTTCGGCGGGCAGCTCGCTCACCTGCGTCGCGCGACCCTCGCCCTCGGGGACGACCCCGATGTAGCCGGCGTCGAGCTCGCGTCGAAAGGCCTCGATCGCGGCCTCGAACTCGGCGTCCTCCGCCGTGCTCCACTGCGCGAGCGTCGAGTGGCCGGTGTGGTCCATGCGGATGAGCCTTGGCATCGCAGCCTCCTGCGGAGAAGATCGGTCACCGACGATGGTACCCGCCGCCCTAGCGTTCCGAATCCAGTGGCCAGGGATTCGGCTCGCACGAGGCGACGCCCTTGGTCTGCTGGACCATGATCGGCGCCGCAAGCCCCTCGCCGGGGCACTCCCGGTGGCTCTGCCCGAGGGCGTGCCCGACCTCGTGGTTGACCATGTACTGGCGGTAGCGCGCCAGGTCGCGGCCGTAGGCCTCCGCCCCGCGGGTCCAGCGCTCGGCGTTCAGCACGGCGCGGCCGTTCTGATGGCACGAATACGTCCCGTTGGTCGCGAGCGGAGCGCACAGCTCGTCGGTGGTGTCGGGGCTGGCGAGGGTCACGGTGAACGCCGCCTCGTCCTCGTCCGCGCGACGCAACGAGTAGGCGCCGTCGGCCGTCCAGCCGCGACGGTCGAGCAGCGTGCGCTCGACCTCGCGGGCGAAGGCCGCGCGGTCCACCGCGACCCCCTTCTCGACCTCGACGGCGAAGCCGAGTCCGGCGGCGTCGCCGGAGGACGACGTATCCGCGGCGGGCACGGCCACGAGCGTGCCGGTCGAGCGGATCGAGCGCGGGGTCAGGGGATCGGCGGGCGCCTGGGCCTTCGGCGTCGCGGCGGCGGGACGCGGTGAGGCGGGCGCGCGCTCGGCCTCGTCGCCCGAGGCGGCCGCGATCAGGGCGACGATGGCGATCAGCCCACCGAGGCCGGCGAGGCCTCCGCCGACGACCAGGGCGGCGTTGCGCCGCCGCCTGACGTGGACCGCGGTCATCGAGAGGGCGGGAAGCAGGACCGATCCCGGCCCGCCCCGGGGCGCTCCCCGTCTGCGGCGAATGCTCACGGCCTCGACCGGCTCAGCCGAGTCCGAGCCGCTCGCGCACCATGCGACCGACCTCTCCGCCGTCGGCGCGGCCCTTGGTCTCGCGCATGACCGAGCCGACGATCGCCCCCATCGCCTTATTCTTCCCGCTGCGGATCTTCTCGACGGCGTCGGGGTTCTCGTCGATGGCGCGGTCGACGATCGCGCCGAGCTCGTCGGCCGCGGCAAGGCCGAGCCCCCGCTCGGCCACGATCGACGACGGTTGTCCGCCCTCGGCGGCCATCGCGTCGAGGACCTCCTTGGCCGCGGAGCCCGAGACCTCACGGGCCGAGACCATGCGCACGAGCTCGGCGAGCGCGGCCGGCTCGACGGGCGAGTCGGCGGGATTCGCGTCGCCCAGGCGCGAGACAAGCTCGACGGTGATCCAGCTGGCCAGCGTGCGCGGGTCGGTCGCGGCGCCGGAGCCGTTCGCGGCGCCCGCGTCGCCGCGGCCGCCCTCGTCGCTCGGAGCCGCGCCGGCGAGCCCTGCCTCGAAGAAGTCGCCGAGCTCGGACCGAAAGGCCAGCAGCTTCGCGGTCTCCGGCGCCAGCGCCAGCTCCCGCTCGAAGCGCTCCGCCCGGGCGGCCGGCAGCTCGGGCAGGGCCTCGCGCGCGCGGGCCATCATCGCCTCGGTGGGCGCGAGCGGCACGAGGTCGGGCTCCGGGAAGTAGCGGTAGTCGTGCGACTCCTCCTTGGAGCGCAGCGGAGTGAGCGTGCCGCTCGTCGGGTCGTAGTGGAGGGTCTCCTGCACCACCTGCCCTCCCCCGCGCACGATCTCCTCCTGACGGGCGATCTCCGCCGCCACCCCGCGTTCGAGGAAGCGGAAGGAGTTCATGTTCTTGAGCTCGGTCTTGGTGCCGAGGTCGGCGGTGCCGACGGGGCGGATCGACACGTTGGCGTCGCAGCGCAGCGAGCCCTCGTCCATGTTCACGTCGGAGACGCCGAGACGCCCGAGCGTGGCCCGCAGCAGCCGCAGCCATTCGCCGGCCTGGGCGGGCGAGGTCAGGTCGGGCTCGGTGACGATCTCCACCAGCGGCGTGCCGCCCCGATTGAAGTCGACGACCGATGCCTCGGCGCCGTGGATGCGGCCCGAGGAGCCGGCGTGCACCAGCTTGGCCGCGTCCTCCTCGAGGTGCACGCGGTGCACGCGCACCTCGCCGAGGCGGCCGTGTCCCCACAGCGGGATGTCGAACTGGGAGATCTGGTAGCCCTTGGGGAGGTCGGGATAGAAGTAGTTCTTGCGGTGGAAGATCGACCGGGGGCTGAGCTCACACTCGAGCGCGAGGCCGATCATCAGCGCGAAGTGGATGGCCTCGGCGTTAGGCACCGGCAGCGTGCCCGGATGGCCGAGGCAGATCTGGCAGGTGTGGGTGTTCGGCTCGTCGCCAAAGGAGAGCGCGCAGCCGCAGAACATCTTGGTCCGGGTCCTGAGCTGGACATGGATCTCGAGCCCTATGGTCGGCTCGTAGGCACGCTCGACGGCGGTGGTGGTTACGGTGGTCACGTCGCGACCGCCTGCGCTCCGCGCCGCGGCGGCGAGGTGTCGAAGCCGATCGCCCGCTCGAGCGCGTGCGCCGCGTCGAGCATCCGGTTCTCGGAGAACGCGGGTCCGGTGATCTGGAAGCCGACCGGCAGGCCGTCGGAGAGCCCCGCGGGGATGGAGATGGCCGGCACCCCGGCGAGCGACATCGGCACCGTGCAGTAGTCCGACATGTACATGGCCATCGGGTCCTGGGTGCGCTCGCCGAGTCGAAAGGCGACGCTGGGCGAGGTCGGGGTGACCACCAGGTCGACGCGGTCGAAGGCGGCGCGGAAGTCCTCGGCAATCTTCGTCCGCACGCGCTGGGCGCGGCCGTAGTAGGCCTCGTAGTAGCCGGAGGAGAGCGCGTAGGTGCCGAGCATGATCCGCCGCTTGACCTCGGCGCGGAAGCCCTCGGAGCGCGTGCGCTCGTACAGCGAGAGCAGGTCGCCGTCGCCGGCGCGCATCCCGAAGCGCACGCCGTCGTAGCGCGAAAGGTTGGCGCTGGCCTCGGCCGGCGCAAGCACGTAGTAGGCCGAGAGGCCGTGCTCGGTGTGGGGCAGCGAGATCTCCTCGACCGAGCCCCCGAGCTCCTCGATGCGCGCGAGCGTCTGGTCGAAGAGCGCCTTTACGCCGGGCTCGATGGTGTCGGCCTCGGCCAGCTCGGCGACGACTCCGAAGCGCACGCCATCCAGGCGCTCGGCGCTCGGCAGCTCGATCGGCTCCGGGAAGTCGACCGACGTCGAGTCGCGGCGATCGTGTCCGCCGTCGACGAGGTGGCGCAGCAGCAGCGCGGCGTCGGTGGTGTCGCGGGTGATCGGCCCGCACTGGTCGAGCGACGAGGCAAAGGCGATCATCCCGTACCGCGAGACCGAGCCGTAGGTCGGCTTGAGGCCGACGAGCCCGCAGAGGGCGGCCGGCTGGCGGATCGAGCCGCCGGTGTCGGTGCCGATCGACCACGGGGCGAGCCCGGCCGCGACAGCCGCCGCCGAGCCGCCGCTCGAGCCTCCCGGGACGCGGTCGAGCGCCCACGGGTTGCGCACCGGCCCGTACGCCGAGTTCTCGTTCGAGGAACCCATCGCGAACTCGTCCATGTTGGTCTTGCCGAGCATGGGCGCGCCGGCGGCGGCGAGGCGCTCGACGGCCGTGGCCGTGTAGGGCGGGAGGTAGCCCGCGAGGATGCGCGAGGCCGCGGTGGTGGGTACGTCCTCGACGCAGAAGATGTCCTTGACGGCGAGGGGGACGCCGGCCAGCGGCGTCTCGGCGAGATCGTCGGCGCCGGAGTCCGAGACGGTCAGGAACGCACCGAGTTCCTCGCTCTCGGCGCGCTCGCGGTAGGCCGCAAAGAGCTCGTCCGGGGATACCTCGCCCGCGCGTACTCGCTCCGCGGCCTGCGCCGCGCTCAGCTCGACGAGGTCGCTCACGACGCGCCGGGGCTGGGTACGCGGAAGCCCGCGTCGGCGGCGTCGGGCGCGCCGGCGAGCGCGCGCTCGCGCGAGAGGCTCGACTCGGGCTCGTCGGCGCGCAGGACGTTCTCGAGCGCGACCACGTGCGACGTCGGCTCGACGTGGTCGAGATCGAGCTCCCCGATCCGCTCGATGTGGTCGAGGATTCCGGACAGCTCGGTGGCCATCCGCTCGACCTCGGCCTCGCTCAGTTCGAGTCGCGCCAGGCGGGCGACATGCAGGACCTGCTCACGGTCGATCACGGCCGTCGAGTCTAGGCGTCGTCGGGCGCCGCGTCACGGGCGCGTCTGCGGGCGAGGGGCTTCAAGCCCGGCGAGCTTCGGGCGCCTCCGCCGTCGCGGGCCCGCGCGCCGGGGTCTCCTCGACCGGGGGTCGCTGCGCATCGCGCAGAGCGAGCCCCGTCCCGCAGGCGATCATCCCGAGCGCGGCCACGCCCAGCGGCAGCCCGATCTTGATCGTCACCTCGGAGTCGGCGTCGAGGCGCAGCGCCGCCTGGACGACGAGCAGCAGCAGCGCCAGCAGGGCCAGCAGCGCGGCGACCGAGCGCGGGGAGCGGCCGAGCTCGGGGTACTCCCTGCCGGAGGCGTGTAGAGCCGCACTGGCGAAAACGCCGCCGATGGTCGCGAGCAGGGCGAGCAGCGCCAGCAGATCGACCGGCGAGGAGACCTGCCACGCGTTGCGCTCGGCCTGCTCGGCCTCGACCCGCGCATCCTCGACCGCGCCGTCGTCGAAGATGCCCGAGCCGGGTCCCTCGGTCCCCTGCCGCTCGACGATCTCGCGCGCCTCCTCGCCGGTCGAGGTGCTGTACCAGTCGCCGGCCATGGTGAAGAGCAGGGCAAAGGCGGCGAGCAGTGCGATGACGTCACCGACCCGGAGCCGGAATACGTCGAAGTCGCGCTTCTCGTCGGGTTCGGTGCTCGCGCCGGACGGCGGTGAGGAGGGCGCGCTGGTCACGTGGCTCGTCGCGGACCGGGATCCGCGGCTCCGTCGCTCGAGCGCAGCGGAAGCGTGCGCACCATCTGCGCCTGCTCGGCCACCGACAGTGGGGGCGCGGGGGTGCGCTCGTCGCGGATCGAGGCGAGCATGGCGGCGAGCAGGCCGGCGGCTGCGCCCGCACCCAGCCAGGCTCCGAGCAGGCGCGCGGCCTCGGCGCCCTGGCCCGCGCCCGGGAGGTCCGGGACGAAGATCAACCGGACCAGGGCGCAGATCGCCGCGGCGAGGGCGAGGAACGTCCCGGTCGAGGTCAGGGCGAGCGGCACGGCGGGCGTGCGCTGGGCGAGCGTGAGCCCGAGCGCCGCCACCGCCAACAGCCCGGCGACGAGCAGCACCACGTCGATCACCGCAAAAGCCTCCCACGCGGTGACCGCCGGTCCCGTCCCGCAGTCGCCGCCCGGACACGAGCGGTACCACGCGAGGAATAGCGAAGCCACGAGCAGGGCTCCGAGGGCTCCCATGAGCCAGTCCCGGGTGCGCGCGCGGCGGAGGTCCATCGCCGAGAGGCTACCCGTCCCGCGCCGACGCTCCGCCGCTGCGGCTCAGGCCGCAACCGTGGCTTCCGCCGTCCGGCGCGCCGCTCGCAGCGTGTTCTCGAGCAGCATGGCGATGGTCATCGGCCCCACCCCGCCGGGGACCGGGCTGATCGCTCCGGCGACCCGGCTCACCGCGTCGAAGTCGACGTCGCCGAGGAGGCCCTCGTCGGTGCGGTTGGTGCCGACGTCGATGACGGTCGCCCCCGCGGCAACCATGTCGGCGCTGACGAGCCGCGGCACCCCCGCCGCGGCGACGACGACCTCCGCCTCGCGGCAGACCGCCGCGAGGTCCCGCGTGCGCGAGTGACAGTGCGTGACGGTGGCGTCCGCGCCGAGCAGGAGGCTGGCCAGCGGCCGGCCGACCAGGGTCGAGCGCCCGATGACCACCGCGCGCGCCCCGGCGAGCTCTGCGCCGGCCGCTCGCAGCAGCTCCATCACGCCCGCCGGGGTGCAGGGAACGATCGCCTCTGGGGAGCCGTGGGCGAGCAGTCCGGCGTTGACAGGGTGCAACCCGTCGACGTCCTTGGCCGGGGCTATCCGCGCGGTCATCGCGCCCGCGTCGAGGCCGGCCGGCAGCGGGAGCTGCAGCAGGATGCCGTGAACCGCCGGGTCGGCGTTCAGCCGGTCGATCAGAGCGGTGAGCTCGGAGGCCCGCGTGGCCGCGTCGAGCGGCTCGTGGAAGGAGCGGATGCCGGCCTCGGCGCAGGCTTCGCGCTTGCGGCGCACGTAGAGCTCTGACGCGGGGTCCTCGCCGACGAGGATCGTGGCCAGCCCCGGCTCGATCCCGTGCTCGGACCGCAGCGCCTCGACGCCGGCCCGTACCCGCTCGCGCACCTGTGCGCCGACCGCCCGGCCGTCGATGACGGTGGCCGTGGCCGTCGCCGCGGCCTCGGGAGCGGACGGCTCGGCCGCCATCTGCCTCAGCGCCGCTTGAGCGGCGCGTAGTCGGCCATCAGCTTGCGCTCCGAGCCGTCGCTCGCAAAGCGCACGATGACCACGCCGGAGCGCGGATCGGCGCCGGTGACCACGCCGTCGCCGAAGCTCGCGTGGACGACGTCGTCGCCGACCGAGAACGAGGCCTCGGAGGCGACCGGAGCGCGGCGAGCCGGCGCCGCTGAGCTGCTGACGGCGCCGCCGCGGTTCCAGCGGGTGGGGTCGCCGGCCCCCGGGCGGGCGCTGGTCTCCGCCATCCGGTCGGTCAGCTCGGCGGGGATCTCGGCCATGAAGCGGCTCGGAACGTTCCACTCGCGGCTGCCGTGCAGGGCACGGGTGCGCGCGAAGGTCAGCGTCAGCTCCCGGCGGGCGCGGGTGATGCCGACGTAGAAGAGGCGGCGCTCCTCCTCGACGTCCCCGGCCTCGACCGCGCGCGAGTGCGGGAAGACGCCGTCCTCGAGGCCGATCATGAACACGTACGGGAACTCGAGGCCCTTGGCGTTGTGGAGGGTCATGAGGGTGAGCGTGCCCTCGTCGTCGCGGATGGCGTCCTGGTCGGTGAACAGCGCCACCTGCTGGAGGAACTCGGCCACCGACGGCTCTTCGGCCGTCGCGTCGTACTCGCGCGCGACCCCGACCAGCTCCTCGAGGTTCTCGAGTCGGCCCTGGGCCTCGATCGTGCGCTCGGCCTCGAGGGCGTCGCGGTAGCCGGACTCGGTCAGGGTCTCGCTCAGCAGGTCTCCCACCGACGCGCCGCCCTCGGCACGCTCGCGCAGCCGCTCCATGGTCGCCATGAACCGACTCACGGCCTTGACCGCCGCCGCGCCGAGCCCGGGCACGACCTCGGGATCGAGCGCGACGTCCCATACCGGCTCGCCGACGGTGTTGGCGTGGCCGACGATCCGAGCCTGCGTGGTGTCGCCGATCCCCCGCCGCGGCGAGTTGACCACGCGCCCGAAGCAGACGACGTCCTGCGGGTTGACCAGCAGGGTCAGGTAGGCGAGCGCGTCCTTGATCTCCGCCCGCTCGTAGAACTTGGTCCCGCCGATGACCTGGTAGCCCACCCCGTAGCGCACCAACGTGTCCTCGAGCACGCGGCTCTGCGCGTTGGTGCGGTAGAAGACGGCGATCTCGTCGCGCGAGGCTCCCCCGTCGACCAGGCGCTCGACCTCGCCGGCCACAAGGCGGGCCTCGGCGTGCTCGTCCTCGCACTCGCGAACGCGCAGCTCGTCGCCCTGGCCGAGGTCGGTCCACAGCGCCTTGGACTTGCGCGCCCGGTTGTTCAGGACCACGGCGTTGGCCGCGGAGAGGATGGTCTGGGTCGAGCGGTAGTTCTGCTCGAGCTTGACCACGTGGGAGTCGGGGAAGTCGTCCTCGAAGTCGAGGATGTTGCGCACGTCGGCGCCGCGGAAGGCGTAGATCGATTGATCGTCGTCGCCGACCACGCACAGGTTGCGGCTCTCCTCGGTCAGCAGCTGGAGCCAGCGGTACTGGGCCCGGTTGGTGTCCTGGTACTCGTCGACGAGCACGTACCGGAAGGCGGTGCGGTAGCGCTCGCGCACCTCCGGGAAGAGCTCGAGCACGTTCACCGCGCGCACGAGCAGATCGTCGAAGTCCATGGCGTTCATGGCGTGAGCGCGCTGCTCGTAGAGCGCGTAGACGTCGGCCACGGTCTGCTCGAAGAACGAGCCGACCTTCTGTCGGTAGGTGTCGGCGTCCTCGAGCAGATTCTTGGCGTCGGAGATCTGGCGCTTGACCGCCCGCGGCGAGAATCGCTTCGGGTCGACGTCGAGCTCCTCGATGCACGCCTTGACCAGCCGCACCGAGTCGGCCTCGTCCCAGATCGTGAACGAGCGCGTGTACCCGAGCTTCTCGGCCTCGGCCCGGAGCATGCGCGCGCACGCCGAGTGGAACGTCATGACCCACATGGCGCGGGCGCGGCGGCCGACGAGCTGCTCGACGCGCTCGCGCATCTCGGCCGCGGCCTTGTTGGTGAAGGTGATGGCGAGGATCTCGCTCGGCTGGGCCTCGCCGGACCGAACCAGGTGGGCCATGCGACGGGTGAGGACCGCGGTCTTGCCCGAGCCCGCGCCGGCGAGGATCAGGAGCGGGCCCTCAAGGTGGAGGACGGCCTCGCGCTGAGGGTCGTTCAGGCCCTCGAGGAGCGCGTCCTCGGCGGCCGGCGGCGTGGTAGTGGTCACGCGATCGAGAATAGAGGTGGCCCCGGGCGCTACGCGGACGGGATTACCGGCCTCAGCGCCCGTTCATGAGCTCCGGCAGACGCCGCGAGAGGAGCTGCGAGGCGCGCGGCGAGATCCGCTTGACGATCCAGCCCGGGTCGACGTGCCAGCGCGGGACGGTCTGGATCATCCGGCCTCGCACGATCGCCTCGACGACGGCCTCGGCCACCGTCTCCGGCGAGGCTCCGCGGCGGCGATAGAAGTCCTGGGTCGCCTGAGTCCGCGTCAGCTGCTCCCCGCGCAGGACCGCCGCCTGGGTGATCGGCGTGTCGATGATGCCGGGGCAGATCGCGCTGACGCCGATTCCCTGCGGCGACAGCTCGGCGTTGAGCGCCTCGGTCAGGCCGACGACGCCGAACTTCGACGCGCAGTAGGGAGCGAGCTGCGCGCTGGCCAGCAGCCCGAGCCCGGAGGAGGTGTTGACCACGTGCCCGGGGCGGCCCTGCTTCAGCATCCTCGGCACGAAGGAGTGGATCCCGTGGACGGTGCCCATCAGGTTCACGCTGAGCACGCGCTGCCAGTCCTCGAGGGTGGTGTCCTCGACCCGGCCGGCGTGGCCGATGCCGGCGTTGTTGTGCAGGACGTCGACCGCACCGTCCTCGCCGAAGACGCGCTCGGCCAGCGACTCGACGGTCGCCGGCTCGGTCACGTCGACGGCGTGAGCGACTCCCTGTCCCCCGGCGGCCTCGATCGCGGCGCTAACCGTCTCGGCCCCGTCACCGTCGAGATCGCTGACGTGGACCTTGGCGCCGAGACTCGAAAGCAGCAGCGCGGTCGCCCGGCCGATCCCCGAACCGGCCCCGGTGACGACTGCGACCTTGCCGGCAAAGTCCCGGCCGGTGGCGTCACGGGCTCGGCGGCGGGAGCGCATCACGAGAGCGTCCTTCCCGATCGCGCCGGCTCACAACCAGGCGAGACCTCCGGACTTGGTCGCCCTACCCCGCCGCCGGGTCCGAACCGCCCGCCCGCCGCAGCGGCGTGACCTGACCGCCCGGCTCGACCTTGCGGCCCGTCGCCTCCTCGAGCGCCCCCTCGAGCTCGGCCACCCGAGCCGACAGCGCCCGAATCGCATCGGCGACCGGGTCGGGCAGGTGAGCCCAGTCCGCGTCGGGTCCCTCGGGACGGCGTCCTCCCACCCGCACCGGGCGGCCGGGGTTGCCGACCACCGTCGAGTGGGCCGGCACGTCGTGGATGACCACGGAGTTGGCGCCGACCTTGGACGAGCGACCCACGTGGATCGGTCCGAGCAGCTTCGCGCCGGAGCCGATCACGACCTCGTCCTCGACGGTCGGATGGCGCTTGCCGCGCGCGAAGCCGGTCCCCCCGAGGGTGACGCCCTGGTAGAGCGTCACCTGGTCTCCGATCCGGGCCGTCTCGCCGATGACCACGCCGCCCCCGTGGTCGATCAGCAGCGCCCGGCCGATGGTCGCGGCCGGGTGGATCTCGACGCCGGTGACCGCCCGGCTCAGGTAGGCCACCGCGCGCGGGGCGATCGGAACCTTGAGCTCGAACAGGCCGTGGGCGAGGCGGTGGGCCAGGAGGGCGTGCACGCCCGGGTAGGTGAACAGGACCTCGAGCGAGCGCACACGCCGCGCGGCGGGGTCGCGCTGGCGCGCGGCCCCCAGGTCCTCGCGCAGCTCGCGGGCCACGCGCGAGACGGTTCCGAGCCCGAGCACGCCTACGCCGGCTCCTCGACGGCGACCCCGCCGACCGGGGTCGCCGCGGGGTCGCCGCAGGCCGGGCAGTCCTCGCGGCGCCGCGTGGCGATCGCCATCGGCGCCGCGCTCGCCCCCTCGATCTGGAGGATCCGGTCGAGCAGGGGCTCGCCGACGCCGGTCAACAGCTTGATCGCCTCGAGCGCCTGGAACGAGCCGACGATGCCCCCGACCGCTCCGAGCACGCCGGCCTCGCGGCAGCTCGGCACCGCGCCCGGCTCGGGCTCGACCGGGAACGCGCAGCGGTAGCACGCCGACTCCCGGGGACGGATCGCCATCACGAGCCCCGACAGCCCGAGCACGCCGGCCTCGACGAGCGGGACGCCGAGCGCGCAGCAGGTGTCGTTGACGAGGTAGCGCGTGGCGAAGGAGTCCGAGCAGTCGACGACCACGTCGGTGCCGGCCAGCAGCGCCTCGGCGTTCGCCGCCTCGAGACGCGCCGGGAAGGGCTCGATCACGACCTCCGGGTTGAGGAAGCCGAGCTTGACCGCGGCGTTGTCGGCCTTGCGCGCGCCGATGTCGGGGGTCAGGTGCAGCGGCTGGCGGTGCAGGTTCGAGAGCTCGACCTCGTCGTCGTCGACCACGCCGATGCGTCCGACTCCGGCCGCGGCGAGGTAGGTCGCCGCCGGGCAGCCGAGCGCGCCGGCGCCGATGACCATCGCGCTCCCCGAGCGCAACCGCTCCTGGGCGGCGGCGCTCCACTCCCCGATGACGAGCTGGCGTGAGTAGCGGACGAGCTCGGAGTCGGAGAGGGTCATCGCCGGACGATCCTCACGCGCTCGTGGTCGACCTCGACCTCGTGGCCGTCCTCGCGGGCCGAGCGGGGCACGCTGTCGAGCGGCTCGCCGCGGTCGAGGCGCACGACGAGCTCCCCGCCGCCCTCGAGCGACTCGAGGGCGAGGCGCGTGCGCACCCAGTTGAGCGGGCAGGGCACGCCGCGGAGGTCGAGCTCCCGGGTCTCGGAGGGGGCGGGCGGGCGGTTCACGGCGCGAAGAACGGAGCCGACACGTAGCGCTCGCCCGAGTCCGGCACCACGACGACGATCCGCCGCCCCTCCCACTCGGGCCGCGCGCAGACCTTGAGCGCCGCCCACAGAGCCGCGCCGCCCGAGATCCCGGCCAGGACTCCCTCCGTCTCGGCGCAACGGCGCGCGACCTCGACCGCGTCCTCGTCGCCCACGGCGATCAGCTCGTCGACGACCTCGCGGTTGAGCACGGCGGGCACGAAGCCCGCTCCGATGCCCTGGATGCGGTGCGGGCCGGGCGCCCCCCCCGAGAGCACGGGCGAGCTCGCCGGCTCGACGCCGACGACGTGGAGCTCGGGGTTGCGCTCCTTCAGTCGCTCTCCCACGCCGGTGATCGTCCCGCCGGTCCCGATCCCGCACACGAAGACGTCGACGCGGCCGCCGGTGTCGCGCCAGATCTCCTCGGCCGTCGTCTGGCGGTGAACCTCGGGGTTCGCCGGGTTGGTGAACTGATCGGGTCGGTAGCAGTCGCCGTGCGCGCCGGCGTAGCGACACGCCGCCTCGACCGCCTCGTTCATCCCTCCGAGGGACTCGACCATGTTCACCTCGGCGCCGTAGAGGCGCAACAGGCCCGCGCGCTCGCGGCTCATGCCCTGCGGCATGGTCAGCACCAGCTCATAGCCCTTCGCCGCGCACACAAAGGCGAGGGCGATGCCGGTGTTGCCGGAGGTAGCCTCGACGATCGTCGTGCGCCCGGACTCGATCCGTCCCTCGCGCTCAGCGGCCTCGATCATGGCCACGCCGATCCGGTCCTTGACCGATCCGGCCGGGTTGTAGACCTCGAGCTTGCCGACCAGCTCCGCGCCGCAGCCGCTCCCGAGGCGGGCGAGGTGGACGAGCGGGGTTCGACCGACGCGCGCGGCCAGGCTCGGCGCGATCGCCTCATGGTCTCGGCTCTCGGAGAGGCGGTACGCGCGCGAGGGGACGACGGTCATCGTCCCTCAAAGGTACAAGCCCGGTGAGCCCTTCCCCGTAGCCGAAGGCCTTGGCCGCCGCGCGTTGCGTGTCAGCGCCCACCCGGCGAATCGAGCGCACTCGCGCGGCCGAGGGCGGACGGAATCGAGCGCGCCGAGGCGCGCCCGCCCCGGGCTTCTCTGGCCTCTCGTCTGATCCGACCCGCTCGCTAGAGCAGGACGACGATCAGGACGATGACCACAATGACCAGCAGCGCTCCGCCGCCGATGTAGACCCCACCCATCTCACACCTCCCCTCGGTACGACGCCGGTTCGCCCGTTCCATCTCGGACCCTGGACCGGGTAGCCCCCGGTGCTGCGCGAACCTACTGCCCGGTCGGGACGGAAGTCAATGCGGGGCGGTCGGCGTCAACCTTTGACGACACTTCGGTCCCCCCCGCGGGTAGCTGGCCGCCGGTGCTCGAGCGAGCATCGTCGGCGTCATAAGCCCTACCACCGAGCGACGGCGCGATTATGCTCGCGCCGGCGGAAATCCCGCGCGGGGGCCTACCGGAGGATGCCGCCCGTCTGGACGGCATCCTCGGTCCAGCCGGTCCTGGCTCTAGCCGACGACCTGAACGTTGACGGCCTTCGGGCCCTTGTCGCCGGACTCGGCGTCGTAGGAGACCTTGGCGCCCTCGGCGAGCGAGCGGTAGCCGTCGCCGACGATCCCGCTGTGGTGGACGAAGAGATCCTTCGAGCCCTCATCAGGGGTGATGAAGCCGAAGCCCTTGTCGTCGCTGAACCATTTGACGGTTCCGTTTGCCATGTTTTACCTCCACGGCTCGTGTGCTGCGTACGCGGAGGTGGCTGTTCTTGCAACGACCTGCGGGCACTCACACTTCTGTGCCGGGCCTACGACCCAGCCGAACAACGCCGACCGTAGCAGCGACGGCGCCGTCGCGCTGTGTCCGGGGCCCGTCGGCGCCCTCCCCACCGCGCTCGGCCGAGACGCTCAGATGTAGTACACGTGGCGCTATCCGCGCTCCAGAGCGGCATTACGGAACCTAGAGCGGAAAGGGCTCCGCTGGAGTCCGGTGGAAACCGCTGGAGTCGGGGGTCTACTGGCGCACAACTGGCGCGCACTCAGTCGTCCCAGCTCTCTAGGAAGGCGTCCAGGAGGCTGGCGGCCTCCGCCTCGTTGCCCGGCATGAGGTGGCCGTACCTGTCGAGGGTGATGGCGATGTTGGCGTGCCCCATGTAGGTCGAGAGCGCCTTGGCGTTGACGCCGGCGGCGATCATCAGCGAGGCGAAGGTGTGCCGCGCCTCGTGGAGGGTGATCCGCTCGAGCTTGGCCCTTTCCCATGCCTTGGACGCCCGCTCTCGCACACGACTCGGTGAGAACGGCTGTGAGCCGTCGCCGAAGACCCTTCCGTCGGGGTCGGCCGTCCTGATTCGCTGCTCGACGAGGTAGTTGCGCAGGACAGAGGCGATGGGCACCGTGCGCCTCCCCACCGCACTCTTAGGCTCGATCTCACCCTCCTTGGCGTCCCAAGAGCGCTCGACACGGATCACGCCCGCAGACAGGTCCACGTCCCCCCAGCGCAACGCCATGAGTTCTCCTCGCCGCAAGCCCGCGTACATCGCCGTTGCCCAGAGAGCGCGATCCTCTTCGGGTAGCGCGCCGATGAGCTCAGCCGCTTCCTTCGGGGACGCGATGCGGTCGCGCTTGCTTCTGACTGCGGGCAGCGCCAGTCCGGTCGTTGGGTTCACCGCAACCTGTCCGCGGGCTACAGCGCGCTTGTAGAGCGCTCTGAGGGGCATCAGCGTGGTCTGGATCGTGCTCGGATCGTGACCCTTGCCTTGAAGCCGATCGACGAACTCCTGGAGGTCCGCGCGTGAGAGAGTCGACACGCGTGTCGCACCCAGCTCGGGTAGGACGCGGAGCCTCAGCGCCGCTTCATAGCCGCGGATAGCGCTCGGCTTGTAGCTGTCGCCAGAGCGGTTGCGGATCGTGCCGTCTCTCGCGCCTTTGAGCCACTCCTCAGCTGTCTCGGCGACGGTTACCTTCGCCGGAGCCCGGAGAGTCCGCTTGCGGACCGCAGAGTCGGCGTCTGAGCGCCATCCCTTGGCTTCGGCTAGGTCACGGAAGGTTTTGCGAATCTTCCTGCCGTCCTGCTTCGAGTAGACCCATGCCTCGTAGGAGGGGGCGCAGTTGCAGCGCCCCCCGTCCCGTGAACGACATGAGCGGCCGTGGCGGGTACGGATGCCGGCGGCCACAGTCAGTCACCGCCTCCTTCGAGGAGCACCTCGTTAGCGACCCCCTCGAGTGCTTGGTGCACGGTTTGCGCGAGCTCCTCATCGCTCATGTCCCTCCTCAGCTCGAGGCCTAGGGCGACCCGCTCGGGGTACCGCGGCTGATTGACCGCGACGAAGTACCACCCGCTCTCTGGAACAGGCGGGGCCTCTGGCGGAGGCTCAACGCCCTCGAACGCCTCCGCGTCGAGCCAGTACGTGATTCCGATCATCCGCTCGTTGACCTCGAAGGCGAAGACGGGGTGATTCCCGAGCTGCATCCAGTAGGCGTTTGTCATCAGCGTCCTGCCCCGTGATACCCGCGCCGCACCTCACGCGTGGTGGCGGGGAGGATCAACAACTCGCTCGCCAGGAGAGGCAGAAGGGCGCGATGACGAGGAGCACCGGCCAAAGGGAGGGTGATGAACCGGGTGCCGGCGATCAGCGGCCATCAGCCTTTTTGTCCGAGACGCGGTTCTGGAGCGTTTCGCGGATCTCGGAGAGGCGTCGCTCGACTCGTTTGAGCTGCTCGAGCACCGTCTCGTCGTTCGCCCCGAGCACGAGGCCCTCGTTCGCGACGAGTTCATCCAGCTCGCGCACGTTGCTCACGATGCGCGCGACGTAGTCGTCGGCCCCCTGCTTGTCAGGCTCGTCCTGTGGGGCGCCCTCGTCTTGGATGTTGCGCCATGACCGCATCCCGCCCATCAGACCGCTCCCCACGCGCGTGCATAGGCTGAGAACTGCATCAGGACTCGCCTCCTGGTGCCCTGCCCCCGGCGATGCCAGTCGCGCGGGGGCGTTTTTGCTTACAGCCCCACAGTACTCTGCGACGCCGTCGAGGGGAAGGAACTGGCGTGAAGACCTGTCCGCAGTGCGCTGAAGACGTCAAGGAAGCTGCCCGCCTGTGTCGCTTCTGCGGAACCGCTTCGAGGTCGGTAGCGAGGCCCAAGAGTCGACCGCGTATACGGGCACTCGGCCACGCGGCGAACAGCCCGTTTCCACTTCGAACACCGTCGGAGATGGGAGACCCCGGAGGCGGCGCCCAGGGCTCGTGACCACTGCGGCGATTCTCCTCTTCTTGTTAGCTGGTCTCTGTCTCCTTTTCGGCCTCGTCCTATTGACAGCTCTGGGCTCGGGGCAGGACACCGACGTGGTCTTGCGCACGCTGCTCGCGCTCGGCCTCGCGGTCGCCTTTTTCGCCGCGGCTGTCTTGGTCTTAAGGCTCAAGCGGCTGGGGCGGGTGCTCGCGCTTGCCGCCAGCGCCGCTATGGCCGTGTTCACCATGGTGAACCTCATCAACACGGCTCCCGGTCGGGGGGCGGGAGGCCTTCTTGTCAGCGGGTTTATCGGCATCGGCTTGCCTCTCATCGTCTTGGTTTTCCTAGGGCTCGAAGGTCGAGCGTTCCGCAGCGTGAGCCGGTCGTCTCCCGATGCCGCGACGGAGAATTGAGCTGCCTATGAAGACCTGCCCAGACTGTGCAGAGGAGATCAAAGAGGCTGCGCGACTGTGCCGCTTCTGCGGGTTCCGGTTCGACGCAGAAGCGGCTTCGGCTCCGTCTCCGCTCACGGCAGACGACGCGGGGGCACCACCAACGGAGGCGCGGAGCGCAGCGGAAGCCCCGCCGAGGAAGCAGCGACCGGGCAAGGTCACGGCGGCGGCCGTTCTGCTCCTCCTATTAAGCGTCCCCTTCTTGTTCGGCGGCATCGTGGGCCTTCCCGTCATACCCGACGCCATAGCCGATGCCCCGTCCGACCCGCTGATCTGGCTTCTTGTCCTGGTGATCTTGTTCACGCTCATGCTGGGACTCGGCTGCCTACTGGCCGCGGTGCTGGTCTGGAGGCTCACCAATGCGGGTCGAGTGATGGGCCTTGTGGGCGCGCCGATAGCCATCGCGCTGACCGTCGCTCTCGTCATCGGGGGATTCTCGATGGCGGACCCCGAGGTAGGTCGTGTTGCGTTGGCCATCCTGATCGGGGTCGGATTGCCCCCGCTGATCTTCTGGCTCCTATGGAAGGAACGACAGGCTTTCCGGTAGGAGGCCATGCTTTCGCGGCGGCATGCGGTCGAGCATGGCCGTCTCTCATGCGAACATGCGTTCGCTATGTCGATCAAGGGCCGTCCGCAACGTTGGCTCGATGACGCCCTCAAGAGAGGCGACCTCGCGGCGGTGCGCGCCGAGGTCTCGAGACTCCCGGCCGTCAGCCTCGAAGATGCCCTCCGCATCGCTCTGCTCGTCTGCGACTGCGAGCCGGAGCGTGGGGAGAGAGCGGCGGTGCGATGGCTCGGCCGGTTCTGCCTCGAGCGGCGAGACGTGACGCTTGCGCAGGTGCGAGAGGCCCTCGACGCCTTCGCCGTGCTCGTCGAGGAGCCCGACGCAGCGGAGGCAAGACTGCGGCGCCTCGTCGGGGGTTAGCCGGCTCCTGCGGTTGCCAGTTCGAGTGGCGCCGTAGACCTCGCCCGCTCTTATCATCTCGCCGTCTTTTAGAACCGAGCGAGGGGGAAGCGCGTGTTGAGTCGTAACGGCGTCCGCGTTGGAAGCATCGTTCTTGTGCTGGTCGCCGTGTCCCTGCTGGGCGCGGTGCCGGCGTTCGCCGGGGGATCGGGTCCTCCGAGCCCCGATCAGTACGAGGGCGGGGCGGGGCCACCCCAGTCCGAGGGACCGGAGCCGGGGGACGATCCATACAGCGGCGGCGTCGAACCGCAACCCGAACCCGACACTCCGCCTAGCGAGCGCCCTTCTTCGGGCGGCTCTGGCCCAGCCGCGAAGAGCGAGCCGAGAGGGGCCACCAAGAGCGAGCCGAGCGGGGCCGAACGCTTCGAGGGCAGGAGTGCGGGCGGCACCTGCGGGGACGGCGGTGGCGACCAGGGCAGCGCGACGCCGCTGGAGGACGCGGGCAACGTCGCCTCGGTTGCTCTCGCGCGCACAGGTCTCGACGCGTGGCTGCTGCCGATGCTCGCGGGCGCTTCGATAGGAGCAGCAGCCGTCATCGCGGTTCAGCGGAGGGGCCGACCGTCGAACTGACGAGACGGTGCCGGTGGCGTGACGCTGGCTGAGCTGCGGCAGGCGCTCGACGCCTTCGCCGTGCTCGTCGAGGAGCCGGATGCGGCGGAGGCGAGGCTCCGGCGTCTCGCGTCGAGTTAGCGCGGAGCGGTCCGCGGCAAGCTCGCTTGCGGGCCGCTCGTCCTCTGATGGAACGGGCGCCGCGAGGTGCCGCCATAGCTAGGGTTGACTCCAACGCTCGCGGGAGGCGGGCCGCAATGTTCGGAAGAACTCTCTTTTCTCTCTGTGTTCTCGCGTTGGTCGCGGCCCTCGCGCCCGCGGCTGCGTCGGCGGCACCGGTCCGCTCTATCGTCGTCTTCAAAGCTGGGGTCTCGAACCCAGGTTCGGTCGCCGACCAGCACCGGGCTCGCCATGGCGCGCAGCTCAGGCATGTCTACAAGGACGCGCTCAAAGGCTACGCGGCGAAGATCCCGAGCGCTCGCCTCGCGGCGCTGCGAAGCGACAAGCGGGTCGCCTACGTCGAGCACGACGGCGCGGTCCGCGCGGTCGGGCAGATCCTCCCCTGGGGCGTCAACCGGGTCGACGCCGACACGAGCACGACGCTCGCCGGCGACGGCTCGGGCGCGATCTCGAACATGCACGCCTTCGTGGTCGACACGGGCATCTACAAGCACTCCGACCTGAACGTCGTCAACCACGTCGATTACGCGGACGGCCCTAACACCGACTGCGACGGCCACGGGACCCATGTCGCGGGGACGCTCGCTGCCAGGGACAACGCCTCGGCGGTCGTGGGCGTCGCGCCGGGGATTCGCCTCACCGGGGTCAAGGTGCTCGACTGCGAGGGCTCCGGCTTGCGGTCCGACGTGATCGCAGGCGTCGACTACGTCACCCGCCGCGCGCCCTACACCAGAGGGCCCGACGTGGCGAACGTGAGCCTTGGAACCGGGCCGAGTCAGTCGATAGACGACGCCGTGCGCCGCTCCGCGGCGAGCGGCATCTTCTACGCAGTAGCGGCGGGCAACGACGGCGCAAACGCCTGTTACACCTCCCCCGCCCGCGCCGGCGCCGGCACGAACAACGGCATCGCCACGGTCGCCGCGACGGACGGCTACGACGGAGAGACGCCGTCGAGCAACTTCGGCTCGTGCGTCGATATATGGGCTCCCGGTGCCAGCATCCTCTCGACGAGAAAGGGCGGGGGTACCACGAGAGCGTCGGGCACCTCGATGGCATCTCCGCACGTGGCGGGGGGTGGGGCGCTCTATCGCTCCCGCCACGCCGCCACCGCGAGGGACATCGAAACGAAGCTCACGGCAAGCGCCGAGTTCCCCGGCACTAGGAGCAAGAACGGGCGCCTCATCCGGCGGCTCTTCGTCGGAGGAGCCGCGGGGTTCTGAGGCGGGCGGCGCGCTGATTCGCCCTTTCCCCGAGCCGGTCATCCCGAGCCTCTGATCGCCTCGCGCAGGCGTTTGGTTCCAGCTCTCACTCTCGGCCCGCTCGAGCGATACCTCTTGCTCGTACCCTCGAGGCCACCTGGGGCGCTCATGCCACCTCCGGGTAGTCGTCGAGCCCACGCACTCGCCGGCGTGCGTTCTCTAGGTGGCGGTTGCGCCTGCGCCAGTCCCTCACCGCCTCCCGGTGACAGGGACGGCACCATGACGAGCGACCCGAGCTGGTCCTGGCGTTCGGCGGGAAGTCCTCCAGCGGCACCCAGGAGCGACACTTTGAGCACGCCTTCATGCCTTCTCGCGTAAGTTGCGCGTTGTGGAAGAACCTGCCGAGACTGGTTGTCACTTCTCAGCCTCCCGAAAAATATCCCTCGCGAGTTGCGACCGGGGGGTCCTCACCCTTGAATCCTTAAAAGCTGCGCGCATGCATGGGAGGAGGCGGCGGGGCCGAGCCAGAAGGCCCAGCCCCGCCGACGACCGACGTGCTGCCGCGGCTGGAGCGCGGGCGGTGAGCATCCGCAGACCTGCACGCCGCCGCGGCCCTGGCGATTAATCGCCAAGCTCATAAGGGATCAGGTTGCGCTGTGCGCTAGCGCACGCGCCGCGTCGGCAACGGTGACCCTGCCGTCGACTCGCGCGCGTGCCTTGAATCCGAGCTGCCCGTTGTCCGCGTGCAACTCATCGAGGCGCTGAACGGATACGCCGTCGACGCGGCGGATGGCGTAGGCGCTCTGGAAGTCGGCGAAGACCGCGGACCTGGCCCCCGCAGCGGGAGCCGGGAGGTTCGCGTCGAGCTCGACCGGTCGCCCGAATAGCGTCGGCGATTCGGCCTGGAGGGACGGCAGGGCGATGCTGCCTGCGCTGTCGACCGTGGCGGCGAGACCCGCGTAGTCGTCGGGGTGGATTACCCAAGTCGCCCTCGCGCGGTACTGCGCCGGGAGGGCTCGGTAGGTCGCGAGGAGGTCGGCGACCTTGTAGCTCGTCGCCGAACCGGTCGCCGCGGTCACGGCGGTCACGTTCGGCACGAGGCCCTGCGGTTGTCCAGTGCCGCTGCCAGTAGCGAAGCCTGCGCCCTGGATGAGGCCGAGCCGGCGGCCCACCTCGTCGGCGAGGTACTGGTCGAACTGAACGCGGGCGTCGTTGGCCAACTCCTCGCTGACGACAACCTTCGTCGCGCTCTTGAAGGCACCGAGGGCGACCTCTCCGAAGACCTCGTCCGATGGAGCGATGGCGGCGTTCTCCGCGGTCCAGCTCGCCGTGCCGTGCGTCGGCGCTGTGGGGAGCGTGAGCGTCGTGCCCGAGTCGGTCGTGAAGGTTCTCGCCAACCGGGCGATGGCGCTCTCGTTCCTCGCGGCGCTGACGATCTGGTCGGCGAGATCGACCGGCACGAGGAAGTTGCCCGCGGCACCCGAGGCGCGCGAGAGGGCGCGCCACTCGTCTTTGTGGAGCCCGCTCTTGCCGAACGGAGCCGTGGCGTATAGCCACCAGCTTGAGTCGCCATCGGCTGGCAGCGCGGAGTAGATGCCGCCCGAACGCTCGGCGGCGTTGCTCATGCGGAACTCTTCGAGCGAGCTCAGCCGGCGGCCTTCGCGGCGCTCGCGAGGGAGCTGGGAGTAATCGCGAGGGCGGGGTTTCACGGAGTAAGGCGGTGCCATCAGTCGGTGTCCTTGTGGATGGGTGGGGGAAGCTGGCGGACGTAGTTCTCGAGGTCGACTTGGGCGATCCGGATCTGGTGGCCGACGCGGAAGGCCCGGAGGTCACCCGAACGCACCAAGCGGTAGACCGTGGCCTTCGAGATGCCGAGGCGGTCCGCGGCGGCCTGGCGGTCGAGCAGCGGGCCGGTCGTCATCAAGTCGTGTGGGGGCGCGTCAGTCGTCATCCGTTCACAAGTGTCATCGTGCCGGTGGTCGTGTTAACGGGCCTGTGGCGCATCCGCCAGAGCTGGACGCGGATGACCTCGGGAGAGGTCTTGAACTCCTCGGCGATCTCTCTCGAGCTCGCGCCCTCGGCGGCCAGGGCTGCGATGCGCTGACGGCGAGCGGCGGCGGCTCCATGGATGCAGCGTCGGCAGGTGCCGCTCGAGCGCCTACCCCTGCCCATCGGACCGCCGCACCGAAGACATCTTGGGGAGGCGGGGGTCATGCGGTCGCCTTCCGTCTCACCACCGGACCCGACCACCCGTGCGGTCGGCCAGCGTGGCCGGTGCGTTGGTCCTCGAGCGCTTCACGCCATCCCGGCGGCGGGGGCCAGGGAACACCCCAAGCGCCCAGGGTCGCCCGTGTCCATCCTCCGCGGGGCGTCCTCGCGGCCTCGATCTCCTCAGGTGTCGGGAAGGCCTGCGTCGGCGGCGGAGTCGCTCTCGACGCCTGGCGTGGCCCCTTCTCCCCCTCGGGATGGCGGGCTCGGCGACGCTCGGTCTCCTTCTCGATCATCCGAGCCCAGCGCTGTCCCTGCAGGTGGCTTCGACTGTCCCGCGCGGGACAGTTCAGCTGCACGTCCTTCTCAGCTCGAGCGCGACTACCTGCAGCCTCGGCCTTGGCCCTGAGCTGTGCGAGAAGGAAGCGACGTCGCTCGAAGGACACGCGGCCACGTCCGGCGCACCAAGGGCAGGTGATCGTCCGAGAGTCGATCAGGCTCGACCGTGTGCCGGCGTCGCACATGGGACAAGTCGGCTCGGCGAGGGCGCTCATGCCGCCCTCTCGTCGGTGAGGACCGTATGGGCGTTGCGCTGGACCCAGCGTTGGAGCTCAGTGACCGGGTAGAGCTTCAGCCGGCCGCTGCGGACGCATTGAAGCTCGTCTCGGATGCGAGCGTCGAAGTGGTCCTCCGACACTCCGAGAGCAGCGGCAGCCTCTTCTCGCCTCAAAGCGATCCGAGGAACCGGGGAAAGGAGGAGGTCGCTCACGCCACCGTCTCCCGAGAGCTTCCGTTCGCTCGGCTCGAATCGATCTCATCTGGCGACAGAGCCCAGGGGTCAGAGCCCCTAGTTAGCTGCTCCTTAGGAGTAGCCGTACTCCTTCCTCGCCCCTCCCAGCCCCTCCCCTCCCCGGACTCCTTCCGGACTCCCGTGGGTGTCCCAGTGGGACACTTCCCTCAGGGAGAGCCGTTCTCGGCC
>CADCVU010000061.1 GCA_902806245.1 uncultured Solirubrobacterales bacterium
GACCGGCCGAGCCGCGGGCGGACGACGAGCGGCTTCGTCCGCGCCGGCGCGCCGCTTCGGGGACGGGCCGCTCGAGCGGGTGTGCGGGGCAGCGGCCGGCCGAGGCTCCGGCTCGGTCCGCTTGTCGCTGCGCTGGCCCGGCCGCGACCGGGGCAGGTTGCCGAGGACGCCGCCCACCCCGTCGCCCGCGCCGTCGCTCACCGGCGTGCCCTCGAGACGGTCGTGAGCGCTCGAGTCTCCATCGCCACCGCAGTTTACGGCGGCGCTCGGCGCCGCCGGGTCGTCGGCTGCGCGCGCTCCGGCTACCCTCAGCCGGCGGCCCGGTCGTGGCCGTGCGAAAGACCCGCTATCCGAAGTAAAGTATCTATGCTGACCACGCTGATGATCCATTGGAGACCTGTGCGCGCAACGCGCGCACGCGTTCCTCGGAGAACGGAAACGGGATGTCGGTAGGCGAACTTCAAGAGCTCGAGGAGGTCAAGCTCCTCGTCACCAAGGGCAACCAGAACGGCGTCCTCACCTACGCCGAGGTGGCGACCGCCCTGGCCGAGGTCGACCTCGACGAGGGCGACGTCGAGGAGCTGCACGTCTTCCTCGAGAAGTCGGAGATCGAGCTCGTCGAGGAGGTCGACCCGGCGCTGAAGGCGGCACAGGTCGAGCGCGCCGTCGACGTCAAGGGCCGTCGCCGCGCCAAGCAGAAGGCGCAGGTCGACCTGAAGCCCGACATGACGACCGACTCGCTCCAGCTCTTCCTCAAGGACATCGGCAAGGTCCGTCTGCTCACCGCCCAGGAGGAGGTCGACCTGGCCAAGCGCATCGAGCGCGGCGACCTCGACGCCAAGCAGAAGATGGTCGAGTCGAACCTGCGGCTAGTGGTCTCGATCGCCAAGAACTATCGCAACCAGGGCCTGCCCTTCCTCGACCTGATCCAGGAGGGAACGCTCGGCCTCGTGCGCGCCGCTGAGAAGTTCGACTACCGCAAGGGGTTCAAGTTCTCCACCTACGCGACGTGGTGGATCCGCCAGGCCATCGCCCGCGCGCTCGCCGACAAGGCGCGGACCATCCGCATCCCCGTCCATGTGGTCGAGAAGCTCAACAAGATCGGCCGCGCCGAGCGCAAGCTCGTGACCGAGCTCGGCCGCGAGCCGACGCCCGAGGAGATCGCCGACGTCACCGGGATCGATCCCGAGGAGGTCGACTCGATCAAGCGCTCGGCTCAGGCGCCGGTGTCGCTCGAGAAGCCGGTCGGCGACGAGGAGGAGTCCGAGTTCGGCCAGTTCATCGCCGACGAGCGTGCCGAGTCGCCCTACGAGCGCGCCGCCGAGGTGCTGACCAAGGAGCACCTGCGCGAGGCGCTCGAGAACCTCTCCTACCGAGAGCGGCGCGTGCTCGAGCTGCGCTACGGGCTCGGCGGCGAGCACCCGCGCACCCTCGACGAGGTCGGGCGCACGTTCAACGTCACGCGCGAGCGCATCCGCCAGATCGAGAACCAGAGCCTCAAGAAGCTCCAGTCGCTGGCCGAGGCGCAGAAGCTGCGCGAGGTCGCCTAGCCCGCTCGCCCGCGGTCGGCGTCGCGCGCCGCCCGGATCACACGCAGGGCTCGAGTTCGCGCCGTCGTCGGTGGCCGAAGCAATCGGCGCTCAAGGCCGCCGCCTCCGGCGCCGATAGCCGAGCCATGTTCGATCTCGAAGCATCCCTACGCCGCCTCGTCGAGTCCGACGGCTCCGACCTGCACCTGAAGGTCCCCTCCCAGCCGATGATGCGGATCAACGGCAAGCTCCAGCCGATCGAGGGGTCCGAGCCGCTCAAGCCGGAACGTGACCCGGGCGATCGTCGACGAGCTGCTCATCGGCAAGGACGCCCAGCGGGCGGAGTTCGAGGCCGAGAACGAGGTCGACCTCGCCTTTGCGGTGCGCGGGCTCGCGCGCTTCCGGGTCAACGCCTTCCACCAGCGCGGCTCGGTGTCGCTGGTCATGCGAGCCATCCCGCACGAGATCAAGACCGTCGAGCAGCTCCAGCTGCCGCCCGTGATCGGCGAGCTCGCCGACGAGGAGCGCGGGATCATCCTCGTGACCGGGACGACCGGCTCAGGCAAGTCCACGACGCTCGCGGCGATGATCGACCGCATCAACTCGGTCCAACACAAGCACATCGTCACCATCGAGGACCCGATCGAGTTCCTGCATCCTGACAAGCGCTCGATCATCAACCAGCGCGAGATCGGTCAGGACACCGGCTCGTTCAAGCGCGCCCTGCGGCGCGTGCTGCGCCAGGACCCCGACGTCATCCTCGTCGGCGAGATGCGCGACGAGGAGACCGTGGCCACCGCGCTGTCGGCGGCGGAGACCGGCCACCTCGTGCTCTCGACGCTGCACACCCTCGACGCGCCCGAGACCGTCAACCGGATCATCGACTTCTTCCCGCCCCACATGCACCAGCAGGCACGCGCGATGCTGGCCGGCACGCTCAAGGGCGTGGTCTCCCAGCGCCTGGTGCGCCACGTGGACGGGCGCTCGCGCGTGGCCACGGTGGAGATCCTGCGCTCCACCGGGCGCGTCAAGGACATGATCATGAATCCGGATGAGACGGGGCGCCTGATCGAGGTCATCTCCGAGGGCGAGTACTACGGGATGCAGACCTTCGACCAGGCTCTGCTCGGCCACGTGCAGGCCGGCCGGGTCTCGGTGGAGGAGGCGCTCTCGGCCGCCACGAGCCCGCACGACTTCAAGCTGCTGGTCGCCTCGGGGGGGCAGCGCTCGACCTCGGTCGATCAGCTCATCTCGGCCTGACCGGTCCGTCGCCGCCTGCGGCCGCAAGGTCGAAGGTTTCCTTGACTCCGCCGGTCCGAGGCGTAAGAGTGCGCGCGACCGCAAGCGGAAGACCGGAGGAGAGTCCATGCAAAGCTCGCTCGGCGAGTTCCAGGAGACCTCGAGCCAGGAGGCCTTCACGCTCCAGAACTCGAAGCTGCTGAAGGTACGGCTCGAGGCCGTGACCATCCAGGCCAAGCTCGGCGCGATGGTGGCCTACCAGGGGGACGTGCGCTTCGAGCATGCCGGCTCGGGAGGGCTCGGCCGCTTCGTCAAGAAGGCGGTCACGGGCGAGGGCACGCAGCTCATGAAGATGTCGGGCACCGGCGAGGTCTTCCTCGCCGACCACGCCCAGGATGTCCACCTGATCAAGCTCGAGAACGACCGCGTGACCTGCAATGGCGCCAACGTGCTGGCCTTCGACGCCGGCATCGACTGGGACATCGAGAAGGTCCAGGGAGGCATGGCCGGCGCGATGGCAGGCGGCCTCTACAACATGTCGCTCGGCGGGACCGGGTGGGTGGCGGTCATCTCCGACGGACCTCCGGTCCTGCTCAACACCGGCGCCGCGCCGACCTTCTGCGATCCGCAAGCGGCGATCACCTGGTCGAGCGGGGTGCAGACCCAGGTCAAGGCCGACGTCAACCTCAAGTCGTTCATCGGCCGCGGCTCGGGTGAGACCATTCAGATGGCCTTCAGCGGGGAGGGCTGGGTCCTCGTGCAGCCGAGCGAGGGCCAGGTCCAGGGCGCGATGCCGGCGGGCGGCGGAACCGGCGGAGGTCTGCTCAAGCAGCTCGGCGGCTGATCCCACGAGGGGAGCCGTGGCGGGCGGCTGCGGTTCCCCTCCATTCGCTTCAGTATCTGAAGTCTCGCGCTAGAATGGGCAAAGATGGCCACTCAGCGCGA
>CADCVU010000062.1 GCA_902806245.1 uncultured Solirubrobacterales bacterium
AGGCCGGGGAAGCGGTCGCGGTTCACTGGTCGATCAGCTCCAGCGCGCGGGTCAGGGTGTCGCGGTCGGAGTCGTAGGAGAGCCGCTCGAGGGCGTCGCGCGGACCCGCCCAGAGCACCTCGTCGACCTCGTCGCTGGGCTCGAAGTCGTCGTCCTCGCCGGCCTCCATCAGCCAGTAGCGGACGGCCTTCGAGCGGTCCTTGCGGTCCCGGTAGAAGACGGGCTCGAGCTCCTCGCCGAGGGCGCCGCGCGTGCCCATCTCCTCCTCGACCTCGCGCACCGCGGCATCCTCCCAGGACTCGCCGGCGTCGAGCTTGCCCTTGGGCAGCGACCAGTCGTCGTAGCGGGGGCGGTGCACGAGCGCGACCTCCACGCCGTCGCCGCCGCGGCGGTGCACGACGCAGCCCGCGGCCTTCACCTCGGCGGAGTCCGGATCCATCGGCGGCACGGTACGCGATCTCCGTCCGCCGGCGACCCGCCGTGGCGCCCTAGTGTCCCGAGTCGCAAGTTCGACGGCACCCGGCGGCACCGGACCGCGCCTGCCGACCCCCGGTGCTCACAGCCGGACACCCAGTACGACAGCGAGCACCGTGCGCCGGCAGGCACGCCCCGGCACTGGCCGGAGCTGCCACCGAACTATTGACTCGGGACACTAGCCGCGCCGGACCTGCGAGCCGTCGCCGAAGACCGCCGCCACGGGCAGCTCGAAGCCGGGCAGCAAGGGCGAGGTCAGCCCGTCGGTGCCGCTGAGCTCGAGCGCGACGTCGAAGGCCGGGGCGGCGGGGGCCGAGCGGCGGAAGACGAGGATCGCCTCGGCGCGGTCGTCGACGAGCCACAGCTCGCGCAGGCCGCGGCGCTCGTAGGTCGCCTTCTTCGTCCCGACGTCGTAGCGCCACGTGCCGGGCGAGCGGATCTCGGCGGCAAGCGCGGGCAGCTGCGCCAGCCGCCCGGAGGGAACGGGCAGGTGCTCGGGCGGGATCCAGACGAGGTCGGGCCCGTAGACGTTGAGGTCGTCGAGGACGACGTCGACGGGCGGGAGGACGAGCCCTCGCCCGGGTGCCCCCGCGGTCCAGTTGCCGAGCTCGCGCAGCAGCGTCGCCTGGATGAGCCCGTGGCGGTTGGAGGGCTCATTCACGACGAGCCGCCCGTCGACGAGGTGGGTGCGGTCGCCCTCCGTCGTCGTCTCGAAGTACTCGGCGGCGGACAGGCGGCGGGTGGCGGTCGTCGTCTCGGCCATGGGCCACGCCGAGTCTAGTTCCGGCGGCCGGATCCTCGCCCCGCCCTGACCGAAGTTGACGCCCGCGTCAACTTCGCGCTACGGTTCCCGCCATGACCTCTCTCCCCACGACCTGCGTGATCGGCGCCGGTTCGTCCGGCATCGCGGCGGTCAAGGCGCTGCACGGCCGCGGCTTCGACGTCGACTGCTTCGAGAAGTCCGACCGCGTCGGCGGCAACTGGGTGTGGCGCAACAAGAACGGCATGAGCGCGTCCTACCGCTCGCTGCACATCAACACCTCGCGCGAGCGCATGGAGTACTCGGACTTCCCGATGCCGAAGTCCTATCCCGACTTCCCGCACCACACGCACATCGCGCAGTACTTCGACGACTACGTCGACCACTTCGGCTTCCGCGACCGCATCTCCTTCGAGACGGGCATCGAGCGCGCGGAGCGCCTCCCCGGCGGCGGCTGGGAGATCACGACGGACGCGGGGGAGACGCACCGCTACGACGCGCTGTTCGTCGCCAACGGCCACCACTGGGACAAGCGGATGCCCGAGCCGATGTTCCCGGGCGCCGGCTCCTTCACCGGCCTGCAGATGCACTCCCACGACTACACGGGGGAGGACCCGGAGTTCTTCCGCGACAAGCGCGTGGTCGTGCTCGGGATGGGCAACTCGGCGATGGACATCGCCGTCGAGGCGTCGTTCTCGGCCGCGGAGACCTACCTCGCCGCCCGCCGCGGCGCGCACGTGATCCCCAAGTACCTGTTCGGCAAGCCGACGGACCAGATCGGCGGCTCGCCGAAGATCCCGTTCGAGGTCCGGCGCAAGCTCTTCCAGGGGATGCTCAAGCTCTACTCGGGCGACATGGAGCGCTACGGGCTGCCCAAGCCCGACCACCGCTTCGGCGACGCGCACCCGACGATCTCCAACGACATCCTCTCCCGGGTCGCCCACGGCGAGGTCACGCCGAAGCCGAACATCGCGCGGCTCGAGGGCGACCGCGTGCACTTCACGGACGGGTCGAGCGTGGAGGCCGACATCGTCGTCTACTGCACGGGCTACAAGGTCACGTTCCCGTTCTTCGACGCGGGCCTGATCTCCGCGCCCGACAACGACCTGCCGCTGTTTCGCCGGGTCTTCCATCCCGAGCTGCGCGACGTCTTCTTCGTCGGCCTGCTGCAGCCGCTCGGGGCGATCATGCCGCTCGCCGAGATCCAGTCGGCGTGGGTCTGCGACTACCTGAGCGGGCGCTACGCGCTCCCGCCGGCCGCGGAGCTCAAGGCCGACATGGAGGCCGAGCGCCGCCGGATGTTCAAGCGCTACGTCGCCTCCAAGCGCCACACGATGCAGGTCGACTTCGACGACTACGTCGTCGCGCTCGAGAAGGAGCGCCGGGCGGGCGCCGAGCGCGCGCGCCTGCAGGGCTACGCGCTGCCGCTCGCGGCCGGGCAGGCGGTCGCGGCGTGACGCCAGG
>CADCVU010000063.1 GCA_902806245.1 uncultured Solirubrobacterales bacterium
TGCCCTCGTCGACCAGCCAGAAGACGAACGGCGCCAGGTCGCGCACGCGTCCCTGCAGGTCGAGCGGCGGGGCGCCGCGCCCGCCCATCTGGCTCATGAGTCCCGTGCCCACCTCCAGCCACGACGTCGGCGCGAGGTCGATCTTGTACGCCGCCAGCTTGGCGTGCGGGAACTCGCGCCCACGCCCCAGGTCGGCCACCAGCAGCTCGGCCCGCACCCGTCCCAGTCCGCGCAGCAGCCAGGGGAGTCGGAAGGCCGTGTCCGAGGCGAGGCTGACGGCCGGCAGCGGCAGGGCGTTGTTGGACAGGAAGAGCGAGCGCGCGCCGCCGAACCCCCACTGCCGCGGCTCCAGACCGGCGCCGAGCGCCACGTTGCGCCAGACCACGCGCCCCGAGAGGCGCTGCGCCGCTCCTTCCCAGCGCGTACCGCCGTCCGGCGACCGCACCAGTGAGACCCGCGGCTGCGCGACCACGGCCAGCCATCCGCCGGCACCGAGCGTGTGGATCGACTCGAGCGAGAGGGCGCCGCCCCGGACGATCGGGCGCCCGCCGCGGGCGTCGAGGGCAGGGTTGCTGACGGCGGCGATCGCACCGATCCCGTTGTCGCGCGGGAGGGGCCGCGGCTCGAAGGAGGAGCCGACGGCCGAGAGTGCGACCGCCTCGAGCCGGGTGGCCAGGCGCGTGGCACGGACGGGCGAGTCGCGGCAGGGGTCGCCGAGCCCCTCGTTGATCGCCGGCGACTCGGCCGCCAGGTCGCGGCGCTCGTGCGCCTCCAGCACCGTCGCCACCAGTTCGGCCGCCCGTCGCCGCGGCGCTGGGGTGACCGCGCCTCGGGTCGCTGCGGTGTCGCGGGCCAGCACCGCACACGCCGCACGCGCCAGCCGCACGACCTCGCGCCGCGAGTAGGGACGCTGCCCGACCACCAGCCCCGGCAGCGGCACCAGCGCGCCGAGCTCGTCGAGTAGCGCGTAGGTCGGGTCGTCCGGCGATACCAGCGCAGCAGGCGGCTGTGCCCCGGCCCCGGCCGCCGCGACGGTGAGGAGCGCGAGGGCATGGCGAACGGACGGAGCGCGGAGCACGGACACGGCGTGGCGGGTCAGGGCGATCCCGAGCGGCGCGACGATGGCCGCCGGGGTCGGTAGGCTAACCCGACCGAACGTACGAACGGGAGGCCGCGCGACATCTCGCGGCCTCCCGGGGATCGCCCGTGCTGGCTCGCTCAGGCGGCGATCGCGACGTCGCAGAACGGCTCGAGGAAGTTCAGCAGATCCTCGACCGTGTGCACGGCCAAGTCGAGCTGGTCGAGGTCGCGGGCGCCCGGGATGCGTCCCTCGCAGCGGGCGGCGATCAGCAGCGCCACGTCCTCGGCGTCGGTCCGCGTGAGGCCCAGGTCCTCGGCCAGGCGGGTGGCCGGGGTGATGGGCACCCCCGGGGCCGACACGCGACGGCTGAGCGCGTCGTAGGCCTGCACCAGCATCTCCGCCGGCATGCGATGCCCGTTGAAAGCCGAGAGGAAGCGGCGGCGGCCGACCTCGTCGTGCTCGGTCGCCGCCGCGATGGTGCGCGACGAGGCGAGCGCGAACGTGACCGCGACGATCAGCAGGGTGGCGACGATGGCGAGCTGCAGCATTGCCGTTTCAGGGTCGAGGGTGGCCGCGCCCGTACCGCGACGGAATGAAGTGTCGACGCCTCCATGGGACGACTGAAGCGCGGCCGAGGTACGACACCGGATGCGCCTGGCTGCATCGTTGGGAACGTCGGGGTCTGCTCCGGGCTTGAGCTGCTGATTCGCACACGCTTTCGTTGACGAATTCCCCGGGTACGGCTAAGTTTCGGGCATGCAACAGGTTCCCGGCTCGCTCAGTGGCTTTCGCGGCGTCCGCGCCGATCTGCTGATCGCGCTCAAGAAGGCCCCGCAGGCGTTGACGGCCAAGGAGCTGGCGGACCGGTTCGGGCTCACGCCCAACGCGCTCCGGCGGCACCTCGACTCGCTGGAGTCGGAGGAGCTGGTGCGCCATCGGCGCGAGGTGCGCGGGGTCGGGGCGCCCGTCCACGCGTACGCGCTGACCGACGCCGGCGAGGCGCTCTTCCCGCAGGGGTATGCCGACGTGCTGGCCGCCGTCCTCGAGGCGGTGCGCGAGACCGCGGGTCCCGAAGGAGTGCGCCGCGTGCTGGCCCGGCAGTGGGCCGGCCTGGTCGAGGGCGCGGAGGCGCGGCTGGCCGAGCTGCCGCTGCCGGAGCGCGCGCAGCTGGTGGCCGAGCTGCGCTCGTCGCAGGGCTACATGGCCGAGTCGACCGCGCTGGGCGAGGACGGCGCGGTGATCCGCGAGCACCACTGCGCGATCCGCGACGTGGCCGAGCGCTTTCCCGAGGTGTGCGAGGCCGAGCAGGAGCTGATGGAGCGGCTGCTGGGTGTCCCGGTCGAGCGGACCGGACACATCCTCGCGGGCTGCTCCCATTGCGAGTACACGGCGCGCGTCCCTGCGTCCGCCGGCGACCGGGGCCCCCGCCCCGCGGCGCCGAGGGCGTGCGGCTGCCCCGCCGTCGCCGTGAGCGGGGCGACCCCGACATCCGGGGTCCCCGCGCCGTCAGCAGAGCGCACGACGATCGACCATCCACCGTGCACGTGCGCGTCCCACCGGGATGCGCTCCAGGAGCAGGCATGAGCGCCACGATCGAGACCCTCGTCAATCGCGAGTACCAGCATGGGTTCGTCACCGAGGTCGAGACGGACCAGCTGCCGGCGGGGCTGAGCGAGGACATCGTCCGCGCCATCTCGGCGCGCAAGAACGAGCCGGAGTGGCTGCTGGACTGGCGGCTGAAGGCGTACCGCCGCTGGCTCACGATGCGCGAGCCGCACTGGCCGAACGTGAAGTACCCGGCCATCGACTACCAGGCGGTCAGCTACTACTCGGCCCCGAAGCAGAGCGCCAAGAAGGCCTCGCTGGACGAGGTCGACCCGGCGATCCTCGAGACGTACAAGAAGCTCGGCATCTCGCTCAACGAGCAGAAGCGGCTCGAGGGCGTGGCCGTTGACGCCGTGTTCGACTCGGTGTCGGTGGGCACCACGTACAAGGCCGAGCTGGCGAAGCACGGCATCATCTTCTGCTCGTTCGGCGAGGCGGTGCAGGAGCACCCGGAGCTGGTGCGCAAGTACCTCGGCTCGGTGGTGCCCTACAGCGACAACTTCTTCGCCGCGCTGAA
>CADCVU010000064.1 GCA_902806245.1 uncultured Solirubrobacterales bacterium
GACGGCTGGTGGCGCGACCGCCGCGGCGCGATGACCTCGCTCGTGGAGCGCCTCGAGGCCTTGGCGGAGAACGAGGCCGCGGACGTGGCAGTGATCTTAGACGGTCGCGCGTTCGAGCTACCGCATCGAGAGCGAAGCGTCGAGGTGCGCTTCGCCTCCCGGCGCGGCCTCAACGCCGCCGACGACGACATCGTCGCGCTGGTGGAGGGCGCGGAGAGCCCGGGGGAGATAAAGGTGGTCACCTCCGACGCCGACCTGAGCCGGCGGGTGCGCGCGCTCGGCGCCACGGTCGAGGGCGCCGGTGAGTTTCGCCGCCGCCTCGGCGCTCGCGCCGGCTAGCGCCGGTGCGCCGACCGGCGGTCGACCCACTCGCCGAGCGCTCCGAGGCCGACCGCGACCTTCTGAGCGGCCCGTCCGGTCGCGGAGCGGTCGACCGGCTCGACCGCTCCGTCGGGGTCGCCGCCGAGACCCGCGGCCGCCGCCTCGACGGCTTCGGAGATCGACTCGAGCTCGGCCTCCCAGCGGCGGCAGAAGCTCTCGCGCTCGGACGCGCGCTGCGTTTCACCGACGGTCGCGAGGTAGGCGAGGAGCAGCCGGGTATGGCGCGCCTCCAGAGCGGCGAGCCGCACCGCCTGGTTGCGTTCGAGGAAGCGGTCCGCGGCCAGGTTGTGGAAGTCGGCCAGGCGTCCGCCGAGGCCGAGGGCGGCGGGGCCGCCGTACAGGTCCTTTTCGACGGTGATCGCCGGCAGCTCGTCGAGCAGGCGCCGCGCCGCTGCGACGCCATGCGCGAGCGCGGCCTGCACGGCCGACTCGCCGACGCGCGGGCCGAGGCGCGACCAGTGGCGGGCAAGCCCGCGCGAGGCCGCATAGAGCTCGCGGTATGCGCGGTTCTCAGCCGGGTGCAGCGGCGCGGGGTCGACCACGAGGCCACCCTACCGCCGAGTACGCCCGCTCTCTAGCCTTGCGGCGCCATGTCGTCGCCCCGTTCAGCCAGCCGGCCCCGGGCCCTCACCCGCCGGCGCTTTCTCGCCGCCTCTGCCGCCGCCGGCGCCGCGGCGGTCCTTCCCGGCTGCGGCGGCTCGGGCGGCGGCGGTGGCGGCCGGGTCGTCATCGTCGGTGCCGGCCTCGCCGGGCTCGTCGCCGCCTACGAGCTCGAGCGCGACGGCATCGAGGTCGTGCTGCTCGAGGCCCGCACGCGTCCGGGCGGCCGGGTGCAGACGGCTCGAAACGCGTTCTACGGCGAGCAGAGCGCCGAGCTCGGCGGCGAGTACGTCGACACCAAACACCGGGCCCTACTCGGCTACGTACGCCGGCTCGGCCTCGACCGCGACAACCTGCGGGGGCTCGGGGGGAACCTCGAGGGGCTAGTCTACGCGGGCGGGAAGGCCCGGCGCTACCGCGAGGTGGTCACGCCCGAGGTCCAGGCGGAGATAGATCGCTTCGACGCGCGCGTCGGCTTCCTGGCCGCGCCGCTCGACGCGAGGGACCCCGTCGCCCGCGGCGCCGGGCTCGACCGTCGCTCGGCGGCCGACCTGATCGAGGAGCTGAACCTCCAGGGCGAGGCGCGGGCGCTCGTCGAGCGCCGCCTGCGCGATGATTACACGGTGGCGGCGGACCGGCTCTCGCTGCTCTTCCTGGCCGCCCGGGCCAAGCTCTACGCCCGAACGCCCCCGTCGGGGCTCGACGCCTTTCGCATCGACGGGGGAAACGAGCGCCTGGTCGGCGCGCTGATCGACGAGATCGACGTAAAGGTCGACTTCGACGCGCCGGTGACCTCGATCGCCCGCCGGCCAGACGGGGTGACCGTGTCGATCGACGGGGTCCGCGAGGTCAAGGCTGAGTACTGCATCCTCACCGCGCCGCTGCCGCTCGTCTCCGAGATCGACTTTCGGCCCGCCCTGCCGCGGGCGCTGGCCGAGGCGGCGGCCGAGCTCCAGTACGGCGCGGCCACCAAGACCCCGCTGCAGTACAAGCGTCGCTTCTGGGTCCGCGAGGGCCTCGACGGCGACGCGCTCACCGACCTGCCGATCGGCACGACCTGGGAGGCGTCGAGCGCCCAGGCCGGGCAGCCCGGGATACTCATGTCCTACGCCTCCGGCGACGAGGGACGGCGCCTCGGGCGCCTACCCGAGGGTGAGCGACTCGCCGCCGCGGCCGCGCAGATCGAGCGGGTCTTCCCCGAGGCCGAGCGCCGGATCGAGTCCGGATCTACCGCGGCCTGGGCGGACGAGCGCTGGTCGCGTGGCTCCTACGCCGCCTACGCTCCGGGTCAGGTCCAGCGGTTCTGGCGCACGCTGCGGCGCCCCGTCGGCGACCGGATCTACCTCGCCGGCGAGCACTGCGACGCCTACACCGGCTACATGGAGGGCGCGGTGCGCAGCGGCCGCCGAGCGGCCCGCGTCATCTCGCGGCGGGCGCGGTAGCCCCGGGCAGGGCCTCGACGAAGCTCCGTTCGAGCTCGCCGAGCGTGCGCCGGGCGCGCTCGGCACACGCCCGCGTACGCTCGCGGGCCTCCTCGGTCCGGCAGAAGTCCCATGCCTCGCCGAGCGCCCCGTCGCTCAGCTCGTCGGCGCGCAGGGCGGCCGGCCAGTCGATGGCCGCGGCCTGACGGGTCACCTTGGCCCCGCCGGGGATGGCGTCGATCGCCACCGCGGGAACCCCCAGCCGCAGCGACAGGACCATGCCGTGCAGCCGCGTGGTCACCACCGCGTCGGCGCGGGCGATCAGCGAGGTGACCTCGGCCGCGCCGCGGATGCGATCGGCGTCGATCAGGTCGGTGTCGGTGTGGAAGAGCGCGGTCGCGCGCAGGTCGGGCAGGCGCGCGATGGCCGCGGCCGCCGCGCCGTGCAACCCCTCCCCGTACTCGGCCTGGGGCTGGGCGAGGATCACCGCGGTGACCGGCAGCACGGGCGGAGCCGGAGCGGCGAAGGTGAGGTCCGGGCGCGCCGTACGCCCCGGGCCGCCGTCGCGCTCGACCAGGAGGTCGAACGGGTCCCAGGCGCCGTCACCCTCGAGCATGGAGAGGTTGACCCCTACGAGCGGACGGCCGCTGAAGCGCTCGACGAGCTCCTCGAGCAGCGGACGCCGCCCGAACGGCCCGCAGACGAAGATGACTCGGTCGTAGCCGCAGGGATCGACCGCGCGCCAGTCGACACCGCCGCCGACCAGCGGCGCGTTGGCGACCTCGTAGAGGATCCCCGCTCGGTCGAGCCACCGGCACAGCACGTCGCGGGCCAGCAGGTCACCGACCGTGGCCACGACCTCGTCGAAGCTGAACCAGCCCGCGACGAGGCTCTTCACGAAGGCAGGAGGCGCCGGCGCGCTAGGCCGCGGAGGCGAGCGCGGAGGTGGGCACACCCGCGAGGAAGTCGCCGATCGCGGCATGCAGCTGGGCCGGGCGCTCGACCTGGGGCACGTGGCCGCAGGCCAGCTCCACATGACGGGCGCCCGGTACGTGGCGGCGCACGTGGCGGGCGAAGCCGATCGGCACGACCTCGTCCTGGCGGCCCCAGACGAACAGCGACTCCGGCGCGAGGCCGGCGAGCCGGCCCCAGAACCCATCGGGCTCCTCGAGGTAGATCTGCCGCGCCGCGGCGTAGAAGGCGGCCCGCCCGCGGGAGGTCAGGTAGGCCCGCATGAACTCGTCGAGCGCGGACTGGACCCACGGAGTCTTGGCGTCGGGGACGAGTCGCTGGACGATGGCCTCGACCACAGGTCGCGGCGTGGCTTGGAGCAGACCCAGCTCGGGCCGGACGTAGCGCAGGTAGCGCGCCCAGGGCCGCCCGCGCAGCCACGCCATCGAGGGCGTGACGAGCACCAGCCCGGCGATGCGGTCCGGATGATCGAAGGCGAGCTCGAGCGCGGCCCGCCCACCCATGCTGTGGCCGAGCAGGTGCACGCGCTCGAGCTCGAGCTCGTCGAGCAGGGAGAGGATCGAGCGCGAGAAGAAGGCGGGATCGTAGGCGGCCCCGAGCGGCTTGCCGGAGTCACCGAAGCCGGGCAGATCGACGGCGATCGTGCGATAGCGATCGGCTAGAGCGGCCACCGTGGGCAGGAAGGAGGCCTTCGTGCCACCTAGCCCGTGCAGCATCACCAGCGGCTCGCCCGTGCCGGCCTCGAGCAGGGAGAAGCGCCGCCCGCGCGGGCGGACCGTGCGAAAGCGCATCCGGCCTGGGTCGGTCGAGCCGCTCGTCGCGGCGATGAAGGCGACGGCGAGGTGAAGGTTGCGCCGCAGCACGAGATCGCCGCGACCGTAGGCAGCGAAGCCGTCGGCGGCCTCGCGCTCGAGGGCCGACCAGACGGCGCCGACGGCGCGAAGCTCGGCGTCGGGGCGCCCCTCGGCGGGCTCGAGCCGCATGGCTCCGGCGGTGAAGACGGCATCCCAGGACGATTCACCCGTGACGCTCAACCGCACCCGGGCGTCGTCGTCCGGTGCGTCGAATACCTCAGGGTCAAAGCGACCGACCAGGGTGCGGAGCGCATCAGGCGGTCGCACGCGATAAGGATACCCGGCCCTCGGGCGGTCAACCCTCCGAGTCCGGCGCCGAGTCCCGGTCGCCGGCGGTGCGGCGGACGCGGAACAGGGCGACCGGCTTCTCGATGCCCTTGATCCGCCGCCGGCCGGCGCGCGACCACTCGAGCCGCCCGCGGGCCTCCTCGTCGAGGTGCTTACGGACGTCGCCGGTGGCCACCACGCTGCCGGTGCGGGCGATCTCCGCCACCCGGCTCGCGAGGTTGACCGGGCGGCCGTACCAATCGCCGCCACGGCTCAGCGCCTGGCCGATCGCCACGCCGGCCCGCAGCGGCGGGAAGCGCTCGCCCTTCTCGCCGGCCTGCTCCACGAGGTTGAGCGCCGCGTCGAGCAGAGGCTGGGGCTCCGGGGAGACCAGCATCACCGCGTCGCCGATCGTCTTGACGAAGCGCACCGGACCCGCGGCCTGCTCGGAGGCCATCTCCGTGAGCCGTTTCGCGACCCGTTCGAGCTCGTCGGCGGTGATCTCCTCCCCGAGCCGCGTGAACCCGACGAGGTCGGCGAAGCAGACCGTGACCTCCGTCGCATCGGGAAAGCGACCCGACGAAAGCGTCGCGCGGTCGACGACGTCGCTGCGGACGAGCTCGAGCAGGTGCAGCCGCAGCACGTACGTCAGCAGCGGATCGGCCATCGGGCTCAGCTGCTCGACGGCCTCGGCGTAGCGCAGGCCGAGATCGCGCTCGGTGTCGCCCGGCTGGATGAAGGCCTCGGCGACCATCGTGCGCATCGCCTCGGCGGTGCGGGCCATGCCCTGCCCGAGGACCCGGGCGACCTCGAACAGGCCGTCCTCGGGAAGGCCGGCGTCGTAGAACTGCCTGATGAGCCGAGCCGCCTCGACGTCGTCGTCGTCGTAACGCTGCTCTTCGTCGTCGTTGCGACCGAGCCCGAGCGCGACGAGGTGGCGGCGCAGTACGTCGAGGTCGAGCCCGCCGCGCTCGGCGACCTGCGCGAGGGTGTACTCGCCGTCTCCGCTGAGCACGCGCTCCACCGGAAGGAGGGTCAGGCGCTCCTCAGCGACGGCCGACTTGAGCTCCTCGACGCCAACGCCGGCGTCGAGCAGCTGCTCGAGCAGCTCGACACGGGCCTCACGGGTCTCCTCGCCCTCGAGGTCCTCGAGCAGCCCCTCGGCCTCGAGATCGACCGACTGGCCACCCGAAGGGCGAGCACGGTTGGCCAGGCTCTGAAGGCCCGCGAGGCTCTCGCGGAGGTCGTCGGGGCTGGGTCTTCGCACGGGGAGGCGGGGAATGGCGCCTATTCTCCCCGATCGCCCGTTCGGCACTCCCGCGCGCGTGCGGGGGTACTGCATCCATGACGATCGGACACTCGACCCATGGCTGCGCGCCTGGTCGAGCGGCTCGCCGGCCCGGCATCACCCGCCTGGTCGCCGTGCGCACGGCAACTCGGTTGCGCACTACACCGCAGTTCAACGCCGGTGGCACTGCCACCGCCGACTGGTCTCCGACGCGCTGCTGGCGCACGGGTGGAGGTCTGCCACAGCGGCTCGGACGGGCGGTCCTGACCCACAACTTCCGCAACCGCTCGACCGACATCCTCGGCCTGTTCGCTCACGCGTGCGAGACAGCGGGCGTCGACTCCCGATCGACCTCCGAGCGGATACGGATGGGTCTGCGAAAGCGTCAAGGAGCTCCCGGCAGAACGTCGGGCTCAAGGCCTGAGGAACGCTAGAGTCCGGCTCCGCGCGGATGTGGCGGAATTGGTAGACGCGCGGGCTTCAGGTGCCCGTGTCCTTCGGGACGTGGAGGTTCGAGTCCTCTCATCCGCATGCCTTTCACCCGAAGGTGGCGCCGCGTCAGCTGGGACCGCGAGGTACGTCGAAGCCGTCGGCTACTCCGCCGCGGCGCCTGCCCGCGCGTCCCGCCGCACCGGCGTGCCGAACACCCTGTCCCAGTACGGAGCACTGATGCCGAAGCCGCGCTCGTGGTCCTGGAAGTGGTGGCGCATGTGGAGCTCGCGCAGCCAGCGCCCGGGCCGCGAGCGCGGCCGCGCGTGGTGCAGGTAGTAGTGCGTCATGTCGTAGACGAGGTAGCCGATGAGGAACCCCGTGCCGACGGCGAACGCGGTCGGCAGCCCGAGCATGAGCCAGAACGCGACCAGGAACAGGGACGAGCCCGGCACGCTGACCGAAGGGGGCATGACCAGCCGGAGAGGATCGTTGGGGTGGTCGTGGTGCACGCCGTGAACGATCCAGTGAAAGCGCGCCCCGAGGCCGTCCTCGGGCTCGAAGTGGAAGATCGCCCGGTGGATCCAGTACTCGCAGAGCGTCCACAGCAGATAGCCGGCCAAGATCAGCCCGAGAGCCGGAAGCGCGGCCATGCGTCCAAAGGCGAGCACCCCGAGAACGACGATCGCGGGCAGGAAGATCACCACCGGCATGGCCGGGTGAACGCGGGAGAGGCGGTCCATCCAATCCCGCTTGAACATGCGCGGCGAGGCGCGGAGGGCGTCGGTGCGTCGCACGGCCGGCATTTTAGCCTGCGTGGGAGCGTCGAAACCTCGCCCGGGCGCGTAGGATCGGCTTCGGCGCTCGCCGACCTGATCGAGCGGTGCGCCCCGCGAGCCATGATCCGCAACCCCGAGGCCCACCCCGTGCTCGGCCCGCTGCTGGCCGAGCCGCCCGAGGAGTGTCGCGCCGTCGCGGAGCTGTATCGGCACTGCGCGCGAGGAGTTGCGCTCGAGGAGGTCCTCGGAGACCGGCGAGGCGGGGCGTTCTTCGTCTTCTGCGAGCAGCTCGGCCTTCGCGTGTTCGACGAGGACCTGGACGTCGCCTACGACGAGGTCGTTCCGCTCGACGCCGAGGCCGAGCCGCTGCTTCGCCTCGCGCTCATGGCGAACGGCGAGCACCCGGACGCGGTGGAGGACTACACGGCACGCCTGTGCTGGGTCGACGCCGACGGCGGACCCCCGGCGCGGGGCTGAGCGCGAGCGTCCTCGAGGCCGGAAGAATTTCTTCGAGTCCGGAAGGAACGCCGCCGGGCCCATCGAAAGAGTCGAGCATGGACAGCCTGGTACTGATCGAGCGCCTCGACGAGCTGATGGCCGAGGCCAAGCCGATCCCCTTCACACGCGAGGCCCGAGTCGATCGCGACGAGGTCTACAAGATCCTCGACCGCATCCGGACCACGCTCCCCGTCGAGTTCGAGCGCGCCCGCTGGACCGGCCGCGAGGACTCGCAGGAGGACGCGGTCGAGACCCAACTGCGCCAGATCGGCTCGTCGATCGCCGAGCTTCGCCGCGTTCAGCACGCCCAGGCCGAGCGCCCTAACGTTCCGCCTCTGACCGCCGGAGCGGCCGAGCGGGTCCGCGAGATCGTCGAGGCGGCCGAGCGCACGGCCACCCAGCTCGAGCAGGACGCCGAGACCGAGGCCCGCCGGGTCCGCGCCGAGGCCGCCCGCGACCTGAAGAGCGCCCGCGAGGAGTCAGAGCGCCTCTTACGCGAGTCGCGCGAGCGCGCCGCGGCCGAGGCCGCCGACTACCTGCGCCGAGTCGAGGAGGCGACGCAGAAGATGCTCGAGCGCGCCGCCGCCGCCGACTCCGAGATCAACGGGATGCTGGCGCGGCTACGCGGAAGCGGCGGGTCGGTGATCGAGGATCTCGAGGCGATCATGAGCGGCCTCACGCAGATCGAAGTGCGCCGCAACGGCGCGTCGAAGCAGCCCGAGCAACAGCAGCCGCCGGCGAAGGCGAGCGCGGAGCCCGACTCCCGGGCCGCGAGCCAGGCGGGCGCGACGGCGGTCGTCGCGGCACGCCCGCAGGGTGGTCCGGCCGCGCTGGCACGGCGGCCGGGATCGACGCCGGTCGAGGGACTCCAGGATCCGCCTGAGCCGCCGAGCGTGAGGCCACAGCCGTCGGCGGCCGCCGACGAGCCGGTGCTCGCAGCCACGACCGCGCAGCCGCAGGAACCTTCGCCACCCTCCGCCGCCTAGCCGGCCGCGCCGTCGAGCGCCTGGACCGTCCGACGCGCGTTAGCGGATCTCGCGCTCGCGGACTACATCTGGGTCATCGCGCCGACGCGATGTTGCCCTGCTCAGGAAGAAGAGGGACAAGAGAAGACCGACGATGCCCGCGATCATGAGGATGATCCCGACCGTCTCGATCTCGACCGGCCCAAGGCTGCCGAGGTCGACGGCGAAGGCGAGGATCGCTCCGACGGCGATGAGGAATATTGAAGCTCCGATGCTCATTGCGCCAACCTACCCGAGCGAGCGGACGACGTAACGGCCGACCGCCTCTGGGTGGACCGATGTTGACGGAGGCTGAAGCTTCCACCGCGGCGGCCACGCCCGCGGCGCCCGCGCCAGTCGAAGGGCTCAAGGCGGAAGCACAGGTGCCGATAGACGGGCCATGGCCCCGGTTCACGGTCTCGGCGGTCTCGGAGCGCCGGAGACCCAGCGGGCGCTGCGTTTGCTCGTCGCACTCGTCCTCGTGGCCGTCATGGCCTACGCCGTCGTGCACGTGACGGGCCCCGCCAGGCACGACGGGCGCTGTCAAGACCTGATCGCGAGCGAGTGCCGGTCAGCCTACATCAGCTTCGAGGCCGAGGGCTGTCGCGCGCAGGTCCGGCCGCCCGGGCCGCTCGTCCCCGCCTGAGCGGGCACGGCCCCCCTCGCGGTTAACCCGACCGGCGCTGGCGCCGTGGGCACGGAGCGCCGGAGAAGCCGCTGAGCTTCCTCGTCACCTCCGCCTCCCGGCTCGTCTGCACCCAGAACGGCTTCTCCTCGCGATCGGGGATCGCCTCGAGGTAGACGATCTGCTCACGGTTGACGAAGTAGCGCATGCTCGCGTCGAGGGCCGAGGCGAAGGAGAGGCCCGATCGACCCGCCTCCTCGAAGAGGCGCACCAGGTTCTGGATCGGCGTCTCGACTTCGATGTGAGTACCGCCGACGAAGACGATCCTCGTGGCCAACCGGCGCCTCCGTGCTCTCGGGGTCGGATGGGCTTACGCCGCCTCTCGCGGATCACCTGCCGCATTTCTCACCCTAACGTCGGTTACGATGAGCCGTGAGCGCCGATCGCTGCGACCTCCTCTGCCTCGACCTCCCGCGCGCCGAGGCCCTGCGCGCGTCGGCTCTCGATCCGCTCGATGCACGACGCGCCGCCGTCCGCGCGGCTGCGCTGGGCGACGCGACCAGGCTGACCATCGCTGTCGCTCTCCGCGACGGCGCCGAGCTGTGTGTCTGCGACCTCGCGTGGGTGACCGAGCGCTCCGAGAACCTCGTCGGACACCACCTGCGCGCGCTGCGCGACGCCGGGCTCGCTCGCTCGCGCCGCGAGCACCGAGTCGTCTTCTACTCGCTCACCGCGGCCGGCCGAGAGCTCGTGTGCTCGGTGCTCGAGCCCACCGAGGTCTCGGCGTGACCACGCTCGAGCTGCCTGGCAGCGCGCCGCCCGCGGAGATCCCACGCCAGGAGTACCTGAGCTCGCGCGGCGGGCCAAGCAGCTCTCGTGGCTCAGCCTCGCCTACATGGCCGCCGAGGGCGGCGTCGCCCTGACGGCCGGGATCGACTCGGCGATCGAGGGCGTCGCTAGCCTGGTCATCGTCTGGCGGTTCACCGGTGCGCGCCTGCTCTCCGCGGCGGCCGAGCGCCGCGCCCAGACGCTCGTGGCCGTGCAGTTCTTCCTGCTCGCGCCGTTCGTCGGCTACGAGTCGCTCGACGCGCTGCTCGGAGGTGAGCGCCCGGATGAGAGCTGGGTGGGGATCGGGCTCTCGATCACGAGCCTCCTGCTCATGCCGTGGCTCGGCCGGCTCAAGCAGCGCCTTGGCGAGCGCATGGGGTCGGTGGCGCTTCGCGGCGAGGGCCAGCAGAACCTCCTGTGCTCCTACCTGGCCGCGGCGCTGCTCGTCGGCCTGGCCGGCAACGCCGTGCTCGGGCTGTGGGGGCTCGATCCGGCGGCGGGCCTGGTCATCGCGGCGGTGGCGCTCAAGGAGGGCCTCGAGACGTGGCGGGGGGAGGGGTGCTGCGCCCCGAGCCCTTCGCCGGCGAGCGAGAGCCAGGGCCGGCTGCCACGAAGGATCCTACCGCCCCTAGCCGCGGTTTGACACCCCTACCCCCATAGGGTATAGTCGCTGTCGTCCTACAGCGAGGGAGAGCCGAATGGCGAGCACCCAGACCCATTCAGAGGCCGCAGTCGGCGCCGCCGAGAGCACCGATCACGCCGCCCACGAGCACGGTGACGGCTCGCTCAACCGGCTGGCGGTCAGCGCCACCTTCCACTGCATGACCGGCTGCGTGCTCGGCGAGGTGACGGGCCTCGTGATCGCCACGGCGCTCGGCTGGGGCGACGTCGCCTCGATCGTGCTGGCGGTCGGGCTGGCCTTTCTCTTCGGCTACATCCTGACCTCTATCCCGCTCTTCAAGGCGGGGCTTGCGTTCGGCGCGATCGTCCCGATCGCCCTCGCCACCGACACGGTGTCGATCTCGATCATGGAGGTCATCGACAACGCCGTGATGGTGCTCGTGCCCGGCGCGATGGACTCCTACCTCGACGACGTCCTCTTCTGGGGGCCGATGCTCGGCGGCTTCGTCGTCGCCTTCCCCTTCGCCTGGTACGCGAACCGCTATCTGCTGGCGCGCGGTAAGGGTCACGCCCTCGTGCACCAGTATCACTCTCACTAAGGAGCTCCATGCGTTCGTCGAAGGTGTTCATGGCGCTCGGCGCCCTCGTCCTCGCCGTGTTCGTCGTCGCCTGTGGCGGGGGCGAAGAGGCCGATCCCCAGCAGGCCTTCTTGCAGTCGATGGTGCCCCACCACCGCTCGGCCGTCGACATGGCCAAGGTCGCCGAGACCGAGGCCCGGACCGAGTTCGTGAAGAACCTGGCAAGCGACATCACCCGGACCCAGACCGAGGAGATCGGCGAGATGGGCCAGATCCACGAGCGACTGTTCAACGCACCGCTCAAGCCCGACATGGGCGCCCACATGGCGCTCGGCCTCTCGGCTCAGGAGGCGGGCATGAACCACATGGACGGCGCGAACACGATCCGCGGCGAAAAGCCGTTCGATCGCGCCTTCGTCGACGAGATGGTGCCCCACCACGAGGGTGCGACGCGTATGGCCGAGGCCGTGCTCGCCGAGACCGATGATCGGCGGCTCCGCAATCTCGGGGAGGGGATCATCGCCGCTCAGAAGAAGGAGATCGCGGAGATGAAGCGTTTTCGCGAGCGGGAGTACGGCGGGGCCGCGGCGGCCGTCCCGGCCGAGGGGAGTGCCGATGGCTGAGCGCGGCTACACGGCGACCAAGGATCAGCTCCTGGCTCGTCTCGCGCGGGTCGAGGGGCAGGTGCGGGGAGTCTCCAAGATGGTCGAGGACGACCGCTACTGCATCGACGTGCTGACCCAGATCAGCGCGATCCAGGCCGCGCTCGACAAGACGGCGCTCGGGTTGCTGGACGATCATGCGCGGCATTGCCTCGTGGGTGGGGGTGGTGGGCCCGACGCGCCGGAAGCGCAGGCGGACGAGCTCATGGCGGCGGTGGGACGGCTGGTGTCGCGCTGAGCGACTGGCCGGCGCAGAGCGTCCTCCCTCCTCGCGCTATGCAGCCGAGCGCGTCGGCGGAGGGACGGTGGCGGCCATACTTCCCCGCATGAGTGTCAGAACCAGGGCGGTGCTCGTCGCGGCCCTCGCCGGTCTTCTGCTCGCCATTCTCGTCCTCGCCCTGACCGGGCCCCTCAGTGACCGCGAGGCGGCCGTGTTCGGTGAGCAGGACGGCCTCTCCCTCGGCGACGAGAAGCGCATCTCCGACGGCCGCTTCCAGCTGTCGAACTACTGCACGGTTGCGATCGAGGCCTCTCGAGGAGAGGTTCCCGTTGACCCTCAGGCGACGGAGGTTGCGGCTCGAGGGATCGTCGCGGGGCTTCTCCGCTTCGCACGAGAGCATCCGGGCGCCTACATCAGCGAGATCGGCTCCATGAGGACCGTCCTCACGGGCGCTGCGGCGGACCTCGAGACTCCGGCGTGCCTGCCGGACGAAGCGATGCGGCTCCGGGCCGCTGCGGCTCGGCTGCCGCAGTAGTACCGCCACGGGGATTCGAACCCCGGTTTCCGCCGTGAGAGGGCGGCGTCCTAGTCCCCTGGACGATGGCGGCGCGACAGAGTGATTATACAACCAGCCGAGCGAGCGTCAGGCGCGCTCGCCACCGAAAGCTCAGCCCAGCATCGCCGCCGGCTCGGCCTGCACCGCCGGCCCGCGCCCAGCAGAAGGGCGTAGTGTGCCGGCGCTCGTCCTGGGTCACGCGCCAAAGCATCTGGTGCAGCACCGGGTCGTGCCGGTTGCCCCTGGCGGTTGAAGGTGGCCTCGCCGTTCCGGCCGCAGACCGGCGGGCAAGGGAAGCCCGGTGAGAGTCCGGCGCGCGAACGGAGTCATGTGCCCGGACGGCCGCGTCAATCGAAAAGGCCCGCCGCCACGACGGTTGGCTCCAGCCCTCGACAAAGGTCGACCGAGGGTGGCCGAGGTAGCCTGAGAGCGACGATGTGGACGGTCCGCGCGCTCGCAGTAGCGCTTACCCTCGCCGCGGTCGCAGCGCTGGCCGCGTGCGGCCTCGGGCCGACGGAGTCGCGCCAAGCGGGCGTCGAGCTCAGGGTCACGCGCGAATTCGGGCAGGAGCGCATTCATGCGACCGCGCGGCGGCCCTCGCGGGGCGGCGACACCGCCCTGCGCTTCCTCCAGGCCGAGCGACGGGTCGAGACAGCCTACGCCGGCGGCTCGGTGAGGTCGATCGACGGAATCGAAGCCGGCGGCAGCTCGGGCGGGCCGGCCTGGTCCTATTTCGTGAACGGGCTCGAGGCGAGTGCGGCGGCGGCGGAGCGCAAGCTCTACCCCGGTGATGTCGTGCAATGGGACTACCGTCGCCGGGGCGCGGCCATGAGCATTCCGGCCATTGTCGGCGCCTACCCTGAGCCCCTGCTGAGCGGGGTCGAGGGCAAGCGCCTGCCGGTGCGGGTCGAGTGCGCCGACGACGGGGGTCGGGCCTGTCGCGAGGTCGAGCGCCGGTTGAGCGAGGCCGGGGTCACGGCCTCGGTTGGGTCGTTCGGCGATGTTGCCGGTGAGAACGTGATCAGGGTCGTCGTCGCGCCGTGGTCGTTGGCGCGGCGCGTGCGCGCCGCGACGTCGCTCGAACGCGGGCCGGAGGCGAGTGGGGTCTTCGCGCGCTTCGGCGCTGGCGGGCGCCGGCTCGAGCTCCTGGATGCCAGCGGCCGGGTGGCGCGGACGGCGCCCGCAGGGACGGGGCTCGTCGCTGCGACGGCGGTCGAGGGCGAGCAACGGGTGTGGCTTGTGACCGGCGGCGACGAGGCGGGCGTCGAGCGCGCTGCAGTGTCGCTGGACCGCTCCATCTTGAGCGATCGCTTCGCTGTTGCGGTGCTCCCAGACGCCGTGGAGGCGCTGCCGCTCGGCGCGGGCAAGCGGCGGTGAGCCCCCGCGGCAAGGGCGTCTCCGCTCCGGCCTAGCGGCCGCGCGAGTGTCCGCTCCACGCGGCCTGCACCGCGATCGCCGGCGGCCCCGCCGGAAGCGGCGACGCTGCCTCCGAACTACCTACCCGCGCGCGTGGCGAGCACGTGGCGGCAGCAGCCTCTCCGCAGCCACGCCGAAGCCCAAGCCGATGGTCAGCCACAGCGTGGCACTGGTCCCCAATGAGGCGAGGCGGAAGTGGTAGAGGACGTCGGCCGGAAAGCCGGGCGGAGCTTCGTCGCCCGCCGGGAGGATCAGCTGCGCGACGACGATCACCGCGACGAACACGCCGGTGGCGACGAGGGCGGCGTCCCACGCTCGCAGCCGACGCGTAAGCTGCATGTGCAGGCGAACGGCGGCGACCAGTGCACAGGCCGTGATCGCGATCATCGCGAAGGCCAGCAGAGTGCGCTGGTCGATCGACTCCCCACCACCACCGACCGCTGGCGGGTTGGCCGGGTACTTCGTGAACGGCACCAGCGTGATCGTCGCAAAGGCCGCGAGGGCGAGGCACGCCGCGGTCAGCCGTGCCCCGGGGAGACCGATGCGACCGTATGCATAGGCGAAGCCAAGCGCGAAGAGTCCGCCGAAGGCGACACCAAGCGCCACGGTCCCGGTCAGGAGGCCGATCGTACGCTGCGCGCTCCGGCCGATGGGCTCGGCCTGCCCGGGCTCGCCTGCCCCGGCGGCCCGCAAGTCCTCGAATTCGATGGCGGCCTGAAGCTGTGGCTCACCGAAGACGAAAGCGAACGCGAACGCGAGCACGCCGGCCGCGAGCCCGACGAGCATCCCCCGCACGAGCAGGGCGCGAACCATGTCAGGCCTTCTCAGTGGCAGGGAAAGCCGAGCAGGTGGCGCGCGTCGTGCACGAACTCGTGGACGGCGCCGCTGCCGAGGACGGACATCGCGCCCGCTTCGGCACCGACGAAGTAGACGACCACGGAGAGGAGCACGCCTGCGAAGACCGCATACGGCAGCAGCTCGCCAGGGGAGACGATGGGACCGACGACCGCTTCGCGTTCGACGAGCACTTCAGACATGCGAGAACCTCCTGGGGATGACGCGTCCCGTCGTGGATTGGCTTCGTTCGACGCTGGAGTGTCTGGCTTGCAGGTGCCCCGGGGCCCTGGTGCACAGTGGCGCGACCGCGCCGGACTCGAACCGGCTTCCTCCGTCGTCAGACGTGGCGGCATCATATCCGGCAGTCGCAAGCCGTGCTGTCGCGAACTCCGTTCGACAGGACCGCGGCGGCGACGATTATGATGCTGGCAGTCAGCGCGATGGCTTGAGGAACCCGATGCGAGCTCGGGACGGTCGCGCCACTGTGACTGGGCCTCGGCCCAGGAGTCAGGAACTCAGGCCATCGCGATAGCCATCTACGGGACGCGCTCTTCCCAGGAGGTCGCTCGATGCGCCACAACCCCTCGCCGCGGTTCCCGTGAGCGTCAGGCCGTGACCCAGGACCGGTGCCCCGGCGTCCTCCGTCTGCACCCGGCCGCCGACGGACATCTGACGCGCATACGGCTCCCAGGCGGCCGGCTCGACGTCACGGGACTGCGCGCCGTCGCGAAGCTGGCGGCTCGGGGCAACGGCATCGTCGAGCTGACCTCGCGCGCCAGCCTCCAGGTCCGCGGACTGCGCGATCAGGACGCGCGATGGGCGGCCGACCAGCTGTGGGGGGCGGGCCTGCTGCCGTCACCCAGGCACGACCGGGTGCGCAACATCCTCGCCTCTCCGTTCGGAGGCCGCCATCCCGCCGCCGTGCTGCTCGCCGACGAGATCGTCACCCCGCTGGACCGGGCGCTGTGTGAGGAGACCGAGCTGGCGCTCCTGCCCGGCCGCTTCCTCTTCGTCGTGGAGGACGGTAGCCGGACGGTCGGCCGCCAGCGCGCCGACGTGGTGCTCGTGGCGTCCGAGGGCGGAGAACGACTGCGGTTGGAGCTGGCGGGACGCCGGACGACGCTCGACGCCGCCCCCGGCGACGCCCCCAAGCTCGCGCTGGACGCCGCGCACGCCTTTCGGGCGCTCTCACGGGCCGACGATGCCGGCGGTTGGCGCATCGACGATCTGCCTGACGGAGCCGGCCGCGTCGCGCGGGCTCTCGGCGGCTCTGTGCTCGGTGAGACTGCAGGTGTCGCCACCCGGCCGGTCGCGCCCGGCGCCCTCGAGCAGTCCGACGGCCGCTTCGCCGTCACCGCGCTGGCGCCCTTGGGCCGCCTGGAGCACGCGACGCTCACCGCGCTCGGGGCCCTGCTGGAGACCGGGGTGACGAGCCTCCGACTGTCGCCCGCGCGGACGCTCACACTCGTCGACGTCCCTGCCGGGCGCGTAGGAGACCTGGTTTCGGACCTCGAGGCCATGGGCCTGGTCGCCACCCCCGACTCCGGCTGGGAGGGCATCTCGGCCTGCGCCGGACTCGGCGCCTGCGCCAGTGCCCGCATGGACGTGCGCGCCGCCGCCACTCGCCGCGCGTCGGCGCGCCAAGAGCGAGTGGACCCGGCCCCCGCCGAGCACTGGACGGCGTGCGAGCGCGGCTGCGGGCGCCCGGTCTCGGCCCCCGTGACCGTGACCGCCACCTCCTCCGACGTGCTAGTAGAGCTCGCCGGGACGACCACCAGCGTCGCGTCCGTCGACGGCGCCCTCGCCCTTCTCGCGGCCACGGATCGGCGCCGGTGACCCGGGACTACCTCCGCGACGGTGCCGAGATCTACCGGCGCTCGTTCGCCACCATCCGCGCCGAGGCCGACCTGGCCGGCACCGAGCCGATCCTGGAGCGCACGATCGTGCGCATGATCCACGCCTGCGGCATGGTCGACCTGGCGAGCAGCGTCGAGGCATCCCCCCGGTTCGGGCGCGCCGGTGAGGCGGCGCTGCGGGCCGGCGCACCGATCCTGTGCGATACGAACATGGTCGCCTCAGGCGTCACCCGCTCGCGCCTGCCAGCCGGCAACGAAGTCGTCTGCGCGCTGACGGATCCTCGCGTCGGACCGCTGGCTGCCCAGCGTGGCACCACTCGGACCGCCGCCGCCGTCGAGCTGTGGCGTGAGCTGCTGGAGGGATCGCTCGTCGCCATCGGCAACGCTCCCACCGCGCTCTTTCACCTGTTGGATCTCGTTGAGCCGGGCGGACCGCGGCCGGCGGCCGTCATCGGGGTCCCCGTGGGGTTCATCGGCGCGGCCGAGTCCAAGGCCGCTCTTGCCGAGCAGTCCTTGGGCCTTGAGTACCTGGTCGTCCACGGCCGTCGCGGCGGCAGCGCGATCGCTGCCGCCGCCGTCAACGCGCTAGCAAACGCCGCCGAATGAGCGCTCCTCAGGCCGCTGCCGGTCGCCTGTACGGGGTGGGCGTCGGGCCCGGCGACCCGGACCTCGTGACGCTGAAGGCGGCGCGGCTGATCGCTGCCGCCGACGTCGTGGCCTACCCGGTGGCGCGCCGGGCGACGACCGGCGGCGTGGCGCGCACGATTGCCGACCCCTACCTGCGGGAAGGCGTCGTCGAGGTAGCGCTGACCTATCCGGTGACGATCGAGCAGAGCGACCATCCCGGGGGCTACGAGGCCGCGATCGCCGACTTCTACGACGCGAGCGCGTCGCAGCTCGCCGAGCACCTGGACGCCGGGCGCGACGTCGTGGTGCTCTGCGAGGGCGACCCGTTCTTCTACGGCTCCTACATGTACCTGCACGCGCGCCTCTCGCATCGCTACGTCACCGAGGTCGTGCCGGGAGTGACGTCTTTCAGCGCCGCCGCGGCGACGGCGGGCACGCCGCTCGTCAAGCGCGACGACGTGTTGACGATCCTGCCGGGCACGCTCCCGGCCGACGTCCTGGCCACGCGCCTGCGCTCGACCGACGCCGCGGTTGTCATGAAGCTCGGGCGGACCTTCGCCGGCGTCCGCGAGGCGGCCGAGGCCGCCCAAGTCGCGGACCGGGCGGTGTACGTCGAGCGGGCCAGCTCCGCCGATGAGCGCTCGGCCCCGCTGCGGGAGGTCGACGCCCGGGAGGTTCCGTACATGTCGCTCGTACTGGTGCCGACGGAGCACGAGCGCGCAACGAGCGCGAACACCGCCGGCAGCGTGAGCGTCGTCGGCCTCGGGCCTGCAGGGCCGCAGTGGCTGACGCTCGAGGCGCAGACCGCGCTGGCCGGAGCGGACGTCCTCATCGGCTACAAGGCCTATGTCGACCGCGTGCCGCCTCGAAGCGGACAGGAGCGGTTTGCGACCGACAACCGGGTCGAGGCCGACAGGGCTCGGCACGCCCTGGATCTCGCGGCCGCCGGATCGCGCGTCGCGGTGGTCTCCTCGGGGGACCCCGGCATCTTCGCGATGGCCTCGGCGGTGCTCGAGGCCCTTGACGGCACCGACGGCGCGGCACGTGACGTCGAAGTGCACGTCGTGCCTGGGCTGTCCGCGATGCAGGTGGCGGCGTCCCGGGTCGGCGCGCCGCTCGGCCACGATTTCGCGGTGGTATCGCTCTCGGACATCCTCAAGCCGTGGCCGATCATCGAGCGCCGGCTCGAGGCGGCGGCCGGAGCCGACATGGCGCTGGCGCTGTACAACCCGGCGTCCAGGACCAGGCGAGAGCAGCTGGAGCGGGCGATCGAGGTGCTGCGCACCCATCGCGCGCGGTCGACGCCGGTCGTGGTGGCTCGCGCCGTGGGCTCGGATGCCGAAGCCGTGGAGGTCACGACGCTCGGCACGTTGGACCTCGATGTCGTCGACATGCGCACGCTGCTCATCGTCGGCTCCTCCACGACGCGGGTCATCAGCGCGAACGGCCACGGCGGACGGGACCGCGTCTACACCCCGCGCAGCTACCCCGGAGGTTGACGCCACGCCCAGGCGGCGGCCTCGGCGACGGTCCGTACGGTGGGCACCCCCTGGCGCGGGGGGCGCCGCACGACGACGACCGGCAGGCCGCGGTGTCGAGCGGCGTGCAGCTTGGCCTCGGTCAGCCGGCCGCCGCTGTCCTTGGTCACGACGACGTCGATGCAGTGCGCGTCGATGAGGGCGAGCTCGCCCTCCAGCGTGTAAGGGCCTCGTTCGAGAAGGACCTCGTGGCGTGCAGGCAGCGCGACGTCCGGCGGGTCGACGCAGCGGATGAGAAACCACCTCACGTCGTCGTGGGCGAACGCGGCGAGGCCCTGCCGCCCGGTGGTGAGCAGCACGCGGTCGGCGCCGAGTCCGCGGAGTGCGGCGGCGGCCTGCGGCAGGTCGTCGACCCAGTACCAGCAGTCCCCGGCCCCGGCCTCCCACCCGGGGCGCTCGAGGCGCAGGAGCGGCAGCCCGGCGCTGTTGGTCGCTTGGGCCGCCGAGACCGAGATACGCTCGGCAAAGGGATGCGTCGCGTCGACGACCGCGCCGATCGCGTGCTCGACGAGCCATCGTTCCAGTCCCTGCGGCCCGCCGAAGCCGCCGATGCGCACCTCTCCCGTCGGCAGCCGCGGGCGCGCCACGCGACCGGCCAGCGACGAGACCACGGCGACGCCGGCGGCGCCGAGCTCCTGCGCGAGCGCGCGCGCCTCCGCCGTGCCGCCGAGGACCAGGATGCGAGGCGTCACGCCCGACGCCGCAGCAGATAGGTGTCGAACATCCAGCCCTTGCGGGCCTTCGCCGCGTCGCGCACGCGGACGATCTCGCCGGCCATCTCATTCAAGGGACCGCTGCGCAGGATCTCGTCCGCCGTCCCCAGGTAGGCACCCCAGTAGATGTCGATCCCGTCGGCAGGGATCGTCGCAAAGGCCGCGTGCGGGTCGAGCAACACGACGACGTCGTCGACACCCGCCGGCATTCCTTCGCCGAGCAGGCGCGCCGGGGTGATCTGTACGGCGCGGCCGACGCGGTTGAGCGGTATGCGGTGGCGGGCGGTGAGCGCGTGGACGGAGCTGACGCCAGGAATGACCTCGAGCTCGAAGGGCACGGTCCCACGTGCGGCGATCTCCTGCACGATCGCGAGCGTGGACTCGTAGAGCGACGGGTCACCCCATACGAGGAAGCCGCCGGTCTCGCTCTCGGTGAGCTCATCGCTGATCGCGGCCCCCCAGCGCCTCACCCGCTGCTCGCGCCAGCATGCGACCGCGGCCTGGTAGTCCGCTGCTTCACGCCAGGGGCGGGGCGGGTCGACGAGTTCCACGGTGCGATGGCTGCCTGCCGTTCGATGACGGTCGACGACTTGGCGCCGCAGCGCGACGGGCTCGTCGGCGCTGACCTCCTTGGTGACGATGAAGAGCACGTCGAACGCGTTCAGTGCCTCGACGGCCTGGACGGTCACATGGTCCGGGTCCCCTGCGCCAATCCCGATGAGGAGCAGTCGGCGCACGGTCAGTCCGTCCCGCTGCGGTCGCGCGCCTCGGAGTACAGGTGGCTGTCGCGGAACCCGCGGGCGCCGAGCGCCGGACCGATGAGGATCGTGGCCGTGCGCTTGACGCCAGCGTCGGAGACCAGAGCGGCGATGCTGGCCACCGTCCCGCGCAGGATCAGCTCGTCCGGCCAGCTTGCCCGCGCTACGACGGCGGCCGGGCAATCCTCGCCGTAGTGGGGCGCAACGACGTTGACGATCTCCTCGATCGCCTGCGTGCCGAGGTGGACGACGAGCGTGGTGCCGTGCGCGGCGAGCGAGGAGAGCTTCTCGCCCGCCGGGATGGCAGAGGAGGACTTGCCGTGGCGCGTGAGGATGACGGTCTGCGCGACCTCGGGGACGGTGAGCTCACAGCGCAGCGCGGCGGCCGCCGCGGCGAACGCGGGGACCCCGGGCGTGACGTCCCACGGGATTCCCAGGTGGTCCAGCCGGCGCATCTGCTCGGCAGCGGCGCTGTAGATGGACAGATCACCTGAGTGCAGCCGCGCGACGTCTTGACCGGCCGCGTGGGCGGTGACGTACTCGGCCACGATCTCGTGAAGCTGTAGGTGCTGGGTGTCGACGAGCCGCGCGCCGGGCGGGGCGTGGGCCAGGATCTCGGGGGGGACGAGCGCTCCCGCGTACAGACAGACGGCCGCCGCCGCGATGAGGCGCTGGCCGCGGAGCGTGAGGAGGTCCGGCGCGCCGGGGCCGGCGCCGATGAAGTGGACGGTCGCGGGCATCGCGGGGTCAGGGCTCCTTGGTGGCAGACCACTGGACAACGGTCATCTGCGCGCGCCAGCCGGTGAACCCCCCGATTCGGTCGGCGTGCGCGACGTCGATGCGAGTCAGGGCGCCGCCGTGGCGCTGCCGCGCGGTGACGACAGCCTGCTGGCCCTCCAGCGTGACGGTGTTGGCGACGAGGCGCCCGCCGGTCGCCAGCGCGGCCCAGCACGCGGCCAGCAGGCCCGGGGTCGTGATGCCGCCGCCGACGAAGATCGCGTCGGGTGTGGCCAGTTCCTCGAGGGCCTCGGGAGCCGAGCCGCAGACGACTCGGAGCTCCGGGACCCCGAGCGCCAGCGCGTTGTCGGTGATGCGCGTGGCGCGGTCCTCGCGCGGCTCGATGGCCACAGCGCGGGCGGTCCGCTCGGCCCGCAGCCACTCAACGCTGATCGAGCCGTTGCCCGCGCCGACGTCCCACAGGAGCTCGTGGGGCAGCGGCGCGAGGGCCGCGACCGTGATCGCACGGACGTGGCGCTTCGTGAGCTGGCCGTCAGAGGCGAACGCATCATCGGCAAGCCCCGGCGTCCGGGCGTGGGGGGGACCGCCGGCGACCTCGACGGCCACGAGGTGCAGGGGATCGCCCGTGTGATCGATGGCCTGCCGGGCCGTGGTGTCCACCCGCCGCTCCTGCGGGCCGCCGAGCTGCTCGAGGACGGTGAAGGCACTCGCGCCGAAGCCGCGGTCGCAGAGCACGCGGGCCAGTCGCGCCGCCCCGTCGGCGCCCGTCACATAGGCGACTATCCGGCGGCTGGGCTGCAGCACGGGCACGACGACCTCGGGAGGCCGTCCCACAGCGCTGACGAGCTCGACGTCAGCCTGCGCCCAGCCCAGGCGCGCGCACGCGAGCGCGAACGCGGACGGGTGCGGTATCACGTTCACGCGGCCGGCCCCGGCCCTGCGGACGAGCGTCGCGCCGACGCCGTGAAGCATCGGGTCGCCGCTGGCCAGGACCGCGACGTCCCCGGCCGCTGCGGCCGCGAGCTCGTCGACGAGCGGCTCCATCGGCGAGGGCCAGGCGCGGCGGGTGCCGCCGGCTTCGGCGGGAAGCAGGTCGAGCTGGCGCTCCGAGCCGACGACCATCGCGGCGGTGACGAGCGCCCGGCGGGCGTCGTCCCCGAGCCCCGTCCACCCGTCCGCGCCGATCCCCACGACGGTTAGGGTCACTCCGGCACCGCGACAGCGGCGGCGACCGCGTCGGCCACGCGCGCGTTCTGCCTCGCGCCGCGCGCGGTGATGCGGATGTGGCGGTCGTCGAGGCCCGGAAAGGACCCGGCCGGCCGCACGGCGATGTTCTCGGCTCGGAGGGCAGCGACCACGGCAGGTCCTTCGGCCACCTCGATCAGGACGAAGTTGGCCGCCGCCGGCCACACGCGGACGCCGTCGATGGCGCCAAGGCGCGCGGCCAGATCCTCGCGTTCGGCGGCCGACCGCTCGGCGACGGCCGCGAGCTCGGAAGGGTGGGAGGCGGCGGCAGCGAGCGCCGCCAGGGCCAGGGCGTTCACCGACCACGGTGGCCGCACGGCCCGCAGGCGGTCGGCCAGTGCGGACGCCGCTACCGCGTAGCCGGCCCGCAGCCCCGGGACGCTGAGAAGCTTGGTGAGCGACCGCACGACGACGACGTCCTCGAGCGATTCCGCCACGAGCGAGCAGGGCTCGCCCGGGACGAGATCCATGAAGGCCTCGTCGACGAC
>CADCVU010000065.1 GCA_902806245.1 uncultured Solirubrobacterales bacterium
AGCTTGTCGACGAAGAACAGGCGGTTCTCGAACATCTTCTCGTGGATCAGGACCATGCCGTCGGACTGGGTGGCCAGCGCCAGGGCGATCGAGCCCAGGTCGGCCGGAAAGGCCGGCCACGGACCGTCCTCGACCTTGGAGATGGCATCGCCCGCGTCGTCCTTGACGCGCAGGTCCTGGTCCGGCGGAACGATCAGGTCGGTTCCCTCGTACTCCATCGCGCAGCCGAGCCGCTCGAACACGAGCCGCGTCATGCGCAGGTCCTCGCGGACCACGTCGCGGATCCGCAGCTCTCCTCCAGTAGTCGCGGCGAGCGCGACGAACGAGCCGATCTCGATGTAGTCCGGGCCGATCGCGTAATCGGCGCCGCCGAGCTCCGACCGCCCGTGGACGACGAGCACGTTCGAGCCGATGCCCTCGATGCGCGCGCCCATCCCCAGCAGGATCCGCGCCAGATCCTGGACGTGGGGCTCCGAGGCGGCGTTGTGGATGACCGTCGAACCGGGGGTGAGCGCGGCGGCCATGAGGGCGTTCTCGGTGGCCATGACCGACGGCTCGTCCATGAAGAAGTCGCAGGCGCGCAGTCCGGCGGGTGCGTCGATCAGGTAGCGGCTGTTGACGTTGACGCGCGCCCCCAGGGCGCGGAAGGCGTCGAGGTGGGGATCGAGGCGGCGGCGCCCGATCACGTCGCCGCCCGGCGGCGGCATGTGCGCCTGGCCGAAGCGCGCGAGCAGCGGCCCGGCGAGCAGGAAGGAGGCTCGGATCGGCTCGCACAGGGCGGGATCGAGCTCACGCGGATCGGCATCGGCGGCGCACAGCGCCACCGTGTTCTCCTCGCGCCACTCACAGGCGACCCCGAGCGACTCGAGCAGCGTGAGCATGGCCCCGACGTCGCGGATGCGCGGCACGTTGCGCACCACGAGCTCCTCCTCGGTGAGGAGGCTGGCGGCCAGGACCGGCAGCGCGGCGTTCTTGTTTCCGGCCGGGACCACCGTGCCGGAGAGCGGATGCCCGCCCTCGATGATGAACTTCTCCATGGTGGGGCTTGTCAGGTCGAAGGCGGCGGGAAGCGGAGAGAGAGTATCGGTTGCCATGGCCACGGATTCGGGGCTGCGAGGCGCCCTCCTCCCCGCTTTGGTTAGCCTCAATCTCCTGTGGGCGTCTCCCGCGACGAAGCCTGGCGGCTCTTCTGCGAATGGACCGAGTCCGACTCGCTGCGCCGCCACGTGCTCGGGGTCGAGGCGGCGATGCGCGCCTACGCTCGCGAGGGCGGCGAGGACGAGGAGCTGTGGGCGGCCACCGGCATCCTCCACGACCTCGACTACGAGCGCTATCCGGACCCCGACACCGGGCATCCGCGCCTCGCCGTGGCCGAGCTCGAGCGCCGCGACTACCCGCCGGAGCTGGTCGACGCGGTGGCCGGTCACGCCGAGTACCTCGGAGTTCCGCGCACGACGCCCCTGGCCCGGACGCTCTTTGCCGTCGACGAGCTCTCGGGCTTCGTGGCCGCCTGCGCGCGGGTGCGCCCGGAGGGCATCCACGGCCTCACGCCGAAGTCGGTGAAGAAGAAGCTCAAGCAGGCGAGCTTCGCCGCCGCCGTCGACCGCGAGCAGGTGCACCGCGGCGCCGAGGAGCTCGGCGTCGACTTCGACACCCACGTGGCCAAGGTGATCGCGGCCATGGAGGAGCGCGCTACGGAGCTCGACCTCAAGGGCGACGGGTCGGCTTGGGCGGGTGGCGGGCGCCACCGGGCGCGCGGTCGCGCGGCCGCGATGAACGGCCGCGAGCGCCAGTCCGCCGTCTACACGGGCGGGGTGAGCGGCCGCCGGCCGCGCGTGCCCGTGGCGCCGGAGCGGCTCGCCGACGCCGCCCGCCGCGCCATGTCCGAGCAGGCCTATGCCTACGTGGCCACCGGCGCCGGCGCCGAGCGCACGATGGCGGCCAACCGCGATGCCTTCGACCGCTGGCGGATCGTCCCTCGCATGCTGCGCGACGCCTCCGAGCGCCGGCTCGAGACCGAGCTCTTCGGGCGGACGCTGCCTGCGCCCGTGCTCCTCGCCCCGATCGGCGTCCTCGAGCTCGCCCACCCCGGGGCCGATCTCGCCGCGGGCCGCGCCGCCGCCGCCGAGGGCATCCCGATGATCTTCTCGAGTCAGGCCTCGCGCCCCATGGAGGAGGTCGCCGCCGCCATGGGCGAGGCGCCGCGCTGGTTCCAGCTCTACTGGAGCACCTCGAACGACCTGCTCGAGAGCTTCGTGGCCCGGGCCGAGCGCTGCGGCTGCGAGGCCATCGTCGTCACCCTCGACACCACCCTGCTCGGCTGGCGCCCGCGCGACCTCGACCTCGCCTACCTCCCGTTCCTGCGCGGCAAGGGGATCGCCCAGTACACGAGCGACCCGGTCTTCCGCGGCATGCTCGACCGTCCCGGCGACGACGGCGGGTCGGAGCGCTCACCGCAGATCAACCTCGCCGCCCTGCGCACCCTGATCGCGCTCACCCGCGCCTATCCCGACCGCTTCCTGCGGGCGCTGCGCTCGGGGCGCGCCCGCGCCGCGGTCGAGCGCTTCGTGGCCATCTACTCGCGCCCGTCGCTGACCTGGGAGGACCTCCCCTTCCTGCGCGAGCGCACCAGGCTGCCGATCGTCCTCAAGGGCATCCTCCATCCCGACGACGCCCGTCGAGCCCTCGACCACGGCATGGACGGCATCGTCGTCTCGAACCACGGCGGCCGTCAGGTCGACGGCGCGATCGCCACCCTCGACGCCCTGCCCGAGATCCTCGAGGCGGTCGACGGCCGCGCGCCCGTGCTGCTCGACAGCGGCATCCGCGGCGGCGCCGACGCCTTCAAGGCGCTTGCCCTCGGGGCGAGCGCGGTGCTGCTCGGGCGTCCTTACGTCTACGGGCTCGCGGTGGCCGGGGAGGCGGGTGTGCGCGAGGTCATCCAGAACGTGGTCGGCGAGCTCGACCTGACCCTCGGCCTGGCCGGCGGGTCCGCGACCGCGGAGCTCGAGCCCGGTGCCCTCACGCGCGTCTGAGCGACGCGCCGAGCCGCCTGCGCGGCGCGCGGCCGCTCCGGCTTTCTCGCCGCCGTCGCAGAACCACCGGCGCGCGTAGCGCCTTCTCGTAGCTGTCGAAGGCACCACGAGCAGCCTCGAGCTCAGGCGATGCGTTGATCGAGGCGCTGCCGGGGAAGGATCGACACCGTGGCCGACCAAGACCTCCGCATCATCGTCCTCGGCGGGGACGAGACCGGCCAGGAGCTGCTCGACGAGGCCGTCCGTGTGCTCGATCCCGAGGTGCTCGGGCTCCCCCTCGAGCTCGAGCACTACGACCTCTCGCTCGCTCACCGGCGCGAGACCGATAACGGCGTCGTATCCGAGGCCTCCGAGGCTCTGCGCCAGGCCCGCTTCGGCATCAAGGCGGCGACGATCACGCCCGAGGGCAGGGACGACGTCGGCAGCCCCAACAAGCTGCTGCGCGAGCAGATCGACGGGCGGGTGATCATCCGCACCGGCCGTCGTATTCCGGGGGTTACTCCCGTGGCCGGCATCCACCATCCGATCTCGGTGTGCCGGATGGCCGTCGGTGATGCCTACGGCGCCGAGCAGTGGCGCGAGGGGTCCGAGGGGGCCGAGGACGAGATCGCCCTGCGGACCGAGCGGATCTCCCGCAGCTCGTGTCGGGCGGTGGCCGAGTACAGCTTTCGCAGCGCCGGGCGCATGGACGCGCGCGTCTACGGCGGTCCCAAGTGGACTGTCAGCCCGGTCTACGAGGGCATGCTCAAGGAGGAGATGGACGCGGCCGCCGAGCGCCATTCCGACATCGACTACGAGCCCGTTCTCATCGACGCGACCTACGCCGGCCTCGTCTCGGGCGCCATCGACGGGCCCGCGGTTATTCCGGCGCTCAACCGCGACGGGGACTGCCTCTCCGACTTCGTGCTCCCGCTCTACGGGTCGATCGCCGGCGCGGAGTCGGTGCTGCTGGCCTTCGACGACGACTACGAGGTGACCGCGGCCATGTCGGAGGCTCCGCACGGCACCGCACCAGGCCTGCTCGGCAAGAACATCGCCAACCCGATGGCCATGATCCTGGCTGGATCGGCGGTGCTGCACTACGTGGCCCAGGTCACCGACCGCAACGAGGTCGAGACGGCCTCGCAGGCGATCTACCACGCCGTGCTCGGTGCCAGCCAGGCCGGCGTGCGCACCACCGACCTGGGCGGCGAGGCTTCGACCAGCGACTTCACCGACGAGGTGATCTCGCGGGTGGGGGACAAGCTCAGGGGTTGACGGGCCGGCGGGGCGCGGCGTGGTCGTCGCTGCCTGCGCTCGCCGCCGGGCCCGCGGCGTGACGCTCGGAGGCCTGGTCGTGGCGGCGGCGGCGCCACAGATAGAAGAGCCGCTGCACGTACAGCGTCACCATCCCGGCCACGAAGATGGTCACCAGGTTGAGGCCGAGCTGAAGCGCCGCGCCGCCGGCCTCCAACCAATCGCCGTAGGCCGCGGCCAATCCGACGTTGCCGGCAGCCGGGATCGTCGTCACCGAGATGAGGACCCCGACGAGCGCCCCCGACTTGGCTGAGGTCAGCGACAGGATTCCGGCGGTCCCGGCGAGGTAGGCCACGATCACCGAGGTCGCGTCGGGATGCGAGACGAAGGCGGTCAGGGGCCGCACGCTGTCGGCCAAGGTCTCCGGCCCTATGCCGGTGGCCCGGGCGAGCAGGCTGGCCAGGTAGGTGAGGACGATCCCGAGCGGAAACCCCACGGCGAGCGCGACGATCGAGCGCCGCGCGAGCGCGCCGCGCCGGGCGATGAGGGCCACGCAGACGCCGGCGATCGGCCCGAACTCGGGTCCGACCACCATCGCTCCGATGACCAGGACGGGATTTCCGAGCGCCACGCCGACCGCGGCGATCAGCATCGAGATCACCATGAAGGCCAGGAAGCTCGCCGACAGCTCGGCCGACTCCGAGCTGCGCTCCTCGACCTCCTCCCACACGACCGCGTCCGAGGGCAGGCCGGCCGCCGCCTTCTCGGCCGCCCGCGCCGCGTCCGAGAGCGCGGTGTCGATCATCTCGACGGCGATCGAGCCGTCGTGATGGAGGTCGAGCTCCCGCAGGTCGCACAGGATCACGCTGCCGTCCTCGCGGGCGACGTCGCAGAGGATCACGTCGCCCCTGGGCTTGCGGGCGGCCCCCTCGAGATGAATGACGTTGACCACGCTCGGCGAGCTCTCGAGCAGGTCGAGGGCCTGGTGCGCGCACCGCTCCGGCGCGACGATCCGCAGGTGGATCACGGTGCGGGAGCGGAAGCCTCGCCGGCCAGGTCGACCGCATAGGGCTCGAGCCCTCGACGCACGTCGTCGGGGATGGGACGCTTGAGCCCCGAGCGAGTGTCGACGAACACGTGGCGCATCTCCCCCTCGACGACGAGCGTCTCGCCGAGGCGGACCTCCATGCCCGTGGTCATCGCGGTGTTGCCGAGGCGAGTGGGCACGATCGAGATGTCGAGGACATCGTCGAACCGGGCGGGAGCGAGGTAGCGCACGCGCGTCTCGGCGACGACCATGTCGGCGCCTGCAGCCATCATGTCGGCGTAAGGCCCGATGGCCTCGCGCCAGAGCTCGGTCAGCGCGATGTCGAAGTACGTGACGTAGTTCGCGTTGAAGACCACGCCCTGCGGGTCGCACTCCGAGTAGCGGACGCGCAGCCGGTGCGTGAAGGCCTCGGTCACCGGCTGGCAGCCTACCGCGACCGATCGCTCGCGGTACTCAGCCGGCGTCGCTCGCGGCTCCTACCGCGCCCGCGGGCTTGGCCGCCGGAACCCTGCAAGCGCTCGTGCAGCGGCGGCGTCAGCCGTCCGATCGCCGACATAGCTTTGCGAACACATGTTCGTCACCTCTCCTCCTATACGGATCCTCTCTCGCCTCCACGAAGTGTTCGCGGTGGTGCTCGAGCTCGTCACTCTCGGCGAGCTTCGCCTGCACGGTCGCGACGGCACGGCCGCACGCCGCTCCGGGCGCGGCGACACCTGCTCGAACCGCGCTCTCGCCCGCCGCCTCGGCGGCTCCGAGCCTCGCCCGGGGCGCGTGGTCGCGCTGTGGCCGGAGCTCGACGAGGCCCTCGCACCCCCCGCGGGCCGGGAGGCGATGCCACAGCACCCTCGCCGCCGGGCTAACCCGTCGCCGGCCGCGGTGCGCACGGCATCGCCGCGGACCCGCCGCGCCCGCGCCCGCGGGCCTCAGTCCAGGGTCTCGAGCTCCCAGTCGTCGTTGCGCCTGCGCAGCACGATCCGGCTCTCGCCCTCCTCGGAGGTGGCGACCAGGTGGGCTCGGTCCTCGCTCACGCCCGGGCGGTCGTCGACCAGTACGAGCTGAGGCTCGTCGTAGATCCGCCCGGGGTGCTCGGCGTCAAGGGCCGCGCGAGCCGCACGGTCGAGTCGCGCGCGATCCCATCCGCGGTCCGTGGCCCGTGCCCGCTCGAGCGCTCGGTCGGCTGCTTCGATGTGGTGCACGCCGCTCGCGCGGTCGCGCCGCGCGCGCCGCGCGCTGTAAGCGAATCCGCCGAGGAAGAGCAGCGCCAACAGCCCGGCCACGGCCAGGAGGACGATGGCGAGCGACGACAGCACGCCGCCAGTCTAGGCACCGACCAGCCGGAGACGAAGAAGGGAGCCGCCCCTGGGGGGCGACTCCCTTCGACAAAACCGGCGGCGACCTACTCTCCCAGGCCCTTGCGGGCCAAGTACCATCGGCGCTGAGGGGCTTAACTTCTCTGTTCGGAATGGGAAGAGGTGTGGACCCCCTCGCTATGGCCGCCGAAACGCGGCGAGCACGGCACGGCTTGCGCCGGCCCTTGAAAACCGCACAGTCGACAAGCGCTCACTGGGCTTAGAAAACCGTCAAGCCCTCGAAGCATTAGTACCGGTCAGCTGAGCGCATTGCTGCGCGTATACCGCCGGCCTATCACCTGGTGGTCTTCCAGGGCTCTTACTCCCTCAAGGGGATGGGAGAGCTCATCTCGAGGTGGGC
>CADCVU010000066.1 GCA_902806245.1 uncultured Solirubrobacterales bacterium
AAATCGCGAGCTCGCGCTCGAGCGATTGCGCGAGCGGCTGGCCGAGGCGCTGCACGTCGCGCCGCCGCGCCGCGAGACGCGCCCGAGCCGGGGAGCGCGCCAGCGGCGCCTCGAGTCCAAGCGGCGCACCGGCGCTCGCAAGGCCGCGCGCCGGCGCCCGGCCTCGGAGGACGATTGACCGGACCGCCAGCGGCCTGCTGAACTGACGCGATGGCGCCCGCTCCCCCCAGCCGACGCCACCGCCTCGAGCGGCGCGTGCTGCTCGGTCCCGACTTCCTGTGCCGCGCCGCCGCGAGCAGGGCGGCGGACGCAGAGGAGCGCTGGATGCTCAACCAGCCTCGGATCGTGCGAGAGAGCTACGTGCTTCAGGTCCACGACCGCGCGGGCGATCCCGAGCTGCTGCGTCACGTCTGGATGCTGCGCCAGCCGGACGACGTCCGCGAGCGCTACCTGCGCGAGGTCCTCGAGCTGGTGCTCAGCCCCTCGGGGCGTAGCGGTGGTGGAGCATGAGGTCGTTGCCGTCCGGGTCGGTGAAGAAGGCCATGTGACAGACCCCGGTGTCGACGATGTCGCCGAAGAACTCGACCCCCCGGGACTCGAGCTCGGCGCGGGCCGCGGCGACGTCGTCGACGTGCAGCGCCGGAGAGCCGTTCTTCTGCGGAGCGAACTCCATCCCCATCTGCTCCGGCTCCCAGATGCCGAAGCAGGTCTGGCCGGCCCAGGCCTCGAAGCGGGCGTTGTCGTCGGGGCGCAGGCCGAGGGTGTCGACGTAGAAGCTGCGAGAGCGCTCGGCGTCCTGCGAGGGGACTGGGAAGAAGTCGAGCCCGGTGACCATGCGTCGCATAGTAATCAAGGCGCCGGCGCGTAGGCGCGGCCCTCAGCCGACCTCGAGCGCCAGCTTCCCTCGGACCCGCCCGCTCTCGAGGCGCTCGAGCGCCTGGGCGGCCTCGGCCAGCGGGTAGGTCGCCTCGAGCTCGACCCGGATCTCGCCGTCGTCGATAAGGCGCGAGAGCTCGGCCAACTGGCTTCCGCTCGGGCGCACGAAGACGTAGGCGGGGAGGATCTCGCGCTGGCGGAAGTGGTCGTCGACCGGCGGCTCGGCGATCGACACGAGGCGCCCGCCGTCGGTCAGGGCGTCGACGCTGCGGCGCAGGGTGTCGCCGCCGAACAGATCGAAGACCACGGGGATCCCGTCGGGGTGCGCCTCGCGCACCGCCTCGACGAAGTCGACCTCGTGGTAGTCGATCTGCTCGCCCGCCCCGAGCTGGCGGATGAAGTCGTGCTTGGCGCTCGAGGCCGTCCCGATCACCTGCGCGCCGCGCGCGCGAGCGATCTGAACCGCGAACGATCCGACGCCTCCGGCCGCGCCGTGCACGAGCACCGTCTCGCCGGCCCGCACGGCGGTGACCTCGATCAAGGCCTGCCATGCGGTCAGCGCGGCGAGCGGCACCGCACTCGCGCTGACGAAGTCGATCGACTCGGGCTTGGGCGCGACGAAGTCCTCGGGCACGCTCACGAACTCGCTGTAGGTGCCCTCGCCGACGAAGTGCTTGCGGCAGTAGGCGAAGACCTCGTCGCCGGGGGCAAAGCGGGTCACCGCCGGGCCGACCGCCTCGACCACCCCGGCGGCGTCCCACCCGAGCACGACCGGGAAGACGTGCGGAAAGGCGGCCTCGAGATAGCCCTCGCGGAGCTTGTGGTCGACCGGGTTGAGGCCGGCGCCGTGAATGCGGATGAGCACGCCGTCCGGTCCGACCTTGGGGTCGGCGACGTCCCTGAGCTGCAGGCGGTCGTTGCCGCCGAACCCGTCTATGGCGATGGCGCGCACGGTCAGACGACCCTACCGACCGCGAGCCGCCGGCCGGCACGCGCTAATCTGCCGCGCCGCCCATGAAGGTCGCCTACGTCTTCTCCACCTCCGGCCACACCGCGAGCTACAAGCTCGGGCAGATGATCCTGCCCCAGCTCGAGGACGGATCGCATGGCGTCGAGGTCGTCGGGATGTTCTTCTTCGACGACAACACCTACCTGCTGCGCGCCGGCGACCCGCAGGGCGAGCGCCTGGCCGAGGTGGCGCGCGAGCAGGGGATGCTCCTGATGCTCTGCGACCAGTGCGCGATCGCGCGCGGGCTGGCCGAGGGTGAGCCGCGGGCCGCGACGCCGGTGGGCACGGTGGAGGGCGTGAAGGTCGGCTGCTTTCCCGATCTCTACGGCGCGCTCGCGGGCAACCCGCCCGACCACGTCATCACCCTGTAGCCGTCGAGCGCCGCCGGCCGCTGCCCTCAGACCGAGCGCAGCTGCCAGATCGCCGCCATGAGCTCGCCGAGCATGGCGCGCGCCGCCGCGCCCTGAGCGCCGCGACCGAGTCCGAGGCGACCGGCGAGGACCCCCGCGTCGGTGGGGACCCTCGTGGTCACCGCGCTCTTGGTCAGCGACTGCCACACGAGCCAGTGCTCGCGCGGCGTGCCCGGGAGCGGGTCGCGGTCGTCGCTCAAGACCGCCACCTCGGACAGCGGGAGCAGCAGGAAGTGGACTCTCAGCCGTCGCAGCAGGACCCGCTGGTCCATCCAGAACGACACGGCCTGCTCCGCGTCGACGTGCGCGGTGACCGAGGCCGGCGCGGTCGACCAGCGGATCGATCCTGGGCCGGGGCGGTAGGCGTCGACGCCGCGCGGTCGCCCGCGCGAGGAGAGGGTGGAGGATCGGCGTTCCAAGGAACTCTGGGCTCATCGTAAGCGGGCCCCGCCCGACTCAGGGATCGAGCGCCCCGACGATGTTCGAGAAGTCATCGGTCCAGACGCGATCGCCGGCCTCGCGGCGGCACGGACGCCAGCGGGGGTCGGAGGCCACTCGCCCCAGCGCCGCGGGGCGCTCGGCGATCACCGTCCAGTGCGACGGGAGCTTGCCTGGTACGCGGCCCCGCTCACGCCGTGGCTCGTCGCGCGAGAGACAGGTCATCCCCGCGTCGGCGGCGAGTGCGGCGACCACCGGCTCAAGGTCGAGGTAGCGGTTCGAGATGTGCAGTGCGAGCGCCCCATCGGCGGTCAGCTTCGAGCTGTAGAGGGCCAGCGCCTCGCGCGTGAGCAGGTGGGCGGGGACCGCGTCGGACGAGAAGACGTCGCCGACGATCAGCCCAAAGGCGCGGTCGGGAGCGCCGGCCACCGACAGGCGGGCGTCGCCGAGCACGACCTCGTGGCGGCCGGGGCAGTCGCGCAGGTAGGTGAAGAGCCTCGGGTCGCGGGCCATCCGCTCGACCTTGGGGTCGATCTCGAAGAAGGTCCAGCGCTCGGAGGCGCCGGCGTAGCAGGCGAGCCCGCCGCTGCCGAGCCCGAGCACGGCGACCCGGCCCGCGCCACTGCCGCGCGGCACGCGGGCCATGATCTGGCCCACCGGCCCGCTCGGGTCGTAGTAGGTCACGGGCTCGAGCCGGCGCTCGCCGGTGTACTGGCCCCCGTGCGTCGTCGTCCCGTTGATCAGGCGATGAAAGCCGCCGGGCTGGGCCTCGACGCGGTTTATCCCGAAGAAGCTGCGCTCCTGGTAGAGCACCGGGTCGGCGGGCGCGAGGGCGACGCCGGCGATCAGGATCGCGGCGAGCGAGAGGGCGAAGCGCAGCGGCCGCCGCGCGAAGTTGAGGGCGATCCCGGCTGCCAGGCTGAGCGCGAAGCCCTGTCCGATGGTCGCGAGCTCCGGGCCGCCGCGGGCGGTGGCGGCGAGGATGGTCGCGGTCACCGCGCCGAGCAGGACCGGCACCCCGAGATCCAGCCAGCGGGTCTGCGGTCCGGCGGGAAACCGGCCCGGTCGCTTCGGCAGGCACAGGCAGGCGAGCACGATCAGCAGCGGGTACTCGAGCAGCGAGTTGAAGAGGACGGGAGCGAGGAGCGCGTTGAAGACCCCGCCGAGCGCTCCGCCCACCGCGATCCAGATGTAGAACTCGGTCAGCGACCGCGCCGGCGGGCGATTGCGCGCGAGCTCGCCGTGACAGGCCAGCGCCGCGACGAAGAAGCCCGCGAGGTGGAGGGGGAGGATCAGCCACAGCGGGTCGTGGGCGTCGAGCACGAGCGCGATCGACAGCACCAGCGCGACCAGCGGGAGGATCAGGACGACGAATCGCTGGCGGCGCTCGTTCCTCGCCCCGGGCGCGAAGGCGAGGATGAACGAGATCAGGTAGAGAGAGAGCGGGAGCGACCAGAGGAGCGGGACGGGGGCGAGATCGACGGTGAGGTAGGTCGTGACTCCCAGCATCAGGCTCGAGGGGACAAAGGCGAGCGCGATCCAGCGCAGGCGGCGTCGGGCGGAGATCGGGGCGGCGAAAGGCTCGCCACCCTCCGGCAGGGCGATCGCGACGACCGATGGCTCGGCGGCGGGTTCCTCGTCGCCGCTGGCCCGCGCCGAGCGCCGAACCACCACCACGCATGCCGCGACGAGCAGGATCAGCCCTCCGTAGCCCACCGCCCACAGCACGCCCTGCTGGCCCAGCCGCAGCGTCGGCTCTGCGGCGAGCGGATAGGCGAGCAGCCCGATCACGCTGCCGAGATTGCTCGCGCGGTAGAGGAAGTAGGGGTCCCGCGCCGCGGGATGGTCGGTGCCGGCCAGCCAGCGCTGAAGCAGCGGAGCGGTCGCCGAGACCACGAAGAACGGGAGGCCCACGGCGAGCACGAGCACGCCGAGCAGCGGACCCACCGGCGTCGAGCCACCGGCGGGCGCGGCGGCCCCGTTCGGAACGCCGAGCGGGAGCACCACCAGCGGCAGCAGCACCACCCCGAGGTGCAGGACGGCCTGGCGGCGAACCCCCAGCCGCCGGGTCGTCTCGTGCGCGTACAGATAGCCCGCGAGGAGGAGAATCTGGAAGAAGAGCATCGCCGTGTTCCACACCGCCGGCGTGCCGCCGAACAGCGGCAGCACGAAGCGCGCGTACATCGGCTGGACGCTGAACAGGAGCACCGCGCTCAGGAACAGCGTGAGCGAGAACAGGGCGACCACGCCGGTCTGCCCGAGCGGCGCGCGGCGTGCGGACGGCGATTCGGGGGCGGCGGCGCTCAGCGCGGCGACCTTAGCGCTCGCGGTCGCGACCGGCGGCGGGAGGCGTCCGCTCCCGGGCGCAGAATCAGCATCATGGTGATCGTCCTCGGCATCGACCCCGGCACCGCGAACACGGGCTACGGCGTTGTCCTCGCTCGCGCCGGTCGCCTCGCCGCGCTCGACGGCGGAGTGATCACCACGGGCCCCGAGGCTCGCCTCGAGCAGCGCCTCGCCCGCATCCACGCCCGCGTGCGCGAGCTCATATCGATCCATCGCCCGGCCGCCCTCGCGGTCGAGGACATCTTCTTCGGCCAGAACGTGCGCACCGCCTTTGCCGTCGGGCAGGCCCGCGGCGCCGTGCTGCTCGCGGCGGGACTGGCCGGCGTGCCCTGCTCGGCCTACACGCCGCAGGCCATCAAGCAGGCGGTCTGCGGGTCCGGCGGGGCGGCCAAGGATCAGGTCCAGCGCATGGTCGGCGCCCTGCTCGCCCTGCCCGAGCCCCCGCAGCCCGACCACGCCGCCGATGCCCTCGCGGTGGCCATCTGCCACGCCAACGGCCACGCCCTGCGCGAGGCCATCGCATGATCGCCTCGGTGCGCGGGCGCGTGGCGGCGCGCCGGCCCGAGGGGGTGGTCGTCGAGTGCGGCGGAGTCGGCTACGCGCTCGCCGTCTCGTCCGAGACCCTGCGCCACGTCCCCGCCGCCGGCGAGGAGACGCTCCTGCACACCCACCTGATCATGCGCGACGACGCGATCGCCCTCTTCGGCTTCGCCTCGGAGGACGAGCGCGCGCTCTTCCTCCTGCTCGTCGGCGTCCAGGGGGTGGGACCCAAGGTGGCCCTCGCCGTGCTCTCCGGCGGCTCGCCGCGCGACCTGCTGCGCGCCATCGCGGCCGGCGACGCCGCGCGCTTCCAGGCCGTGCCGGGAATCGGTAAGCGCACGGCGGAGCGCATAATCGTCGAGCTGCGCGAGAAGGTCGAGGGCGCCGCCGCGGCCGGGGTCGAGCCGGACGTCGGCGCCACCACCGACGACGAGCCCCGCTCGATCGCTCGCCAGGGCCTCGTCGGCCTCGGCTTCAGCGTTGGCGAGGCCGACGAGCTGCTCGAGAAGACCGCGGGCGAGACGCCCGAGGATCTGATCGCCGGCGCCCTGCGAGCGGCGCGATGAGCCCCGGCGCCGCCGGCGGCATCCGCACGCCCGGGGTCGAGCGCCTCCAGGCCGCCCCCGCTCAGCCGGCCGACGAGGAGATCGACCGCTCGCTGCGCCCGCGCCGGCTCGCCGACTTCGTCGGGCAGCGGGGCGTGCGCGACCAACTCGGGGTGTTCATCGAAGCCGCCCGGGCGCGCGAGGAGGCGCTCGACCACGTCCTGCTCGCCGGGCCGCCCGGGCTCGGCAAGACCTCCCTGGCCCAGATCGTGGCCAACGAGCTCGAGGCGCCGTTCGTGGAGACCGCCGGCCCGGCGCTCGAGCGCAAGGCCGACGTCGCCGCCTTCCTGACCGCGCTCGAGCCGAACTCGGTGTTCTTCGTGGACGAGCTACACCGGCTGCCGCGCGCGGTCGAGGAGACCTTCTACCCGGCCATGGAGGACCGCCGCCTGCCGATCACCGTCGGCCAGGGCGCGGGCGCGAGGGTGGTCACGCTCGACCTGCCGCCCTTCACCCTGATCGGGGCGACCACGCGCGCGGGGCTGATCACCACGCCGCTGCGCGACCGTTTTGGGGTCTCCTTCCGGCTCGACCTCTACGACGCCGCCGACCTCGCCACCGTGGTCCGCCGCTCGGCCCGGATCCTCGAGATCGCCATCGACGAGGAGGGCGCCCATGCGATCGCCTCCCGTTCGCGCGGCACGCCGCGCGTGGCCAACCGCCTCCTGCGCCGGGTGCGCGACTTCGCCGAGGTCCGCGGCGGCGGGCGCATCGACGCCGAGCTGGCTCACGACGCCCTTGACCTGCTCGAGGTCGACCACGCCGGCCTCGACCGCCTCGACCGTGAGATCCTGCGGACCCTGTGCGAGAAGTTCGGCGGCTCACCCGTGGGGCTCTCGACGCTGGCCATCGCCGTGGCCGAGGAGCCACACACGATCGAGGACGTCTACGAGCCCTACCTGCTCCAGCAGGGCTTCCTCCAGCGCACCCCGCGCGGGCGCCAGGCCACCGCGGCCGCCTACGCGCATCTGGGACTCGAGCGCCCGCAGGGGGCGGCGAGCCTGTTCTGAGGCGGGGGCCCGAGGCCCGCCCTCAGGCGGTGGCCACCGCCCCGCGCCGCCCGAACCGCGCCTCGACCCCGTCGAGCAGACGCCAGTTACCCTCGAGCGCCGCCTCGGCCCGCGCGACGAGGCGGTCCCCGTCACCCTCGTCCGTCCGCGCCCGAAGCAGCTCGGCCGACTGCGCCGCGTGCTCGTGGTCGCGCTCGGAGTGCAGCGCGAAGTAAGCGGCCGCCGGCTCGTCAGCGCCCACGCCGTAGTGCTCGGACAAGCCGTCGAGCTTGGTCTGCGAGATCGCCGGCTGTCCCGACTCAACCGCGTAGAGCACCGCGAGGCGCTCGAGCAGGTCGTCGCCGGCCGTCCACGCCTCGGCGCAGGCCGCGCTCTCGGGCCGGGCCGGACGGTCGGTTTCGGCACTCAGCGCCGCGGCGAACCCGTCCCAGAGCGAGACGTGCGCGCGCTCCTCGGCGGCGTGCTCGGCGAGCTCCCTGCGCAGCGAGGGCTCGGCGGCCCGGGCCGCGCCGGCGGTGGCGTCGGCGAGCGCGACCACGGCGTGGCGGTACTCGCCCGCGTAGAAGGCCAGCTCCGAGCGCTCGAGCTCGCCGGCGCTCCACCGCAGGTAGAAGGGGTGCTCCAGAACGTTCCAGTGCTCACGCACGGCGTCGAGGCGGTCGATGACGTCCACGGGATGGCTTCCTCTCGGGTTGGGTCGGCGTAGTTCTATGCGATCCGAGCCGACGAGGTCGGTCGCCGGAGCCGGTGAGCGCGCGCTCTAACCTGAGGCTTAACCCGCGACACTAGTCTCCTCCGCGCCCATGGCCAACTTCATCTGCCACAACTGCGGCAACCGCCTCGCCTCGAGCGAGCGCACCGCCGGCTTCGGCTCGCGCCCGAAGAGCTGCCCCAAGTGCGGGTTCGGGTTCCTGTTCGAGCTGCTCGACGACTACTACCCCGCGCCGACGGCGGCGTTCTTCGTCTGCGATCAGGAGGGCCGGGTCATCGGCGCTGGCCGCGGCTCGCGCGAGCTCACCGGCCTGGGCGACCAGGAGGTCATCGGCCGGGCCGTGCGCGAGGTCCTCGGGCTCAAGTTCGAGAACGGCTCCGACCACATCGGGACCGCGCTCGAGTGGGGGGTGCGAGTGCTCGACAAGCCGGTCACCGTCCACGCCGAAGGTGATCGACCCGAGTCGGCGAAGGCCGACATCTTCCCCGCCTACGACGAGGACGGCGGTCTCCTGCTCGTCCTCACCCCGAAGTGACGGGAAGCGCATGACCGCTCGCCCCAGCCTGCCCGCCTGACCTCGTGACCAGCCGCCGCCGCAACCTCGCCATCATCGCGCTCGTGCTCACGCTGCTAGGCGGCGCGATCGCGGTCATCGTCATCCAGCCCACGCGACTCGGGCTCGACCTGCGTGGCGGCGTCGAGCTGGTCTACGAAGCGCGGCCCACCCCCAAGGTCCCGGAGATCACGCCCCAGGCGGTTGACGACGCGATCTCCACCATCCGCCGCCGCACCGACGCCCTCGGCGTCTCGGAACCCGAGATCCAGCGCTCGGGGGCCAATCAGATCACCGTCGCCCTGCCGGACGTCGACAACGCCGAGCGCGCGATCGAGCAGGTCGGGACCACCGCGCAGCTCCAGTTCTACGACTGGGAGCCGAACCTGATCCTCGAGGACGAGGAGGGCGGCGGCACGATCCGCGCGCTCGAGGCCATCGAGCAACAGTCGACTGCGGCCGAGGAGCGCCCGCAACCGAGCCTGTTCGAGGCGGTACAGCTCGCCGGCAAGGCCCGGCCGACAGCCGAGGAGGCGGACTTTCCGCCGGGTGGGCCATCCCCGTCGGTCGCGCGGCGCTTCGGCAACGATCGCCGCGCTCTGCTCGAGTTCTACGACCGCCGCAACGACTCCGGCGGCGACAAGTACTACCTCTTCGGCCCCGGGTCCGGGCCGACCCGCCCGCCGCTCGAGGGCCCCGCGTCGACGTGCGCGGAGCTGCTCTCCGAGCTGATCGACAACGCTCCCGAGGGCAACCGCGGCCAGCGCACGCCGCCGCCGGGCAGTCAATGCCAGGCCGAGCTGCGCGCGCTGGGCACCGCCGGCCCGCCCGCGGGCAGCCAGGTGCTCAGGGTCCCGCGCGGCATCGCCGTGGTGCAGGCCCAGCGCCCCGAGAACCTGCCCGAGACCGCCCA
>CADCVU010000067.1 GCA_902806245.1 uncultured Solirubrobacterales bacterium
GGGCAGGACGGCCGCGGCGCCGGCGGCGGCGCCGGCGGCGAGAAAGCGCCGGCGGGTGAGGGCACGGGGCCGGCCGGCAGGACGAGGCGACGACGACATGGCGCCGCAAGGCTAGAGAGGCTGCGCACTGGCGGGTAGGGTCGTCCGATGGCCGACCCCGCCCCGCTGCACCCGACCGAGAACCGCGGCTACCGAGAGCTCTACGTCGCCTCCCGCGGGCTCGCCCGCCACTGGTCGCGCCTCGGCCCGCGGGTGGCGGATGCACCCGTGCGCGCAGCGCTCGCCGACGGCGTCGGGGCGGCGCGGCGCCTGCTCGCCGAGCTGCCGGCCATCACCGCCGAGAAGGATCTGCACGGCGGCCCCGCCGCCCTCGGCCTCGGCGGTCGCCTGGCCGACTTCCACAACGTGGCCGCGGACCGCTTCCTCGAGCGCAACCAGGCGGTGCGGCTCGCGGCGCTCGAGGCGCGCCACACGCGGCTTCTCCTCGCCTACCTCGCGACCGTCGGCGAGGCCCGGGGTGCGACCGAGCGGGAGAGCTTCTGCCGTCGTTGGGAGGCCAAGCTGGAATCGATCTCCCAAGCGGTCGAGACGGCGGCCGCGGCGCTCGGCGGCGACGCCGACGCCGCGATCGAGCCGGTCGACCGCTCCGCGATCGGACGCGCCGCTCAGAGGGTCGCCGTCGGGGTCGGGGCGCTCGGCGAGTGGATCGACCGCCGCTCAGCGCACCGGCACTAGCCGGCGCGAGCGTCGAGGCGCCGGCGGAAATCGCCGGCGTCCACCACCGTGGCGCCGAGCGCGCGCACCCGCCGGCTCAGGTCGGCGTCGGAGGTGACGACCTGGATCTCCGCCGGACGCTCCGCGCGCTTCACCAGGGCGGCGATGTCGTCGTCGGCGGCGTCTCGGCCGCGCCGGGAGGCGAAGCGAACCTCGACGGTCTGCTCTCGACGCGCCAGCTCGAACGCGCGGCCGTCGAAGATCACCGCCACCGGCTCGCCCTCGCTCTCCGCCAGGGCCTCGAGGCGCTCGACGAGCGAGGTGATGGCGCCGCGCCGATCCCGCCACCAGCCGTCCGGGCGCGAGCCGACGACGTTCATGCCGTCGACGACGATCACGTCGTCGAGGCGCAGACAGCGGCCCTCAGCGGCGCTTGAGCTCGCGCTCGACCGCGTCGAGCACGCCGCGGCGGTTCCTGTGGGTCACCTCGTAGAGGCGCACGGCGAGGACCGCCTCGTCGCTCTCGGCGCGCAGCTGGTCGGAGATCTCCGGAACCCTCAGCCGGGCGTAGCCCGACCACGGCTCATCGACGCGAAGCTGCGCACCCGCGCCGTCCTCGGCACCCGGGTCGGCGACCTCGGCCACGAGCGAGCTCGGATCCTCGTCGATCTGCGCGGGGGCCGGCGCGGCGTCGACGGTAGGCGCCGGCTCCGCGATGGGCGCTCCCGGGATCGCGGGCACCTCGGGTAGCTCCGGAGGCTCGACAGCAGCTTGATCGGCCTCGGGCGCTGCGGCGACCTCGGCAACCGTCGGCTCGTCGGGAACGGACGGCGTCTCCTCGGCCGGCCGCGCGTCGAGGACGGTGCGCACCTCGGGCGCGCCGCGCGCCGCCTCGCCCCCGTTCGCCGACCCCTGGGGAACGTCGGGGTCGGCCGCCTCGGGCCCGGCGCCGCCGTTGCGCGAGCGCTCCACCGCCAACGTCTCGCGCTCCTCGTCCTCCGGTGCCGTCCACGGCCACGGCGCCGTGGCTCCGCTCGACGGCCCTTCGGACTCGTCATCGTCGTACTGCGGCTCCTCGTCCTCGTCGCCGCTGCGGTCGCTCCATACCGTCCCCACCACCGGCAGGTCGCGCTCGTCGGCGAGCTCGTCGAGCGCCTCCTGCATCGTCTGGGTCACGTGCTCGTAGACCTCGTCCTCGTCGGGCTCCGAGCCGAAGCGCTCGCGCAGGTCGATCGCCGGAAGGACCTTGATCGTCACCTGCGAGGGCAGGGGCAGGCGCGGCGGGAGGTCCATGATGCTGAGGCCGAAAGGCGGCCCGAGGATGACCGGGAGGACCTTGATGCGCAGCAGCCGGTCGAGCATGAGCAGCTTGGCGAGGCGCTCGCCGCGCGTCACGAAGAACGCGCTCTCCTGACCCCCGATCGAGACCACGGGGACGATCGGCACGTCCTGCGACAGCGCGAGCGACACGAAGCCCTTGCGCCCGCCGAACTCAATCTCCTCGGAGTGCCATGAGGGACGGAAGCTCTCGAAGTCCCCGCCGGGATAGACGAGCACGGCGGCGCCCGCCTCGAGCGCGCGCTCGGCGTACTTGTGGGAGGCGGGAAGCGTTCCGTAGCCGCGGATCAGCGCGGACAGGCCGGGGAACTTGACCGCGAGGTCGTGTGCGAGCTGATGGAAGCGCCGCTCGGGCCCGAAGTACCGGTAGAAGGCGAACGAGAAGACGAAGGTGTCGACGATCATCGTCCCGCCGGAGTGGTTGCCCACGAGCAGGACGGGCCCCTCGGCGGGGATGTGCTCGAGGCCGCGGACCTTGGGCCGGAAGAGGACGTTGGCGATCTGGCGATTCGCCGGCATGGTGGCGCGTATGAAGTCCGGGTCTCGGGCCTCGAGGGGATCGTCTCCGCGGCCGCCGACGAGGTCGCCCGCGATGGCCAGGGTGTTCGCGCGGGCGAGGCCGATGCCCTTGTTGACTGCCCCGAGGGCGTGCCCGGCCAGGCCGAGGGGCCAGCTGATCAGACCCATCGTCCACCTCGGGAATCGAGCGCCTCGGCCATCCGCGCGACCCTACATCACCGGTCGAGGCCGGACGAAGCGGTGATACGGTGAGCCGCCTCATGGCTTCGCAGAGCAACGGATCGAGCTCCCGCCGCGCCGCCGTCCTCGGCGGCAACCGCATCCCCTTCGCGCGCTCGGGCGGCGCCTACGCCCAGGCCGGCAACCAGGACATGCTCACCGCGACCCTCGACGGGCTGGTCAGCCGCTTCTCGCTCCAGGACGAGGAGCTCGGCGAGGTCGTGGCCGGCGCCGTGCTCAAGCACGCACGCGACTTCAACCTCACGCGCGAGTCGGTGCTCGGCAGCCGCCTCGCCTCCACGACGCCGACCTTCGACATTCAGCAGGCCTGCGACACCGGCATCGAGGCGACGATCCTGGTGGCCAACAAGGTCAAGCTGGGTCAGATCGAGTCGGGGATCGCCGGTGGCGTCGACACCACCTCCGACGCCCCGATCGAGGTCAACGACGACCTGCGCCGCGTGCTCATGGACGCCAACGCCGCGAAGAGCACCGCCGACCGCGTGAAGCTGCTCGGCCGCCTGCGCCCGAGCCAGGTGGTTCCCGAGTTCCCGCGCAACCAGGAGCCGCGCACCGGCCTCTCCATGGGTGGCCACACCGCGGTGATGGCCCGTGACTGGGAGATCACCCGCGAGGACCAGGACGAGCTCGCCGCGGCCAGCCACCGTAACCTGGCGGCGGCCTACGAGCGCGGCTTCTTCGACGACCTCGTCACTCCCTACCTGGGCCTGACCCGGGACCAGAACCTGCGCGCCGACTCGAGCGTCGAGAAGCTGGCCAAGCTGAAGCCGGCCTTTGGGGGCGACAACGGCGAGACCGCGACCATGACCGCGGGCAACTCGACGCCGCTGACCGACGGCGCCGCCGTCGTCCTGCTCTCCTCGGAGGAGTGGGCGGCCGAGCACGGCCTGCCGGTGCGCGCCTACCTCACCCACTCGGAGACCGCGGCGGTCGATTACATCCACGGCACCGATCACCTGCTGATGGCGCCGGCCTACGCGGTGCCGCGAATGCTCGAGCGCGCGGGTCTCGGGCTCGGCGACTTCGACTTCTACGAGATCCACGAGGCCTTTGCCGCCCAGGTCCTGGCCACGCTCAAGGCCTGGGAGGACCCGGACTGGTGCCGTGAGCACCTCGGGCTCGACGGCGCGCTCGGCTCGATCGACCGCTCGAAGCTGAACGTGACCGGCAGCTCGCTCGCCGTCGGGCACCCGTTCGCGGCCACCGGCGGGCGGATCGTGGCCACCCTGGCCAAGCTGCTCGACGAGAGGGGCTCGGGCCGCGGCCTGATCTCGGTCTGCGCCGCCGGCGGCCAGGGCGTCGTCGCGATCCTCGAGAAGTAGCGCCCTTTAGTCGTGGCCGACCGCTTCCTCGAGATCGCCAACGCGCGCGTGGGCGGCGCCGTGGTCAAGCGCGCCGGCCTGCCCACCCCACCACGGCTCAAACGCTACGAGCCCGGCCAGCCGCTCGTCGAGGCGCCAGTGCTGCTCGGAGCGGCTCCCGGCGGCCGGATGCGCCCGCCGGTCGAGGACCTCCTGCGCGGGCTCGACGTCGACGTCCGCTCCAGGGCGATGAGCGGAGCGGAGAAGCCGTTCGCGGCGATCGTCTTCGACGCGAGCGGCATCGCATCGACCGACGAGCTGCGCGAGCTCTACGACTTCTTCCATCCCGTGGCGCGGACGCTGGCCTCGAACGGTCGCGTGCTGGTGCTCGGCACGCCGCCCGAGGACTGCGCCGACGACGTGCCGCGGGCCACCGCCCAGCGCGCCATCGAGGGGTTCACCCGCTCGCTCGGCAAGGAGGTCAAGCCCGGCGCGACGGTTCAACTCGTCTACGTGCGCGAGGGTGCCGAGGCGCACGCCGAGTCGACGCTGCGCTTCTTCCTGTCCTCGAAGTCGGCCTACGTGTCGGGGCAGGTCGTTCGCGTCGGCGCGCCCGCACGCGGCGACGCGGAGGGCCCGGACGACTCGGAGCACCCGCTCGCCGGCCGGGTCGCGCTCGTGACCGGCGCCTCACGCGGCATCGGTGCGGCCATCGCCGCGACGCTGGCCCGCGACGGCGCCCACGTGATCGCCCTCGACGTGCCCGCCCAGGGCGCGGCCCTCTCGGAGACCGCGAACGGCGTCGGCGGCGAGGCGCTCCAGCTCGACGTGACCGCCGCCGATGCCCCTGCCGCCATCGTCGATCACGTGCGCGAGCGCCACGGCGGCGTCGATGTCGTCGTCCACAACGCCGGGATCACCCGCGACAAGACGGTGGCGGGGATGGACGAGTCGCAGTGGGACGCGGTGCTCGCGGTCAACCTGACCGCGCCGGTGCGAGTGAGCGAGGCACTGCTGGCCGAGAGCGCGCTGCGTCCGCGGGGGCGGATCGTCGGGGTCTCGTCGATCGGCGGCATCGCCGGCAACCGCGGCCAGACCAACTACGGCGCCTCCAAGGCCGGGGTGATCGGGCTCGTGCAGTCGATGGCCCCGCGGATCGCCGAGCTTCCCGGGACGATCAACGCCGTCGCTCCCGCGTTCATCGAGACCGGCATGACCGCGGCCATGCCGCTGCTCACTCGCGAGGCCGGGCGGCGAATGAACCAGACCTACCAGGCCGGCGCTCCGGTAGACGTCGCCGAGACCATCGCCTGGCTTGCGGCTCCGGGAACCGGCGGGGTCAACGGCGAGGTCGTGCGCGTGTGCGGCCAGAGCATCATCGGCGCCTGAGGGCCGCCGGGGGCCGTGTACCGTCGCTACGTGAGCGAGGCGCCGGGGCTGGGCGGCAGCTACGCGCGAGCGCTGCGCTCCGCGCTGCCGATCGTCTCCGGAGGCGGCACCGAGGCGCCCGACTACGAGCTCGCCGTCGAAGGCGTGCACGTCGACCGCGACCACCTCGCCGCCTACGACCGGGTCTGCGGCTTCCGCCTCTCCGACGAGCTGCCGGCGACCTACGTCCACGTGCTCGCCTTTCCGCTCGCCCTGCGGCTGATGACCGAGCGCGAGTTCCCCCTGCCGATCGTCGGGCTCGTGCACATCGAGAACCGCGTCGTCCAGCACCGGGCGGTGAGCGCCTCGGAGGAGCTCGCGCTGCGCGTGCGGGCGGAGCGGCTGCGCCCCCACGACAAGGGGACGCAGATCGACCTCGTCGGTGAGGCGATGGTGGACGACGAGGTCGCCTGGACCGGGGTCAGCACCTACCTGCGCCGCGGCGGCGGGTCGGACGGAAACGGCTTCGATGACGTCGCCGCGCCGCCCTCCGAGGGCTCGCCCCAAGCGGGGCTCGGCGAGCCTCCCGACGAGCGCCCGGCTCCGCCACTGCACCCCTCCGCCACCGTCCGCGTGCCCGACGACATCGGCCGCCGCTACGCCGCGGTCGCCGGCGATCGTAACCCGATCCATTTGCACTCGCTGAGCGCCAGGCTGTTCGGCTTTCCGCGCGCGATCGCTCACGGCATGTGGCTCAAGGCGCGTGCCCTGGCCATGCTCGAGGGTCGGCTCGACGGGCCGCTGGACGTCCAGGTCCGGTTCAAGAAGCCACTCCTGCTGCCCTCGAAGGTCACCCTCTCGAGTGGGCAGGAGGGCGATCTCGTGTCCATCGGCGTCCACAGCGCCAAGGACGGCTCGCCACATCTCACCGGGACGGTCGCCAGACGATGACCGTCGATGACCTCGAGCGAGAGCGCCGAGAGGTCATCCGCGTCCACGGGCCGTGGACGCACCACAACGTCCGTCTGGGCGACGGGCTCGACACCATCGGCGGCGACCCGCAGCCGAGCCAGAGCCGCCGCCTGCTGCGGCTGGTGCAGGCCGTCGCCGACGTGGTCGACAAGCCGTTCGAGGAGCTCCGAGTACTCGACCTCGCCTGCCACGAGGGCCTGAACGCGCTCGAGTTCGGGGCCCGGGGAGCCGAGGTGCTGGGCATCGAGGCGCGCCGCGACCACGTCGTCAAGGCCGACTTCGCCAAGCGGGCGCTCGGTCTCGAGCGGTCGAGTTCGTCACCGGCGACGTGCGGAGCCTCAGCGTTGCTGAGCACGGGCGGTTCGACGTGGTGCTCTGCCTGGGGATCCTCTACCACCTCGATACCCCGGACCTCTTCGAGTTGCTCGACCGCATGTCGGACGTCTGCATGCGCGCTGCGTTGATCGACACCAACCTGAGCGTCGAGTCCGAGGAGGTGCGCTCCTGGCGGGGTCGTCCCTACGGCGGGCGGCGCTACTTCGAGCACGATCCCGACTCGAGCCCGGAGGAACGCGAGCGCGCATCGCCCAAGCGCTCGATCGACAACCCCGAGGCCTTCTGGCTGACCCAGGCCTCGCTCCTCAACGCGCTCGACGACGTCGGCTTCACCTCCGTCCAGGAGTGCCTCAACCCCGGCCTCAAGAGGCGTAGGGACCGCCAGACGCTGATCGCCCTGAAGGGATCGAGGCAGGCGCTTCGGCTGCCGCCGGGAGCCGACCGTGTCCGGCCCTGGCGCTGGTCAGACCGGGCGGAGGATGGGCTGCACGCGAATCAGCGGCGCCTTTATCGGCTCGGCGTACGCCACCCGTGGATCCGTCGGTCGGTTGCCAGGCTGCCGACCCCGGCGCGAAAGCGGCTCCGGCGGTGGATCGTGCGTTGAAGCGCCCGGCCTCTCGGGTCCGGGCGTACGGAAGCGCGGTCAGCGCTTCAAGTCACCGATCAGGTCACGCGTCCGTCGGCACTTCGATCGGATGGCCGAGCTCGCCCCACCTCGGCACGCCCCCACCCACCACGTGGATGACGCCCTCGCCGCCGTAGCGCTGGACGAGGCTGGCCGCCACCGCGGCGCGCTGGCCGGATGCGCACAGGACGGCGACGGGCCGCGCGGCGTCGAGGCCCTCGGGCAGCTCGTCGATGTCGTGCCACGGCTCGAACCACGACCCGGGGATGTAGCCGGCCTCGCGCTCGGAGCGCTCGCGCACGTCGAGCAGTTGGAGTGCCGGGTCGGCTTCGGCGCGCTTCGCCAGCTCGTCGAGCTCCACTCGCTCGATCCGCTCGACGGGGCGCTGCTCGCGACGCCACTCGGTCATGCCGCCGTGCAGAAAGCCGCCGAGCCGGCGGACGCCGACCGCCAGGGCGAGCTGCGCGGCCCGCCGGGCGTCCTCGTCGTCGCGACCGATCAGGACGGTCTCCTGCTCGCGGTCGGCCAGCCACGCGAGGCGCGTGCCGAAGCCGGCCTGGACGGCCGGGATGGCGATCGCACCGGGGATGTGGGCGTCGTCGAACTGAAGGTCGGTGCGCACGTCGACCAGGAGAACACCCTGCGAGCGCTTCTGCTCGACCTGGCGCGGCGTCAGCGGCTTCAACTCGACCCCCTCGGTGACGAGCTCGCCACGATTGAGCGCGATGATCGCCTCGAAGTTCGGTGGCTGGGGCCCGAGCGAGCCGACGGCCTGCGCCACGAAGTCGGCCTCCTCGGTGACCTGGAGCATCGGGTTGTGCGCACACTCGTAGGCGAGCGTCGAGGACGGCTTCATGTCCATGGCCGGGCCGCCGCACAGCGAGCCGCCCAGGTGGCCGGGCCAGACCTCGGTCTCGGGCGCAAGGCTGAGGATTCGCTCGTGGAGCGACCGGAAGATCTTCTGGGCGCCCTCCTGCTCCTCGATGGCCAGGTCGGGCCGCGCGACGTCGTTGACGAACAGCGAGTCGCCGCTGAGCAAAGCCCACGGCTCCTCGCCGCGGTTGGTATCGACGAGCGCAAAGGCGGTGTGCTCGGGCCGATGGCCCGGCGTATGGACAGCCCTGACGGTGAGCGCGCCGAGCTGGAGCTCGAACCCGTCGTCGAAGGCCTGGTGGTCGTACTCGGCACCGGCCTCGCGGTGGATGTTTATGGTCGCGCCCGTGGCCGCCGCCAGCTTCCCGTGGCCGGAGACGTGGTCGGCGTGGTTGTGGGTCTCGAGGATGTGCTCGATCGAGACGCCCAGGTAGCGAGCGAGCTCGAGGTAGTCCTCGATCTCGAACTTAGGGTCGACGACCGCGGCCACACCGGCGTCGTCGTCGCCGATCAGGTAGGAGGCGCAGCCGAGGTCGTCGTGGGGGATCTGGCGGAAGATCAAGTCGAGTGCCTCTCGCGTCGCGCTCGCGAGACGCGCCGGCGCCTGCACCGACCGCAGAAGACGAGATCGCTACGCCCGGCGCGGACTCGCCGGCGAGAATCGGGGCGACTGGATTTGAACCAGCGACCGCTCGGCCCCCAGCCGAGTGCGCTACCAGACTGCGCCACGCCCCGAAGCGGGCGACGGGAATCGAACCCGCCCTAAAAGCTTGGAAGGCTTTTGTGCAACCACAACACTTCGCCCGCGTGCGTGAGCCACCATTCTAGACGGCTCGGCGGCGAGGCCGCGGTAGCGGGCAGGGTCCTCAGCCTGTCGCCGGCCACCCGCGGACGTTTTCGCCGATCCCGGCCGGGTACGCAATCTTTCGACAGCAAGGACCCGTCTGGTCCTCCGCTCCAGATCGACCCGAACCGAAGGGACACCACCGTGGCGCGAGCCGTCCGAGAGGTCATGACCGTCGCCCCGACCACTGTGGAGGCCGGCGCCACCGTCCGCGACGCCGCCCACGCCATGCGCGACGCCGACGTCGGCGGCCTGCTCGTGCTCGAGGGCGGCGAGCTCTACGGAGTCGTCACCGACCGCGACATCGTCGTGCGGGCGGTGGCCGAGGGGCTCGATACGGCGGTCACGGTGATCAGCGAGGTGTGCAGCAAGAACCCGACGGCGATCGGGAGCGACGCCTCGATAGACGATGCCGTGAGCCTCATGCGCGAGCACGCGCTGCGCCGGCTGCCCGTGGTCGAGAACGGTCAGCCCGTCGGCATCGTCGCCCTCGGCGACCTCGCCGTCGAGCGGCACTCGGACTCCGCGCTCGCCGACATCAGCGCCAGCGACCCCAACCGCTGAGGCTGCCCACGACCGGTGCCGCGGGCTCTCCACCGACGCCGGCGGGCTCCGAGCGAGCGCGTGCGCCGCTGAGATCCCGTCGACGAAGCACCGCGATTCGCGTCGCCCGGTACCCTGCTGAGTGAGCGGCCGCACATAGATCTGCGCCGCGGGTGGGAAAGCGAGCAGTAGACGGATATGACGGCCGCGACCTCAAGGCTAGCCGTGAACGAGTCGGGCACAGCCCGTCGGGGATGCGGCAGCCTCGCCGACAAGGTCCTCAAGCGCGTCGCTCTCGCCCACTGGATCGCCGTCGCCCTCGGCTCGATCGACATCTTCCTCCTGCTCTGGTTCGTCCTGCCGGAGCCCGACCTGGGAACGGCGACCCCGAGCACCCTCCTCACTGCCAACTTGCTCGCCCTCGTCTACGTGCCCTTCAGCCTCGTGGTCGGTACGTGGTGGGCGTACCGGATCGACCGGCCGATCCGGCGCTTCGTCGCCGAGGAGCGGGCACCGAGCGATCACGAGCGGATCGCCACGCTGCGCCACCCCCTTCGCTCTGCCGGAATCGACGCGGTCGGCTGGCTGCTGGGAGCGCTCCTGCTCGCGGGGCTCAACCTGCAATTCTCGGCCGAGCTCGCCTTCCACGTCGCCAGCACGGTGCTCATGGGAGGGCTGACGACGATCGCGGTGACCTACCTCCTGACCGAGCGCATGATGCGTCCGCTCACCGCGCTGGCGCTCGCCGAGGAGTCGCCGCCGAGGCTCTGCGGCCCGGGTGTGCACGGCCGGCTCCTGCTCGCCTGGCTGCTCGCCACCGGCGTGCCCCTGCTCGGCATCGCCTTCGTCGCCCTCGAAGGGGTGACCGGGGGCGCCGACGAGCGGGTCGCCGGCAGTGTGCTCGTCCTGAGCATCGGAGCCGTCCTGGTCGGCCTGGCCGCCACGGTGCTCGTCGCGCGCTCGGTCGGCGAGCCTCTGCTCGCGCTGCGGACCGCCATCGGCCGCATCGAGGACGGGGAGCTCGACGTCGAGGTCGCGGTCAACGACGGCAGCGAGGTCGGGCTCCTGCAGAGCGGGTTCAACCGCATGTCGTCGGGCCTCCGCGAGCGCGAGCGACTGCGCGATCTGTTCGGCCGCCACGTCGGCACGGACGTGGCCCGCGAGGCCCTCGACCGGCCCCCGGCCCTCGGCGGCGAGCAACGTGAGGTCGCTGTCCTCTTCGTCGACCTCGTCGGATCGACCGAGCTGGCCACGCGCTGGTCGGCCACCGACGTCGTCGCTCTGCTCAACCGCTTCTTCACGATCGTGGTCGACACGGTCGACGGCCACGGCGGCTGGGTCAACAAGTTCGAGGGCGACGCTGCGCTCTGCGTGTTCGGCGCGCCGCTGGCCGACGACGGCTGCGCCGCGAGCGCGCTGGCGGCGGCGCGCACGCTGCGCGCGCGGCTGAGCGATGAGCTGCCGGGCGTGGACGCCGGCGTGGCCGTCTCCGCCGGCCTCGCCGTGGCCGGCAACGTCGGCGCGGAGAACCGCTTCGAGTACACGGTCATCGGCGACCCGGTCAACGAGGCGGCGCGCCTCTGCGAGCTGGCCAAGCATCGCGACGAGCGTCTGCTCGCCTCCGAGGCCGTCCTCGAGCGCGCCGGCGAGGATGAGGCCGTGCACTGGCGGCTCGCCGACTCGGTCGTGCTGCGAGGGCGCTCCGAGCCGACGCGCATGGCCGTCCCGGCCCACCTGCCCGGTCGCGAGCCTCGGGTCGTGGCCGCCGCCGCGAGCGCCTGAGCTCGCGCCGGTGCGCGCGATGTCGCGTCCCCTGCTTCTCGTCGACGGCGATTCGATGCTGTTCCGCGCCTTTTTCGCGCTGCCCGACTCGATCACGGGGACGGACGGACGGCCGGTCAACGCCCTGCTGGGCATGGCCAACCTCGTCCTGCGCGAGAGCGAGAAGCACTCACCCCGCGCCACGGTCATCTGCTTCGGTCAGGAGGCCGCCCACTACCGTGTCGAGCTCTTCTCCGGCTACCACGCCGACCGCCCCGAGGTCCCGGAGAAGCTCTCGGAGCAGTTCGCCGCGGCGCCGGGCTTCTTCCGCGCCTTTGGCTGGACCGTCACCGCCAGCCCGGACCTCGAGGCCGACGACCTGCTCGGCGCCTACGCGCGACGCGAGGCCGCCGCCGGCGGCCAAGCGCTCGTCATGACCGGCGATCGCGACCTCTATCAGTGCGCCGGCGAGCGCGTGAGCGTCCTCTACGTGCGCACCGGCCGCGAGGGAGCCGAGGTCGTCGACCCGGCCGAGGTCGAGCGCCGCTACGGCGTGCCCCCCGCGCTCGTGCCCGACTTCATCGCCCTGCGCGGCGACCCCTCCGACGGGATCCCCGGCGCCAAGGGGATCGGGGAGAAGACCGCGGCCTCGCTGCTCGCTCGCCACGGCTCGCTCGAGGCTGCGCTCGACGCCGCCCTCGGGGAGTCGAGCGCGCGCGTGCGCACCGGCCTGCTCGACGCCCGCGAGGAGCTCAAGGCCTACAAGGAGGTGGCGACCCTGCGCGACGTCGAGGTCGAGCTCCCGCCGGACCTCGACCTCGATCGCGCCGGGGCGGCGGGCGCCGCGCGCGAGCTCGGGATGAACCGTCTCGCCGACCGGCTCGAGACCGCGGCGGTCGGCGTCTGACCGCCGGCGCCTGACGCCGGCGCCGTCGAAGGGCGCCTACCGCCGGAAGCGCCCGTCGCGCAGCGCGCGCTCGCGGCCCGCCGGGTCGTAGCCCGGCAGCTCACCGGTCTCCTCGAAGCCCTCGACGTAGGCGGCCATCGCCTGCTTGGCCTCGGCGGTGCCGAGCGCGGCCAGGAACTCCGCTCGCTCGAGGCGCAGCCCGTCGGCGAGCGCCATCGACCCGCCCTCGTAGACCGCGCGCTTCGAGGCCGCGACCGCCGCCTTGGGGCGCGCGCCCAGCCGCTCGGCCAGGGCGAGCGCGCGCTCGAGCAGCTCACCGCCGGGCACCACCTCGTCGACGAGCCCGATCTCGGCTGCCGCCTCGGGGGCGATCGGCCCGCCCTCGAGCACCATCCGCAGAGCGCGCGCGCTGCCGAGCAGGCGCGCGAGGCGCTGCGTCCCCCCGCCTCCGGGCGGGAAGCCGAGCAGGATCTCGGGCTGAGCCAGGCCGTGGTCGCCGGCGGCCATGAGGCGCGCGTCGCACGCCAGGCTGAGCTCGCAGCCACCGCCCATGGCCGAGCCGTTGATCGCCGCCACGAAGACCGCCCCGCAGCGGTTCATGCGCCGGAAGATGTCGCCGAAGCGCTCGACGGCGACGAGGCCGGCCGCCGGCGTGCGGTTCATCGCACTCTCGACCGACGGCACCCGGCGCAGGGCTCCGACCGCGCGCAGGGAGGTCAGCGCCGCACGCGGCCCGACCGACGGGCTGCTCCTCGCGCCCGCGAGCAGCTCGCCCACGTCGTAGTGGGCGATGAAGCGCTCGGGGTGTGAGCCGGTGAGCACGACCGCGCCGACGCCGTCCTCGGAGTCCGCTCGGTTCACGAGCGTCTCCAGGCCGTCGACGATGTCGGAGTCCATGAGGGCGTGCGGTGGGTTGTCGAGGGTGGCGAGCAGGACCCGCCCGCGCTGCTCGACCCGCACCTCGCCCATAGCGCGATCGTAACGCCCGCGCGCCGCGCCGCGCCGAGCGGTGCGACCATCGTCGGCGTGCTCTCCCCTCCCCTCCCCCGCAGGATCGCCGTCCTGCTCGACCGCTTCCTGCTCACGAGCTGGCGCGCGACGGTCGAGATGGTCGACGACCGCGGCCACCGCGCCGCCGCGCAGATCGCCTTTTTCGCGGCGCTCGCCGCCATCCCGGTGGCGCTGCTGCTGATCGGCTCGTTCGGTCTCGTGTTCGAGCCGGTGGAGATTCGGGGCCGCGTCATCGACACGGTCTTCGACTTCGTCCCGCTGGCCGGGGACGAGGATCGCGGATCCCTGGAGCGGACGGTCGCGGGCTCGCTCGACGCCGCCGGCAAGCTCGGCGTCGTCTCGATCGTCGTGCTCGTGGCGGCGGTCACGAGCGCCATGAGCGCGCTGCGCTACGCCATCAACGTCGCCTGGGACATCCACCGCAGCCCGCCGCTGCTGCGGCGCAAGCTGCTCGACCTCGTGCTGGTGCTCGGCGTGACCGGGCTGCTGCTGATCTCAATCTCGTCCTCGGCGGCCCGGCGGGCGGCCGAGCTCCTCGACGACGAGGCGGCCGTGGGCTCCATCGCCGCAGTGCTGCTGGACGCCCTCGGCGACGTCATCCCCTACGTCTTCATCGGCGCGGTGATCCTCTTCCTTTACCGCATCCTCCCCCTCGACCGGCCCAAGGTACGGGAGATCTGGCCGGGCGCGGTCGTGGCCACGCTGCTGCTCGCCGTGGTCAAGGGGCTGCTCGAGCTCTACTTCGAGCAGCTCGCGGACTTCGGCGCGCTCTACGGCTCGCTGGGAGCGCTCATGGCCATGCTGGGCTTTTTGTTCGCGGCGTCGCTCGTGCTGGTCTTCGGGGCGGAGTTCGCCTCGGAGTGGTCGCGGCTGCCCGACGACGAGGAGTGCGAGCGGGCCGTGCGCAGCGGGCGGGCGCGGATCCTCGGGCTCGCGCGGCGCGCGCGTCGCGGGCGAGACCACGCCTGAGCGCGCGGCAGGCTCAGCCGGCTGATCCGCCGCCCCGGGCTAGCCCGGGGCGGCGAGGAGCTCGGCCGCGCGCGCGGCCCGGCCCGTCGCGGCGGACGAGGTCGGCACGGCCGGGCCCGAAGGCCTCGGCCACCGCGTCGGGCGCCGGAGCGGCCGCCGGATAGTCGCTGCCGTGCACGAGCTGGCAGATGCCGACCGCGCAGACCATGGCGCGGATGGCGCGCCGGCCGTAGGAGGAGGTCTCGTAGAAGCACAGTGGGTCGGCGAGGGCGGACTCGACCTCCGTTCCGCCTCGACGCACAGTCCGCTCGAAGTGCAACGGCGCGAGCCCGGCGAGGAGCGCGAAGATCACCCTCAACTCGCGGAGCTCGCCGCGCACCACGGCGTGAAAGGCGTGCCAGGCGGCGTGCTGCTGGGCCACGTAGGCGGTCGCCGCGGGCCACCAAGGGGGCTCGGCGCCCGTCCCGACGGACGGGCCGGGGTGCACGAAGACCGCCGCGTTCGCCGCCGCGCAGGCCGCGAGCAGAGGCAGGGCCGCCCTCGCCGCCGACGGGCTCGCGAGCCGACCGGCAGGCAGGCAGAGGCCCGAGGCCCCGCGCGCAAAGGCCCGTCGCACGAGGTCGGTCTGGTCCTCGAGGGGAGCGCCGGAGGGCACCGAGGCCCACCAGTCCAGACGAGGCGGCAGATCGGCGGCGGCCTCGGTCCAAGCTGACACGGCCTCGAGCGCCTCGTCCGCGCGCAGGTCCTCGATGCCCACGGGCGCCGACAAAGCGACGATCGCCCGGTCGATGTTCGATCCGTCCAGCGCTGCGAGGCGCTGATCGGGATCGTGGTCGCGGGGATCGACGTCGAAGCTGGGCTCGTCGGCGAGACGGACCTCCCAGCGGCCATCGCCCCAGATCGCGCGCGGCTCGATCGAGCGACGCTCGAGGACGCCGAGGACCGTCTCGGGCCACAGGTGCTGGTGGACGTCGATCGCCTCCACGGAACGAGGCTAATAGGAGCACGCAAGTCTGCTGTGGTTCAAGGGCCAGTCGACACCGGGCGGTCTGGGGCACACCGCCTTCGCTCGCACGCCCTAGAACGACAGCTCGAGCTGGACGGACCCCGCTCCGGCTCCCGCGGCCGGCGAGGTCCCGCCGTCCAGGCCGGCCACCCGCACCCCGAGCAGGCGCACCGGCCGGGCCGGGTCGAAGCGGCGCAGAAGGTCGGCGGCCACCGACCCAACCAGCTCCGGATCGTTGGTCGCGTGAGCGAGGCTGCGGTCGCGCGTATGGGTCGAGAAATCCTCGAGCCGGACCTTTATGCCCACCGTCCGGCCGGCCTGGCCCCGCGTGACCAGGCGCTCGCACAGCTCACGGCTCAGCTGCTCGAGGACGGGCTCGAGCGCCGCCATCCCCCGCAGGTCGGTCGGGAAGGTGGTCTCCCGCGACTCCGACTTGGCCGCCCGGACCAGCTCGAGCGGGCGCTCGTCCTCGAAGCGGGCGAGACAGCGGAGGTGGCGGCCCAGCCGCGGTCCGAACCACTCGGCGAGCTGATCCTCCGAGCTCGCGGCGAGGACGCCGAGCGAGGCGATCCCGCGCTCGGCGAGGCGCGCAGCGGTCTTCGGCCCGATTCCGGGCAGCAGGCCCGGCGGCGCGCCGGCGAAGCGCTCACAGGCCTGCTCGCGCGAGAGGACGACGAAGCCGTCCGGCTTGTCGGCGTCGGAGGCGACCTTAGCCACGAGCTTGTTCGGGCCGATCCCGATCGAGGCGTTCAGGCCGGTGCGCTCGCGGACCGCGGTCTTGAGCCGGCGCGCCGCGACCTTGGGGCGCTCGAGA
>CADCVU010000068.1 GCA_902806245.1 uncultured Solirubrobacterales bacterium
AGTGGGGCACCCGCCGACTACGTGAGCGGAACCTCGGGCGACGGCGAGGTGCGCGTGCGGGTGCGCTGCGCACGGAGCTCACCCAGCTTCTACGCGAGCGGCGATCTCCTGAAGATCGGGTACGAGCGGCCGTAGCCGGCCCCCTCAGGCTCAAACCCCATGAGCGTCGCCGCCCAACCGCTTTTCGCGCTCGACAACTCCTATGTTCGCGAGCTCGATGGCCTATACGAGGCGTGGCAGGCCGCGCCGGCACCGGCGGCCCGGCTGCTGGTGCTCAACGAGGAGCTGGCCGCCGAGCTGGGCGTCGATGCCGACGCGCTAGCAGCCCCTGACGGTGTCGCCGTGCTCGCCGGAAACGACACGCCGGAGGGAACTACACCGGTGGCGCAGGCCTACGCCGGCCATCAGTTCGGTGGCTACTCGCCCCGCCTCGGCGATGGCCGGGCGTTGCTTCTCGGCGAGGTGCTCGACGTGCACGGACGCCGTCGCGACCTCCATCTGAAGGGCTCGGGTCGCACGCCGTTCGCCCGCGGCGGTGACGGGAAGGCCGCCGTCGGCCCGATGCTGCGCGAGTACGTGATCGGTGAGGCGATGCACGCGCTCGGCATCCCCACGACGCGGGCGCTCGCGGTGGTCGCGACCGGCGAGGGCGTCGCGCGGGAGACGTTGCTGCCCGGCGCGGTGCTGAGCCGGGTCGCCGCGAGCCATCTGCGCGTCGGCACGTTCGAGTACGCGGCGCGGCGGGATGACCCGGCGCTCGTGCGCCGCCTCGCCGACTACGCCATCGCCCGTCACCACCCCGGCGCGTCCGAGGCCGAGGACCCGTACCTCGCGCTGCTCGAGGGCGTCGTCGACGTGCAGGCATCGCTGGTGGCTCGCTGGATGCTCGTCGGGTTCATCCACGGCGTCATGAACACCGACAACATGACGATCTCCGGCGAGACGATCGACTACGGCCCGTGCGCGTTCATGGAGGCCTTCGACCCCGCGACCGTGTTCAGCTCGATCGACCACGGGGGCCGCTACGCGTACGGCAACCAGCCACCGATCGCGCAGTGGAACCTCGCGCGGCTCGCCGAGACGTTGCTACCCCTGATCGACGCCGATACCGATACCGCGGTCGCCGCGGCCACCGACGTGCTCGGGTCCTTCCCCGACCGCTTTCACCGGTACTGGAGCCACGGCATGCGGGCGAAGCTGGGGATGACGCACGACCGAGAAGAGGACGGCGCGCTGATCGACGACCTGCTCGCGCTCCTGCGTGCCCAGCGGGTCGACTACACCTCCGGCTTCCGGGCGCTCTCCTCGGCTTTGCTCGGAGACGCGGCGCGCGCGCGATCGCTCTTCGCCGAGCCCTCCGCCTTCGACGCCTGGGCGGAGCGTTGGCGGGCACGGCTGTCCTCTGAGGGCGATCTCAAGACCGTCGCCGAGGCGATGGACCGGGTGAATCCCGCCTACATCGCGCGCAACCACCGGGTGGAGGAAGCGCTGGCCGCAGCGACCGGCGATGACTTGGAGCCGTTCAACCGACTGCTCCAGGTGCTCGTCCGGCCTTTCGACGAACGGCCCGGTCTCGAGGCCTACGCCGCACCGGCTCCGCCGGACTTCGGCGAGTACCGCACCTTCTGCGGGACCTAGTCGGGCGCCGGACTTAGGGCGCGGCGGAAGGCGCCCCTCCGCTCTGGGCAGCCGGCCGCCGCACACCCATTCGAGCCTCACCCGTCACCGCTCCGATCGCCTCGAGCAACGTCTCCGCGTACCGCCGCCCCTGCCCGACCACCGCCATGTGGTCCCCGTCGAACTCGAACCGCGCCCCATCCACCCCCGCCGCCAGCTCGTACTGCTTGTTCACCGCCAGGGTCCGGTCCCGCGTGTTCACCACGACCGCCACCGGCGCCTGGACCGACCGCAACCAGGGCCGGCTGTCGAAGCGCCCGAGCTCGCGCCCGGCCTCGGCGATGTCGCGCCCGCTGCCACGTGAGAGCTCGGCGGCCACCCACGCCGTGGTGGCGTCGTCGGGGAAGCCCTCGCGGAGCAGGGCCCGGCGCCAGAGGGCATAGGGAAAGAGGTTGAGCGTGACCCGCACCAGCCCCATCGCGGCGAAGACCGCGGCCATTCGCGGGTCCCGCCAGTCGCGGGAGGTCGCGCAGAGGACGAGCCCCGAGACATGACTCGCGTGGTCGCGGGCCATGAGCTGCGCGATCGCCCCGCCCATCGAGTAGCCGATCGCGGTCGCGGGTCCACAGCCGAGCTGGTCCACCACCGCGGCCGCGTCCGCCGCGCATTCGCTGAGGCGGAACGGCTGCTCCGCGCGCAGGCCGCGGCCGTGACCGCGGTGGTCGATCGCCAGAACGCGGTAACCGGCGGCAATCAGAGGCTCGTAGGTCCGGTACCAGTTGAGGTCGGACTGGAAGATCCACCCGTGCAGCAGGAGCACCGGCGGGCCCTCGCCGCCCGAGTCGCGGACGAACATCTCGCCGCGGCCGGGCACGTGCACGACGTAGCCCTGCGGCAGCGAGACGGGGGGCTCGACGAGGAAGCGCTGCCTCACGACGCTCAGTGCGGGGCCACCCAGCCGCCGGCCGGCGACAGGGGCAGCTCGGCGTCGACCCACGCCAGGATGCCGCCGGTCAGGTTGTGGGCGTCGTAGCCGGCGGCGCGGAAGGCCCGGGTCGCCATGGCCGAGCGCGCGCCGAGCCGGCACTGGAAGACCACGGGCCGGTCGCCGGGGATGGTCTCGGCCTCGGAGGCCAGGCGCTCGAGGGGGATGTGGCGCGCCCCGTCGATGCGGCCGGCCTCGTGCTCGTAGGGCTCGCGCACATCGATCAGCTCGACCTCGCCGCGCTCCAGCAGCTCCGCCACCCGCTCGGGCGACAGCTCGGAGACCAGATCGCCGAGGCCGGGCACGGCCCTCAGGGTATCCGTGGACCTCTCGGCGGGCGTGGCCGGGAGCGCGCCGCCTGAGCCGCGGCGCGGTCGATGCCGTAGAAAGGCGCCCGTGGGCCTTCTGCTCTCGATCGCCGCCTTCGGGGGCGGCGCCTGGCTTCTCGTCGAGTCTGTCGAGGGCCTCGTCAGGGCGCTCACCGGCTGGGCCGCCGCGGCCGGGCTCTCGGGGCTCGCGCTGTCGGCGCTCGTGCTCGGCTTCGACCTCGAGTCGACCGGGGCCGGGGTCGCCGCCACGCTCGACGGTCTGCCCGGCACGGCGCTCGGCACCTCGCTCGGCGCGGCCGTGTTCCTCGTGACCGTCGGCGTGGGTCTCGCGGCGGTCGTCGCTCCCTTCTCCGTGCGCACGCCGCGCCCGATGCTCGCGGCGGCGGCGGTCGCGGCGGTGCTTCCGGTCGCACTGCTCGGCGACGGGTCCCTCACGCGGGCCGACGGCCTGGTGCTGGTCCTCGCCTTTGTCCCCCTGCTGACGACAGTCGTCGTCAGCGCCCGGCGGGCCGGCCAGGTGCCGGAGCCCGACGCGGTGCGACCGCGCCGGCTCTGGCTTCGCCTGCTCGGAGGCCTCGCCGGGCTCGTGGTGGGCGCCGAGATACTGGTCTTCGGGACACGAGGGATCGTCGACGGCCTCGGGGTGTCGGAGACGGTGTTCGGCCTGCTCGTCGTCGCGGCCGCCGTCTCCTTCGAGGAGATCGTCCTCGAGATGCTGCCGGCCCACCGCGGCCACCCGGAGATCAGCGTCGGCAACGCCCTGGGGACGCTCCTCTTCCTCCTCACCGGCTCGCTCGGCGTGATCGCGCTCGTCCGGCCGGTCGCCGTGCCCGATGCGGTGACCTCCTTCCACAGCCCCGTCCTGATCCTCGTCGTCGCGATCTTCATCGGCCTGCTGCTCCGCGGGCGCCTCGGCCGGCCCGAGGGCGCCGCCCTGATCGCCGCCTACGTCGCGTACGTCGTCGGTGCGGTGGCGTTCGCGTGAGCTCTCGGCCGCTGGTCATCGCCCACCGCGGGGCCTCGGGTCACCGCCCCGAGCACACCCTCGCCGCCTACGAGCTCGGAGCCCGGCTCGGCGCGGACTACGTCGAGCCCGACCTCGTCACTACCGGAGACGGCGTCCTCGTTGCCCGCCACGAAAACGAGATCTCGGGCACGACCGACGTCGCCGACCGTCCCGAGTTCGCCGGCCGCAGGGCGACGAAGGTGATCGACGGCCAGTCGCTCACCGGCTGGTTCACCGAGGACTTCACCCTCCGCGAGCTGACGACGCTGCGGGCCAAGGAGCGGATCCCGGACATCCGCCGGCGCAACACGGTCTACGACGGGCGCTACCGCGTCCCGTCCTTTCAGGAGGTGATCGATCTAGCCCGCCGCCTGTCGCGCGAGCTCGATCGCGAGATCGGGATCTATCCGGAGACCAAGCACCCCACCTACTTCCGCTCGATCGGCCTCCCGCTCGAGGAGCCGCTGGTGCGCGCGCTGCGGCGCAACGGGCTCGACCGCAGGGGCTCCAAGGTCTTCGTGCAGTCCTTCGAGACCGCCAACCTCGAGGCCCTCGACCGCGAGCTCGACACGCCGCTCGTCCAGCTCTTCGGCTCGAGGCGATCGCGCCCGTTCGACTCAGTGGCCAAGGGTGACCCGCGGACCTACGGCGACCTCGCGACGCCCGCCGGCCTGCGCGAGGTCGCCCGCTATGCCGATGCCGTCGGTCCGCCTAAGGACTACATCGTCCCGCGCGAGCCCTCCGGCAGCTCGCAGGCGCCGACAAGCTTCGTCGCCGACGCGCACCGCGCCGGGCTGCTCGTGCACCCCTACACGTTCCGCAACGAGAACGTCTTCCTCCCGCGCGAGCTGCGCTCGTCTGAGGAGTCGGCGGAGTACGGCGACGCGCTCAGCGAGTACGACAGCTTCTACGCGTCGGGGGTCGACGGGGTGTTCTCGGACAACCCAGACACCGCCGTGGAGGCTCGAGGCAGACGCTGAGTCTCCTCGGCTCGTGGGGGCGAAGCGACGACGATCGCGGTGCACGAGGCCCAGCCCGGCACAGAGATCACCCGGCTAGCCTCTAGCCATGTTCGACGCCCTCTCCGAGCGCCTCCAGAGCGCCCTCGGCGACGTCCGCTCGCGCGGCAAGCTCAGCGAGGACGACGTCGCCAAGGCGATGCGCCAGATCCGCCTCGCGCTGCTCGAGGCCGACGTCAACTTCCAGGTCGTCAAGCGCTTCACCGCACAGGTCAAGGAGCGTGCGCTCGGCCAGGAGGTCATGGAGTCGCTGAACCCGGCGCAGCAGGTCGTGAAGATCGTCTCCGACGAGCTCACCGAGCTAATGGGCGGCTCGGGCCGCGACCTCGCCTTTGGCTCCGCGAAGCCCACGGTCATCCTCATGGCCGGCCTCCAGGGCTCGGGCAAGACCACGGCGTGCGGGAAGCTCGCCCGCCATCTGCGCAACGAGCACGGCAAGGACGTGGCGATCGCGGCCTGCGACGTCTACCGCCCCGCCGCCGTCGACCAGCTGATCAAGGTCGGCGCCCAGGCCGGCGCGACGGTCTACGAGCAGGGCACTAACCGCGACCCGGTCGATATCGCCGAGTGGGCGCTCGGGCGCGCTCGCGCCGAGGAGCGCGACGTGCTGATCGTCGATACCTCGGGCCGCCTGCACGTCGACGAGGCGCTGATGGCCGAGCTGGCCAAGGTCAAGAAGCGGACGAAGCCGCACAACGTGCTGCTGGTGGTCGATTCGATGACCGGCCAGGACGCGGTCAACGTCGCCGAGAGCTTCGCCGAGACCGCGGCCTTCGACGGTGTCGTGCTGACCAAGGTCGACGGCGACGCCCGCGGCGGCGCGGCGCTCTCGGTCAAGGCGGTCACCGGCAAGCCGATCCTCTACGCCTCGACCGGCGAGAAGCTCGACGCCTTTGAGCGCTTCCACCCCGACCGCATGGCCCAGCGCATCCTCGGGATGGGCGACGTGATGACCCTGGTCGAGAAGGCCGAGGCGCAGATGGACGCCGACCGCGCCGCGGAGCTCGAGGAGAAGCTGCGCTCGAACCAGTTCACGCTCGAGGACTTCCTCGACCAGATGCAGCAGGTGCGCAGGATGGGTCCGCTCTCCGGGCTGCTGAAGATGATTCCGGGGATGAGCGGCGCGGGACTCGGCGACATGAAGGTCGACGACCGCGAGCTCGACCGCCTCGGGGCGATCATCACCTCCATGACCCCGGCCGAGCGGGTCAACCCGGCGATCCTCAACGGCTCGCGCCGCCGGCGGATCGCCCGCGGCTCGGGGACCTCGGTGCAGGCGGTCAACCAGCTCGTCAAGCAGTTCTCGCAGATGCAGAAGATGATGCGCCAGCTCTCGCAGGGCAAGATGCCGTCGCTGGCGCAGCTCACCAGCGGGCGCTGAGCGAGGCGTGCAAGCCCGGCGCACGGCCGCGCGCCGCTAAGGTTGCGCGCCGTGCTCTCAATCCGCGAGAAGGTGATCTAGACAACGTGGCCGTGCGCCTCAGGCTGACCCGGGTGGGAAGCCGCAAGAATCCGGTCTGGCGAGTGGTCGCCGCCGACGGTCGCTCGAAGCGCGACGGTCGCGTGCTCGAGATCGTCGGGCGCTACAACCCCCAGCCCCAGCCTTCGGAGATCGTCCTCGACCGCGAGCGCATCGACCACTGGATCGCCCGCGGCGCGCAGCCCTCGGACACCGTGCGCAAGCTGATCCGCGCCGTCGAGCGCGGCGCGCCCCCGGCCACCGCCGCGCCGGCGCCCGGGGTGACCGCGGTCGCAGGGCCCGACGAAGCTCCGGCCACCGACGCCGGCACCTCCGAGGAGGCGACCGGCGAGCCCGTCACCGCCGAGGAGTCGGCGAGCGTCGCCGATGCCGCGCCCGCCGACGAAGGCAGGCCCGCCGACTCCAGCGAGGGTTAGCGGCCGCGATGGCCGAGCTGATCGCGTTCCTGGCCAGGGCGCTCGTGGACAAGCCCGACGCCGTGTCGGTCGCGCAGTTCGAGGAGGAGGACGGAACGCTCGTGCTCGAGCTCACCGTCGCCGAGGAGGACGTCGGCCAGGTGATCGGCCGGGGCGGGCGCACGGTGTCCGCGCTGCGGCAGGTCGCTCGCGCCAGCGGGACCAAGCAGGGCCGCCGCGTGCTCGTCGACGTCGTGGATTGAGCTCCCCGGCTCGTCTCGTCACCGTCGGCCGCGTGGGCCGGGCCCACGGGCTGGACGGAAGCTTCTGGGTCGAGGATGCGCTTGCCGCATCGGAGGACGGCCGCGAGCCGCTGGCGGTGGGCACCGAGGTGACGATCGACGAGCGCCGTGGGCGAGTCGAGCGCCGTGCCGGCACCGCCGCCCGGCCGCTGGTTCGACTCGATTCGGTGGCCGACCGCGACGCGGCGGGCACGCTCCGGGGCGAGGAGCTCCGCGTCGCCGAGGGCGATGCGCCGCTGGCCGCGGGGGAGTGGTTGATCGCCGATCTGGTCGGCGCGCGCGTGGAGGGGATCGGCGAGGTCCGTCGAGTCCTCACCGCCCCGTCCTGCGATCTGCTCGAAGTCGGAGACCAAGGCGTGCTGATCCCACTGGTCGCCGACGCGATTCGGCGGATCGACGTGGAGGCCGGCCGGATCGAGGTCGACCACGCGTTTCTCGGCGTGGGAGAGGGCAAGGGCGCCGCGTGAGAATCGACATCTTCACGCTCTTTCCGGAGTGGTTCGACTGGCTCAAGGCCCAGCGCCACGTCCGCAACGCCGCCGCGCTCGGCCACGAGCTCGCCACCGTCGACATGCGCGCCACCACGCCGCTGGCGGCCGGCCGGGTCGACGACACGCCGTACGGCGGCGGGGCGGGGATGGTGATCCGCGTCGACGTCGTCGCGGCGGCACTGGCCGGCCACTACGGGAGCGATCCGGTCGAGGTCCGCACCCAGCGCCGGGTCATCGCTCTGGCGGCCGGAGGGCGGCGCTTCGACGACGCGCTGGCCTCGGAGCTCGCGGCCGAGCCGGCGCTCACGCTCCTGTGCGGTCGCTACGAGGGCTTCGACGACCGCGTGCACGAGCACCTCGCCTCCGACGTGGTCTCGATCGGCCCGTACGTCCTTTCGGGGGGCGAGCCCGCGGCGATGGTGATCTGCGACGCGGTCGTGCGCAAGCTCGCGGGCGCGCTCGGGCACGCCGACAGCGCGCTCGAGGAGTCGTTCAGTCCCGCGCTCGAGGGCGGTCCCGAGTATCCGCACTACACCCGCCCGGCCGAGTGGCGCGGGCATCCGGTGCCGGAGGTCCTGCTCTCCGGCGACCACGCCCGCATCCGTGGCTGGCGGCTCGAGCGGAGCCGTGCACGCGGGCGGAGTCTCGAGGGACGGCCTCCGGGCTGAGGGCACCGGCCGCTCCGCTACCATCCGCTCCGCGCCGCGCCCACGCCGGGCGGCCGCGCCCTCCTGCCATGAGCGCCATCATCGAAACCCTCGAGCGCGCCCAGCTCCGCGAGCACCCGGTCTTCGACCCGGGCGACCGGGTGCGGGTCCACTTCCAGGTCATCGAGGGCACGCGGCGGCGAACCCAGGTCTTCGAGGGGATCGTCATCAAGCGCCAGGGCTCCGGCGCCCGCGAGACCTTCACCGTGCGCAAGCAGTCCTTCGGCGTCGGCGTGGAGCGGACGTTCCCGGTGCACTCGCCGAAGATCGAGCGCATCGAGGTGGCGGCCCGCGGCCAGGTGCGGCGAGCCAAGCTCTACTACCTCCGCGGGCGCGTCGGGCGCCGTGCGCGGGTGCGCGAGCGCCAGGACTATCGAGGACCCGGTACGGGCGCTGCGTCGAGGCGCGGCGCGCCGGCGGCCGATGGCAACGCCGGGGAGCCCCCCGTCGAGCCCGAGGCGGCGACCCCGTCCGGAGCCGGGCAGGAAGCCGGCTCGTGAGGTCCGCCGGACTCGCGAGCGCCATCCGCGCCCGCGGAGCCTGAGGCCCGAACGAGGAGCCGCTCGATGGCGGTAGCCCGGAAGAGCCCGCGCACGAAGAACCCGCTGGTCGAGACGATCTCGATCGTCGTGGTGGCGATCCTGCTCGCTCTCGGCATCCAGGCCTTCGTGGTCAAGCCCTTCCGCATCCCCAGCGAGTCGATGGTCCCGACCCTCGCGGTCGGCCAGCGCGTGCTCGTCGACCGGGTCACTCCGCGCTTCTCCGACCCCGACCGCGGCGATATCGTGGTCTTCAACCCGCCGACCGGGGCCGAGGAGGGCGTCTGCGGAGATCTCGGCAACCCGGCCGACCGCTCGTGCCCCGAGCCGACCAGCCGTCGTTCGGAGACCAACTTCATCAAGCGGGTGGTGGCCGGACCCGGTGACCGGGTGAGGGTCGTCGACGGGCAGGCGATCGTCAACGGGCGGCCCCAGAGGGAGCCCTTCGTCCGGCCCGACGACGACTGTCCGATCTGCGACCTGCCGGTGGAGATCACCGTTCCGCCCGGGCACTTTTTTATGATGGGCGACAACCGTGGAGCGAGTGCCGACAGCCGAGAGTGGGGCCCCGTGCCCGAGGAGTGGGTCATCGGCCGCGCGTTCCTCACCTACTGGCCGATTCCGCGGATCGGCCCGCTCTGAGCCGAGCCTGACCGGGCGCGCTGCGGGGGCGTGACTTGAGCGCCTCCCCGTCGCTCAAGCGGCGCGCGCGCCGGCGGCCGTCGCACTCCGGACGCCGGCTCTTCGCCTTCGACCGCTCCTTTGGGCGGCGGTTCGTCGCCGGCGCGGACGAGGCCGGGCGCGGCTGTCTGGCCGGCCCCCTGGTGGCAGCGGCCGTGCTCTTCGACCTGGAGCGCCTGAGCCTCGCCGACCGCCGAGCGCTGTCGTCTCTCAACGACTCGAAGCAGCACACCGAGGCCTCGCGGGAGCGCCTGTACCCGCTCGTCATGCAGGCCGCAGCACGGGTTGCCGTCGTCTCGCGCTGCGTGCGCACGATCGACAGCAGCGGTCTGCACGTGAACAACCTCGACGCGCTGCGCGCGGCCCTCGCCCGCGTCGCCTGTGACGAGGCGATCTGCCTCGTGGACGGCTTCTCCCTACCGAAGCTCGAGCACGAGCAGCGACCGGTGATCGGGGGCGACGGTCGCAGCGCGGCGATCGCCGCCGCCTCCGTGCTCGCGAAGGTCACCCGCGACCGCCACATGCGCCGTATCGCGCGGGAAGACCCGCGCTGGGACTTCGCCACCAACGTCGGCTATTCGACGCCGGAGCACCGTGCCGCGATCGCCGTCCACGGCATCTCCGCGCTGCACCGTCGGTCGTTCGCCTCGATCGCCTACCAGCAGCTGGCGCTCGGCGGATAGCTCGAGCCGCGGCCCGGGGCGCGGACGCGCGTCTGCGACGCTCTGGGTCTATGGCCGAGACCACGAGTACCGCGGCGCGGGTCCAGGGCATCGTCAAGCGCTTCGGCACCACCGAAGCCCTCAGCGGGGTCGACCTCGAGGTGGCGGAAGGCTCGGTAGTCGGCCTGCTCGGGCCGAACGGCGCCGGCAAGACCACCCTGGTCAGGGTGCTCGCCACCCTGCTGCGTCCCGACGAGGGACGCGCCGAGGTCTTCGGCCTCGACGTGATCCGCGACGCCGGGGCGGTGCGCGAGCTGATTGGCCTCACGGGCCAGTTCGCCGCTGTGGACGAGCTGCTGTCGGGCCGCGAGAACCTCCGCATGTTCGGGCGCCTCTTCCGCCTCTCCCGGCGCGGAGCGGCGGTGCGGGCCGACGAGCTGCTCGAGCGCTTCGACCTCGCCACGGCGGCCGACCGGCAGGTCAAGACGTACTCCGGCGGCATGCGCCGGCGCCTCGATCTGGCCTCGAGCCTGATCACCCGCCCGCGCATCCTCTTCCTGGACGAGCCGACGACCGGTCTCGATCCGCGCAGCCGCAACGAGATCTGGTCGGTGGTCCGAGAGCTGGTGGGCGAGGGCATGACGCTGCTGCTGACGACGCAGTACCTCGAGGAGGCCGATCAGCTCGCCGATCGCATCGCCGTGATCGATCACGGCCGGGTGATCGCGGAGGGCACGGGCGACGAGCTCAAGGACCGGGTCGGCGCCTCGATGGTCGAGGTCCGTCTCGAGGAGCCGGACGAGCTGGGACGGGCGCGCGAGGCGCTGCGCGGGCTGTCCTGCGAGGAGCACCAGGAGGCCGAGCAGCCGGGCCAGATAGTGCTCGCCACGAGCGGCGACGACGGGGTCGGCATGGTCGCCGCCGCCGCCCGCGCCCTCGACTCGGCGGGCATAGCGGTTCGCGACCTGAGTTTGCGCCGCCCCAGCCTCGACGACGTCTTCCTCGAGCTCACCGGGTCGGCGACCGCAGACGGTGCGGAGGCCGCCGACACATCCGACGCCGGGCGATCGGCTGCGGGCGACGGTGGAGAAGCGCCCGAGCGCGAGCCCGCGGAAGCCGGTCGATGAGCACTCAGGCCGGCGTGGTCGCGCCCCCCGCCTCCTTGGCGCGCCGGTTCGTGAAGGCGGTCGAGGACTGCCTGATCGTCACGGGTCGCAACCTGCGCCACTTCGTCCGCCAGCCGCAGCTCCTGATCTTCTCGACTATTCAGCCGATCATGTTCGTGCTGCTGTTTGCGTTCGTGTTCGGCGGAGCGATCGGCAGCTCGCTGCCGCCGGGAGTCGAGTACGTCGACTTCCTGCTCCCCGGGATCTTCATCCAGGCCGCCGCCTTCCGCTCGACGCAGACCGCGGTCGGGCTCGCCGAGGACCTCGACCGCGGGGTGATAGACCGCTTCCGGGCCATGCCCATCGCCCGTCCCGCGGTGCTCATCGGGCGCACCGCCGCCGACCTCCTGCGCAACGTCTTCGTCACCCTGCTGATGACCGCGGTGGGCTACATCATCGGCTTTCGCTTCCGCACCGGGGTGCTCGATGCCGCCGCGGCGATCTGCGTCGTGCTGGCCTTTGGCTTCGCCCTCAGCTGGATCTTCACCTACGTGGGGCTGAGAGTGCGAGGCGCGGAGGCCGCTCAGTCCGCGGGGTTCGTGGCCATCTTCCCGTTGGTCTTTGCGAGCTCGGTCTTCGTGCCGGTATCGACCATGCCGGCCGGCCTCGAGCAGTTCGCGAGCGTAAGCCCGGTGACGGTCAGCGTCGATGCGGCACGGGCGCTTTCCATCGGCGGCGAGGTGGCCGAGCCGCTGTTGCAGTCCATGGCCTGGGTGCTGGCGATCCTGCTGATCTTCGTCCCCCTGTGCGTGCGGCGCTATCGCCGTATGGGATGAGGACCTCGAGATAGCCGTTCTCTGGTCGACCACGGTCAGAACGCGTCCTCCACGTGCTCGAGGCGAGCCAGGCCGCCGGTCGTGGTGAGCGTTATCCCGATCGCGTCGAAGCGGAGCAGAGCCGGGGTGGGACGGTCATCGTCTGCCCGGCTTGCGAGCCACTGGGCGGCCATCAGGCGAAGCCGCCGGCGCTTGTCACGCCCGATCGCCTCGAGCGGGCTCGCCGGTCCGTTGAGCGATCCCTCCACGCGGGTCTTCACCTCGCAGAAGACGAGCGCGCGTGAACTGGCGGCCACGAGGTCGAGCTCCCCGTAGCGGGTACGGAAGTTGCGCTCCATGACGCGGTAGCCGGCGGCGCAGAGATGAGTCTCGGCCAGGCGTTCACCGAGCGCGCCACGGGTTCTGCGGGGGTCGGGCGACATGCAGCGACCGTACGTGGCCCCGGTGGACGGGTGGGTGAAGGTGGGTGACGACTCTGCACCCGATCGGTACCGACAACGTTTGCGCGCCGTCGGTCGCTACGCCGTTACCGGCGCCGTAACGCTGTCTTCGGCAAAAGCCTTACAAAGGCAACCCACCGGTCACGCTCCGCGACCTAGGGTGCCGAGCGTGCTGGCCAACGTCGCCACCTTCGCCATCGAGGGCCTCGAGAGCCACGAGGTCGTGGTCGAGGCCGACGTGCGCCGGGGCCTGCCGGTGTTCACCGTCGTCGGCCTCCCCGATGCGGCCGTGCGCGAAGCGCGCGAGCGGGTCCGGGCTGCCCTGCTCAACTCGGAGCTCGAGTTCCCGCTCCAGCGGCTCACCGCCAATCTCGCGCCCGCCGACCTGCGCAAGGCGGGGCCGAGCTTCGACCTTGCCCTGGCCGCCGCCGTGCTCGCGGCCAGCGGACAGGTGCCACGCGAGGCTCTCGCGCGCACTGCACTCTGCGGAGAGCTCTCGCTCGGCGGCACGCTGCGTCCGGTCCGAGGAGCGCTGGCGATGGCCTTCGGGGCAAGGAACGCCGGCTTTCGGAGCCTGATCGTGCCGGTCGAGAACGCTGCCGAGGCCGGGCTCGTCGAGGACGTCGAGGTGCTCGGAGTACCCGATCTGGCTCACCTGGTGGCCATGCTCCGCGGCGATTGGCGCCCGGAGGCGCCGCCACCCGCACAACGGGCCGTCGAGGCGCCCGTCGAGTGCGATCTCAGCGACGTTCGCGGTCAGGCGGACGCCAAGCGGGCGCTCGAGCTCGCCGCCGCCGGAGGGCACAACCTCCTCATGGTCGGCCCGCCGGGGGCGGGGAAGACCATGCTCGCGCGGCGCCTGCCCGGCCTACTGCCCGATCCCGGGTTCAAGGAGGCGGTCGAGATCACGCGCGTGCACAGCGTCGCCGGCCTCAGCGACGGTGGGCTCGTCCGCCGACGGCCGTTCCGCGCTCCACACCAAACCATCTCGACCTCGGGTCTGGTCGGCGGAGGCGCGACGCCGCGGCCGGGGGAGATCACGCTCGCTCATCGGGGCGTGCTCTTCCTCGACGAGCTGGCCGAGTTCTCGCGGGCCTCCCTCGAAGCGCTGCGCCAGCCGCTCGAGTCGAGGCGGGTCGAGGTGACACGGGGGCAGCGCGCGATCAGTTTCCCGGCCGCCGCCGTCCTAGTGGGCGCCTGTAACCGGTGCCCGTGCGCTCGACCGGCCGCCGAATGCAGTTGCAGCGACGTCGACCGCGCACGCTACGCCCGGCGGCTCAGCGCTCCGCTGCTCGACCGGATCGATCTCGTCTGTGAGCTCGAGGCGGCCGGCGCGCAAGAGCTCATCGGCGACGGGGATCGAGGGGAGAGCACCGCGATCGTTCGCCGCCGGGTGGTCGCGGCGCGCGAGCGCCAGAACCTGCGCCTGACCGGCACCGGTGCGTTTACCAACGCGGAGATGGCCCCGCGCCTGACGCGCCGGCATGCCGCCGTCGAGGGACGCGCGCGTACGCGGCTCCTCGAAGGACACGCTTACGGCATCCTCACCGGCCGAGGTCACGACCGCGTTCTGCGTCTCGCCCGCACGGTCGCCGACCTGGCCGGCCGCGAGCGGATCGAGGCCGACGACGTCGACGAAGCGCTCGGTTTTCGGCTGGGCGCGCAGGCGGTCGCGGCGTGATTCCGCGCGCGTGCGACGCCTGCCTGCGCAAGAGCGCCGTCATCGCCTTTCTCGGACCCCGGCTCAGCGCGGTCCTCGGCGGCCTCGACCGGCGCCTCGGAAGCGTGCTTGCGCTCGAAGAGGACGAGCTGATCGCCGCCGTAGCCGGAAGCCACGGCGTCGAGGCGCGTCGCTTTGCGGCCGACTTCGACGCGGCGAGGGCGCGAAGCTCTCTCGAGACGGTCGAGGTCGAGGCAGTCTGTCCGCACGGTGGAGCGTACCCCGTTGCTCTCCTCGCTCTCGCCGACGTCCCTCCGGTCGTCTATCTCACCGGTGGCGTGCACCGCCTGCGCGAGCTGACTCGCGGGCCGGTGGCCACCGTGGTCGGGACCCGCACCGCTTCTCGGTACGCGATAGAGGTGGCACAGGACCTCGGCCGCGGCCTCGCGGCCGCCGGGGTGACGGTGGTCAGCGGACTCGCCCTCGGGGTCGACGCCGCCGCTCATCCCGGAGCGCTCGCCGGCGGGGGACGGCCGGTGGGCGTGCTCGCCGGAGGGGTCGACGTTCCCTACCCGAAGACCAATCGAGCTCTGCACGGCCAGATCCTCGACGAAGGCGTCCTGCTCTCCGAGCCCCCGCCCGGCCACCGGCCGCTGCGCTGGAGCTTTCCCGCGCGCAACCGGATCATGGCGGCCCCGGCGCGGTTGACCGTGGTCGTCGAGGCCGCGGAGGGCTCGGGAACCCTGATCACGGCCGAGTTCGCCGTCCAGCTCGGCCGGGAGGTCGGGGCGGTGCCGGGACAGGTGACCGCGAGGCTGGCCGCTGGGAGCAACCGCCTCTCGCGCGAGGGAGCGGCCGTGATCCGGTCGCCTCAGGATGCTCTCGACGAGCTGCTCGGGGTCGGATCCTCGCTGCGCTTCGACCACACCGAGGCCGCGCGCAGTGTGGGCAAGCCGCTCCCCCCGGAGGCGTCGCATCGCCCGGAGCGCAGCGAGCGCGAGTCGGCGGGGTCGTCACTCGGGCCGAGGTCCACCAAGGCGCGACTCGAGCCACCGCTCGATCCCTCGCTGCGCCGTGTGCTCGACCTCGTCGAGGGAGGCGAGGGCGTCGAGGCCATCGGGCGCGAGACGGGTCTCGAACCCGGTCGCGCTCGGGCGGCGCTGGGACGACTCGAGCTCATGGGGCTGGTGGCCCGCGACGGGCTCGCGAGCTACGTCCGCACCCTGGGCGCCCCGGGCGTCGGCGTGCCTATCCTCGAGGCTCCCGTCTCCAGCGAGGCCCCACCTTGACCGCCGTCGATCATCGACCCTCTTGCGTACTCTCGATCGCCGGCTCGGACTCCGGCGGAGGCGCCGGCATCCAGGCCGATCTGAAGGCCTTCGCGCGTTGCGGTGTGCACGGCATGACGGCCGTCACCGCGATCACCGCTCAGAACACCCTCGGGGTGAGCGCGGTCCACGCCGTCCCGGCGGAGACGATCCTGGCCCAGGTCTCCGCCGTGGCCGAGGACATCGGCGTCGATGCGGTGAAGATAGGCATGCTCGGGACCGCCGAGACCATCGAGTTGGTCGACCGCGCCCTGGATCTTGTCGGTGGCGCGCCGATCGTGCTCGATCCGGTGATGATCTCCGAGAGCGGCGCCGCCCTGCTCGACGCCGACGCGCTTACGGCGCTGCGACGGCTGCTCCTGCCGCGCGCGACGGTGCTCACGCCCAACGTGATGGAGGCCGGCGTGCTCGCGGCGGTATCGGTGCGGCCCGAGGACGCGGTGTCGTCCGAGCTCGCGTCCCTGGCGCGCGCCGTCCATGCGCTCGGACCAGCCACCGTGGTGGTCACGGGCGGGCACGCGGCAGAGGCGACCGACGTGTTCTTCGACGGCGAGCGCCTCGAGTCCCTGAGCGGCCAGCGCCACGCCGACGGGGCCTCGCACGGGTCGGGGTGTACCCACTCCTCGGCCCTCGCCGCACAGCTCGCGCTGGGGCTCGGTCCGCTGGAGGCCGCGCGCGCCGCCAGGGCGGTCGCGGGGGCTGCCGTCCGGGACGGGCTGAGGGCCGTCGGTCGGGGCGCCGGTCCGGCGAATGCGCTCGGCGTCGGGGTTCGCAAAGGCGCGCTCGTCGTGGCGGATTGACAGGAGACCCTCTCTGGCATAATCACCTCCCCCTCACAGGTCCAACGGTCACGACGGAGACGCCATCAAGTTCCTGCGCATGAAGCCCGGTCACGGCGAGATCCTCCTCACGGAGGGCGATCCGCGGCTGCGTGAGGACGAGGAGCGGCTCGTCGAGGCCTTCCGGCGCGAGCTCGACGACGGGATGTGGGCGGCCGTGCCGATCGAGGATCCCGCGACCGGCCGTCGCGACGCCCGCATGGTGCAGGACTACGGGCAGATCCCGCCCGAGGCCGCGCGCGTGATCTTCTTCCCCCGCGCCGCGGGCGGCTGACCGACCGCGCAGGTGGCTCTCCGTCCTCTCTTCAGGGCTGCTGCGCAGCCGTCGGTTTCTCACCGCCGAGCCGCCGCCGGCTCGCAGCCGCCGGCCCGCTAGATGCTGCTCGTCCTGCTGGCTCTCGTCCTTCTCGCCGGCGCGCTCGTGGTGCCCGCCGCGGTCGAGTCGGTGCGCTCACGCCGCGGTCTTCCGGACCGCCGCGCGCGCCTGCCGCAGGAGCGAGTCGCGCTCACCGACCCCGGTCGCGAGCGGCGCGCGGAGCAGCGGGCGCGCGAGCTCCTGCGCTCGTGCGTGAACGACGAGGAGTGGGCGATGTACCGCGACCTCGGCTTCATCCGGATCTTCGGTCGTCCGACCGTGCCGCCGGCCGAGCCGCGCGAGTCCGGCGCGGCCGAGGCCCTCTCCGAGCGATCGACCGAGGAGGATCCCGGCCGCGCCTCCACCGAAGAGGCCCGCGCGCCCTCGGGTCGTGGCCACGGCGCTCGCCGTTTTCGCCGCGCCGCCGAGGAGGCCCCGTCGAGTGCCAAGGGCGCCGCCAAGCCGGCCGCCTACGCCTATCTTCTCTATCCGCACAAGCCGGTGCTGGCCTACGAGCCGGGAACCCACCGGCTCCTGTCGGAGTACTGCGTCGAGTTCCCGGACCTGAGCGATGCCGTCACCGGGGCGCGACTGCCCGACTCCGACGACGTCCTGGCCAAGTGGATGGCGCTCACCGGCGACGAGGCGCGCCTGCTGCGCGACGCCAACATGCATCTTCCCGGCCGCCAGCTCGATCCCGGCCGGGTGCGGCGCGATCTCTGGCGCCTCGGCGAATGGGAGCGCCGCCGCCCCTCCGATGGTTGATTCCACGATCAAGCACGTCCAGATGACGCGCCATAGCTTCGCGGGACCTTTGTCCTCGTCCTCGCCGATGCAACCAGGATCGAGGGAGAGGCGGCCTTGGCCGCCGAGGGGGCGGAGCCCCCGTGCCTGCGGCCGCGGCCAGCTCGCTCTGGCGCGCCCCCGGACGTACTCGGCCGCGGAACCAACCATCTCCGCGGACGCCTCCACGCGGTGAGCGCCACGGACGGCGCGGACCGGGCCGTGCGCCCGAGCCGCGCCCTGCTCGACGGCCCCGAGCGCGCCGCCGCCCGCGCCTACCTCAAGGGCATCGGCTACGACGACGACGCGCTCGCGCGGCCGATCGTCGGGATCGCCAACACCTGGACTGAGACCATGCCGTGCAACTTCCACCTGCGCCGCCTCGCGGAGCGCGTCAAGGACGGCGTCCGCGCGGCCGGCGGCACGCCGATGGAGTTCAACACGGTCGCCATCTCCGACGGCATCACCATGGGGACCGAGGGCATGAAGACCTCGCTCGTCAGCCGCGAGGTGATCGCCGACTCGATCGAGCTCGTCGCGCGCGGCAACGGGTTCGACGCCATGGTCGCGCTCTCGGGCTGCGACAAGACGATCCCGGGCTGCGTGATGGGCCTCGCTCGCATCGACCTCCCGAGCGTGATGCTCTACGGGGGAACGATCGCGCCCGGGCGCTTCAAGGGCCGAGACGTGACCATCCAGGACGTCTTCGAGGGAGTCGGCGCCCACGCCGCCGGCAACATGTCCGAGGAGGAGCTGACCGACCTCGAGAATCACGCCTCACCGGGCGCGGGTGCGTGCGGCGGCCAGTACACAGCGAACACCATGGGGATGGCCTTCGAGGTCCTCGGGATCTCGCCCATGGGCAGCTCGATGGTCCCGGCCGAGGACGGCAAGAAGGGGGCGGTGGCCGAGGACTGCGGCCGCCTCGCTCTCGATCTCCTCGAGCGCGACCTGCGCCCGAGCACGCTCATCACCAGGGCCTCGCTGGAGAACGCGATCGCCGGCGCGGCGATGAGCGGAGGATCCACCAACGTCGTCCTGCACCTGCTCGCCGTGGCCCGCGAGGCCGGCGTCGAGCTGACCATCGACGACTTCGACCGGATCGCCTGGAGCACGCCGCTGCTGGCCGACCTGAAGCCCGGCGGGCGCTACGTCGCCACCGACCTCTATCACGCCGGCGGCGTGCCGCTGGTGGTCAAGCGCCTGCGAGAGGCGCACCTCCTGCACACCGACGCCCCGACGGTGACCGGTCACACGATCGGCGAGATGGCCGACCGCGCCCGCGAGACCGAGGGCCAGCCGGTCATCCACGCCCTCGACGATCCGCTCAAGCCGAACGGCGGCTTCGCCATCCTGCGCGGCAACCTCGCCCCCGAGGGCTGCGTGGTCAAGCTCTCGGGTCACGACCGCCACGAGCACCGTGGACCGGCGCGCGTGTTCGAGTCCGAGGAGGAGGCCTTCGCCGCGGTCAAGGCCCGCTCGATCGAGCCGGGCGACGTCGTGGTCATCCGCAACGAGGGCCCGGCGGGGGGACCGGGCATGCGCGAGATGCTCCAGGTCACCGCCGCGCTGGTCGGCGAGGGCCTCGGCGACTCGGTCGCGCTGCTGACCGACGGCCGCTTCTCGGGGGCCACCCACGGCTTCATGGCCGGACACGTCGCACCGGAGGCCCCGCGCGGCGGACCGATCGCCGCCGTCCACGACGGCGACACCATCGTCTTCGACGTGGCTGCCCGCGAGCTCAACCTCGAGCTCCCCGACGACCAGATCCGCGAGCGGATCGCCGCCTACCAGCCACCTCCGCCGGCCTACCGCACCGGCGTGCTGGCCAAGTACGCGCGTCAGGTCGGCTCGGCCTCGGAGGGCGCGCTCACGGCCTGAACGCGGCGCGGCTCAGGCCGAGGCGACCTCGGGCGAGCGCGCGCTCGCATCCACGGAAACGCCACCAGCCGCCTCGTTCACGAACTCCATCAGGCAGTCGTTGAACGACTGCGGTCGCTCGAGCATCGGAACGTGGCCGGTCTCGTCGAAGACGACCTTGCGCGAGCCCTCGATCCGGCGCTCGTACTCGTCGGCGTCTCCCACCGGAACGATCATGTCCTCGCGCCCCCACATGAGCAGCGTCGGGCAGCGGATCTCGCCCAGGCGATCGGTGAAGTCGTAGTCGAGCAGGGCGTCGAGGGCCGGCATGAACCCCGGAGCGTTCGACCCCGGCATGATCTCCAGCAGGACGTCGTGGCGCAGGCGCGAGGGATGGCGCATCACCGGTGAGAGGACGACGTGGCGCAGGCGCGGCCGCGCCACCACGGTGCGGCTGCGGGCGAGCGCGGCCGAGCTGATGACCCCCGACACCCGGAACATCGTCATCGTCGGCCGCCGGGCGCGGGTAGTGCTCGAGATCCCGGCCGCAGACCCGAGCACCAGCCGCTCGACGCGCGCCGGATAGTTGATGGCCAGCTCGGCCCCGACGAAGCCTCCCATGGAGTTGCCCACCACGACGGCCGCGTCGATCTCGAGCGTCTCGAGCAGGCGGTCGAGGATGCGCGCGTAGAAGGAGATCGAGATGTTCTCCCGCGGCATCGGCGAGTTGCCGAAGCCGGGCAGGTCGACGGCGATCGCGCGTCGCTCGCGCGCCGCGCGCGGCAGGCACTCGAGCCAGTTCTGCCAGTTGCCTCCGAGCCCGTGGACGAAGACGATCGGCGGGCCGTCGCCCTCCCCGAGGTCGACGTGGGTGATCTCGCAGCCCTCGACCTCGATCGTGCGCACCAGCGCGGGCCAGTGCGTGTCGCGCCAGTCCGGGGAGCCCGGCACTCCGTAGTCGTCGGCCGCGCGGTGGGCCTCCCAGGGGGCCGCCGGGCGGGCGTTCGAGGGATAGACGCCCGAGGCCGCTCGCCGGGCACGCCGGAGGCCGTTCTTCGGGCTGAGCACGGACATCTCAGCGGCCACCGTACCGGACCTCGAGCGCTCTCGCGCGGGCGCCGGTCCCCACCGCGCGCGTGACACAATCGAGCGGTGGCCAGGGGAGAGCACACGACGCTCGAACGCCTCGCCCGCGCGGGCCGGGGGAGGGGTCGTCCGCGGCGTCGGGCGACCGCCGCCGACAACCACCCCGACGCGCTCGGATCGAGCGGCGTCGCGCCCGAGGCGGGCGACGCCGACGCCGTCCCGGGCGCCGGGTCCCTCGCGCTCGAGGACCTTCGTCACCACCTTCCGGGCCTCGAGCCCGAGCGCCGGATCACCGACTGGGGACGCTCAGAGCGCGTCGAGCGCCTCGTCGATCGCACGCTCGCCGACTTCCTCTACCACCTCTGGTTTCGC
>CADCVU010000069.1 GCA_902806245.1 uncultured Solirubrobacterales bacterium
GCCTCCCGGCCCTCGCTTGTTGTCCCGCTTGCGGCTGTTACCCGCCGGCTGTCGGCCACGCTGCCTTGCCACGCTTGAAGCTCCCTACCTAGTGATCAGAACGGAATGTCGTCGTCGGAGCCGCCGGATCCGACCGCGGCCGGCTCGAAGTCGCCGGTGTCGGCCGGGACGTCGCTCTGCGCCGAGAAGCGCCCGCCGCCGCCGTTCTCGGCCCCGTCACGCGAGCCGAGGAACTGCACCGAGTCGGCGATGATATCGACCGCCTGGCGCTTGTTGCCCTGGTTGTCCTGCCACTCCCTCCACTCGAGCCGTCCGTCGAGGGCGACCGGGCGGCCCTTCTGGAGGTAGGTGGCGCAGTTCTCGCCCTGCGCTCCCCACACGGTGACGTCGAAGTAGTTGGGCTTGTCGATCCACTCGCCCGAAGCGTCGCGGCGGCGCGTGTTGCACGCGAGGCGAAGGCTGCAGACCGGCGTACCGCCGCCCGTCGTACGCAGCTCGGGGTCGCGCGTGAGGTTGCCGGTCAGCACGACGCGGTTGATATTGGTGGCTGCCATTGGTGCTCCTTGTCTATCTCGGGCGGAGGGTCGCGGGGAGTCGAGCCGACTGTATCGCCGTGGTCACCCGGAAAAGAGGCGCCCCGAGCTGAAGTTCCGGCAAAGTCGGAGAGCTTTCACGCTCTCGTTGCACTTCGGACTGTGTCGTCGCCCGCCTCGAAAGCGTGGACCGGTTCGCAGGCGACTGAGAACGGGGAGCGGCGGTCAGCCCGTCTCGCTCAGCGGCGCGGGGCCGCGTCGGCCGCCGCGCGGGCGGCCACCGGCGACGGCACCTCGCCTCGCTCGTCCTCGCCGCGCCGCCCGTCGGGCCGAGGCGGCGGCGGGGTCGGCTGCCCCGGCTTGAGACGGATGAAGCGAAAGCGCAGGACCTCGTCGGTGATCCTGAGGGTGCGGCCGAGGCGGTCGAGCAGAGGCGGGGCCGCCTCGAGCTGGAACAGGTGGTAGGCCCCGTCGTCGCGTCCATCGATCTCAAAGGCGAGATGGCGGGCGCCCCAGTCCTGCGATTCGACGAGCGCGCCGTCGGCCTCGATCGCCTGACGAGTGCCGTCGAGGATCTCGGTGCGGCGCTCCTCGGGTGCCTCGGCGTCGAGGATGAGCATCAGGTCGTACAGGGCCATGGGCCGCACCACCGTAGCAGTGGCCCGTCGCCGCCCCGGGGGAGAGATCTCGGTCCTCGCCGCTTATGCGTGTAAGGCCCGGCGGTCAGCCGGCACGCGCCGTACGGTCGGATCGACCGGCGGCGAGGGAACGTCAGGACGGGTCGCCTGCTCCGGTGGCCGCCGGGCCCCATAGAGGGGACACGCCGTCGCGTCGCGTCGCGTCGCCGCGCACCGAAAACGAGCGCTAGACGGCCTCGGCCGGAGGCTCGACGCCGTCGCGCTTCGCCTCGACGTCGCGCAGCTGGTCGTCGACCCAGTCGCCTGGGTCGCGCGCGGTCACGAGCCGCTTCAGCCCCTCCGCGCGCCACTCGCGCTCCTCGCGCGACATGGTGAGCGCACGGTGGATGGCATCGGCCTGCTCCTGTACGTCGAAGGGGTTCACCGACAGGGCGTACTCGCCCAGCTCCTCGTGAGCGCCGGTGTTCTCCGAGAGCAGGCTCACCCCGGCGCGCTCGTTGACCAGCGGACCCTCCTTGGCCACGAGGTTCATGCCGTCGAACATGGCGTTGACCATGAGCAGGTCGTAGTGCTTGTACGTCGCCACCGCCTCGGGCAGGCTCTCGCGGAGCTTGAGGTCGATCGGCATCCAGTCGGTCGTCCCGTGGCGGTGGTTGACCACGGCCACCAGCGCCTCGATCTTCTCGAGGTACTCGACGTACTCGGGAACGTCCTGCCGCGAGGGGACGAGGTGGGCGATGAAGGTCACCCGCTCGCGGAACTCGGGGTGCTGGGACAGGAAGAGATCGAAGGCGGTGAAGCCACGCAGGACGTTCTTCGAGAGGTCGGCGCGGTCGACGCGCAGGATCAGGTGCTCGCGCCGGCGACGCAGGACCTCCTCCTCGAAGGCGTGGACCTCGTCGCTCTCGGCGTTGCGAGCGAAGGCCTCGGCGGAGATAGGCAGCGGGTAGGCCCGGGCCCACACCTGGCGGCCCTCGAACTCGACGGTGCCGGCCTCGAAGTCCACGGGCAGGCCGAGCAGCTCCTGGCAGCACATGAGGAAGTTGCGCCGGTAGGCCTTGGTGTGGAAGCCCACGATGTCGTTGGAGAGGATGCCTTCGTAGACCTCCTCGCGGAGGTCCGTGGGCAGCACGCGCCAGGCGTCGGGCTGGGTCCAGGGGATGTGGACGAAGTGGTGCAGGAACGCGTCCGGGCGGGCCCGGCGAATCGCTCGAGGGGCGAGGTAGAGGTGATAGTCGTGGAGCATCACGACGGCCTGCTCGCCGCGGTCGATCTCGGCGATCACCGCCCGGGCGATGTCCTCGTTGACGACGCGGTAGCCGCGCTCGAAGGCGTCGGTCTCGGACGAGCGGATGTCGGGAGCGTTCGAGAGGTCCCACAGGTAGTGCTGGATGAACCACAGCAGCGGGTTCGCGACCACGTTGTAGAAGCCGTCGTAGGCCTCGGTGCTCGACTCGACCAGGCGGATGCGGTATGTCGTGTCGTCGACGTCGACGTCGAACGAGCCGTCGTGGAGCCTGGAGGCCTCGACGTCGGCGTCGGTCATGGCCGAGGCGATCCACAGCGCGTCGCGGTGATGGACCAGGCCGGTCAGCGCGGTGACGAGGCCGCCGCCGCCGCGGTGAGCGATGAGCTCGCCCGTGTCCTCGTCGCGCTCGAAGGCGGCCGGGCCGCGGTTGGAGACGAGGACGATCTGGGGTTGGTCGCTCACCGCTGCCATCGCCCGACCGTCATCCGAGATCGCGGAAGATGCCCAGCCAGTCGCGCAGCAGCCGCGGCGTGAGGAAGTGCGTGCGCACGTACTCCTTGCCGGCCCGGCCCAGCCACTTGCCGAGTCCGGGGTCGCGCAGGACCTGCAGCGTGCGCTCGGCGCACTGCTCGGGGCTCGAGACGAGGTACCCGGACGTGCCGTCCTGGATCTGGAGTGGGATCCCGCCGACGTCGCCGCCGATGAACGGCCGCGCCTTCCACAGCGCCTCGGACACGGTCAGGCCGAAGCCCTCGCGCGTCGACTTCTGGATCAGCACGTCGGCCTGCGACTGAAAGGCGTTGACCTCGATCGCCCCGACGTTGTTGAGGTTGTTGAGGATCTTGATGTCGACGTCGCCCTGGGCATGCTCCATGGTCGAGTTGAAGAACTGCCACCCCTCGGGATCGTCGGTGGCCATCGACCCGACGAGCGCGAGCTGGACCTCGGGCATCTCCGCGCTGACCAGCCGGTAGGCGTCGATCACCCCGATCGGGTCCTTCCAGGGGTCGAAGCGGGAGACCTGGCACATGAGCGGGCGGTCGACGTCGATGCCGAACTGGTCGCACACGAAGGCGGCGTCCTCGGCCGAGAGGGCCATGTTCTTCGGCGAGAGCGGATCGATGGCCGGCGGTACGATGTTCACGCGCTCGGCGTGTCCGTCGAGGCCCGCGGGCACGTAGTCCTGAAGGTGAAACACCGATGCGTCGTAGTCGACGACGTAGGGCACGAGGCGGTCGACGGTCGGGGGGTGCGGCGTCGAGAGATCGATGTGGCAGCGCCAGACCCAGTTGCGCGCCTTGTCGGGGAAGTGCTGACGCATGGCCGCGGGCTGGGGATCGTGAACGATGATCACGTCCCAGCCCTCGGAGAGGAACCCGGCGTTCATCTCGTTGTACTCCTCCCACACGCGCCAGTCGTGCGGCGAGAGGTCGAGCGGGTTGCCCTGGAGGGCGTTGTGCATGAGCTTGGTCGCGTTGAAGAACTCCTCGCGGCCGATGATCACCTGCCACTCGGCCTCGATGCCGACGTCGCGCATGAGCGGCACGACCGAGTAGAGGAGCTCGGAGACCCCGCCCCCGAAGGCGGTGGCCGAGAGGTGGAGGACCTTCAGGCCCTGGAGGCCCTCGGCGAGGGTACGGATCTCCTCGACCAGCGGCCGGCCGACCAGGTGCGTGTAGTCGGAGAGCGACTTGTGGCCTACGCCAATTGGCTGAAGCAAGAGGGGCTCCTCTGGGCGGGCTGGAAGGCCGCGATCGGGGACGGAAGGCAGGCGGCGCGCAACGCGAGGGCGCCGGACGGACCGGCGGCCAGCCTAGTACACACGACCGGAGGCTCGGTCGCGGAATCGGGGGCTCTCAGACGCCGGCGAAACCGCGTACTTACGTGAGCGTGTACTCGCGCTCGTCCGGGTCCAGACGCTTCTCGAGGCGGACGACGTGGCCGCGGATCTCGCAGCCGTCGACCGTGGCCGCGAGGATCGCCCGGCCGAGACGCCGATCGTCCACGCTGAGCGCCGAGGGCAGCCAGCCCTCGATCTCGAGCACGAGGCAGTCGCGCTCGAGCTCGAACGAGAAGCCGATCCGGTCGGGGACCGCGCGCGGCTCCTCGCTCTCGTCGAGCACCCCGGCCGCCGCCTCGGTGACCGCGAGCTTGAGGTCGACCACCTCGTCCGGGCGCAGCGAGGTGAGCCGGCAGACCGCACCTAGGGCGAGTCGGGCGAAGACCAGGAACTCGGGATCGGGCGGCAGGCCGAGGGAGACCGTGCGGGTATCCGCGACCTGCATCACCCCCTGCTCCTGCCCGCAGGTCGGTGCAGCTAATCGAGGGCAGCTCGCATCGCGCCGGAGGCGACCTGACCGCCGACCCGAGCGACCCCGCGCTCGAGAGCAGCGAGGATCTCGGCGTGGAGGCCCTCGCTTGCGCTGGCGACGACCGACATCTGGTGGTCCGCCCCGGAGCCGAGCAGCGGCCGCTCGTCGAGTGAGCGCCCGCGGGCGTCGGTCACCGTGACGCCCGCCTCGACCAGGCACAGCCACGCGCCGGCCAGGTCGTACGGGGAGTTGTTGAGCACCGCGCCGCCGCCGACGCGCTCGAACTCCTTTCGCAGCCCGGGGACCTCGTCGACCAGGCGCGGCCCTGGCTCGACGTAGGCGTCGAGCTGCCCCGTGAGGATGCGGGTCATGTCGAAGGCGGCCGAGCCGAGCTCGAAGGTCCCGCCGCCGACCGACGAGCGGTCGATGAGCTCGGCCAGGACCTCGGTCGTGGCGCGCGCCGGACGCCCGCGGAAGCCGTAGGCCCAGAACATGCGCTCGACCGTCTCGGTCGCCGAGGGCGCGGCCGCCGGCGCCTCGAGCACGCCGTGCCCGCGCTCGGCCATGAAGACGTGCCCCGAGGGGATCTCGACCACGCACCCGAGCCAGACCTCGCCCATGGTCACCCCCTCGTGCAGCGGCGCGGCGGCGACCGACACGCAGCAGGACTCGAGCCCGGCCAGCGCAGGACGGGTGCCGTCGATGGGGTCGACGACGAGGACGACGGAGGCCTGCTCGCCGGCCGAGGGCGCGCCGCGGACGAGGCCGCGATCCTCCGAGAAGAAGGCGACGGCGGGCGCCTCGCGGGCGATGAACTCGGCCAGGGCGCGCTCGGCGTGGGCGTCGATGTCGAAGGTCACGTCGCCGCCGGCGGCGGTCTTCGCTCCGTGAGCGCGGCCCGCGTGGGCGCCGAGGTGGGGCACGACGGCGTCGCGGACGGCGAGCGAGAGCGCGCGGACCAGCGCGCGCAGCTCCGCGCGGTCGGGTTCGACCGGAGCGCTCAGGGCGTGCGGCCGACGGGCTCGAGAACCGGCTCGGAGGCTGACTCCTCGCCGGCCTCGCCCGCCTGGCCCGCGGCCGGCAGCTCGACCGTGAAGACGGTCTCCCGCTCACCCGCGTCGATGCGGATGCCGCCGTTCATCCGCCCCGCGAGCTCCTGGGCGATGGCCAGACCGAGGCCGGAGCCACCGACCGCATCGCCTGTGTAGAAGCGCTCGAAGGCCTGGCGGACCACGGCCTGGTCGACGCCCTGACCGCTCAGCTTCGGTCCCTCGTCGGCCACCGTTACGCGCGCCGTGCCGTCCTCGGCGCGGACCTCGAGGCGGACGGGCGCGCCCTCCGGGGTGTGTCGCAGCGCGTTGTCGAGCAGGATGCGGACGATCTGGCCGATGCGCTGGCGGTCGCAGCAGGCCTCGACCTCGTCGGCGACCTCGAGCTCGAGGTCCACGCCGGCCCGGTTCAACGCCGGCACGAACTCGGCCGCTACGTCGCGCGCCAGCTCGCCGAGGTCGACGGCCTCGGGCCGCAGCTCGAGCGCATCGGCGTCGAGGCGCGAGAGGTCGAGGAGATCGGCGGCGAGCTTCTTCAGCCGCTCGGTTTGCTCGCGCATCTGGCCCAGGAACTCGTCGCGGGTCTCGGCGTCGAGGTCCTCGTCCTGGAGCAGCTCGGCGAAGCCTCCCAGCGAGAAGATCGGCGTCCGCAGCTCGTGTGAGGCGTTGGCGATGAACTCGCGGCGGGCGCGGTCGAGCCGGGCCAGGCGCTCCTGCATCTCGTTGAAGGCGCGAGCCAGGTCGCCGACCTCGTCGGCCGCGTCGACCGGCACCGGATCGACGAAGTTACCGCCGGCCACCGCCTGGGCGGCCGACTCGACGCGCCGCACGCGGCGGGCAAAGGCCTGGGCCACGAGGTAGCCGGCGGCGCTGGCCACGAACAGCGCCACGGCCGCGGCCACGAGCACGCGCCGGCGGATCAGGCCGACGATCTCGGAGACCTCCGAGAGGTCGCGCGAGTAGACGGCGACCCAGTCCGCGCGCCCGGCGAAGAACAGCGGCGCCGCCACCCGAGCGACCGGATCGCCGCCCTCGAGGGCGATGGCGTCGGCGACGTCGTCGCGGGCGATCGCGGTCTGGGCGAGGGCTCGGCCCCGCTCGGCCCGCGGCTCGACGCGCGAGTCGGAGATCACGTACAGGCTCGGGGCGTCCGGCCGGCGACCGGGCGCGGTGATCGAGCGCTGGACGCCGAGCAGCATGACGCGCGCGTCCGAGCGGTCCGAGACCGCGCGCACGAGCTCGTTGAGCTGGGCCTCGGTGATGTCGCTGCCCATGGCCCTGTCGAGCGGCTCCGAGGTCACCTGGGCCACGCGGCGCAGGTCGCGCAGCGTCTGCTCCTCGAGGTTCGACTGCAGCTGGGGAACGACGTAGAGCAGGACGCCCGCGAAGGCAAAGGCGATGATGGCCGAGAACAGCAGCGCCAGCTTGTTGGCGAGCGAGCGCAGGCGCAGGCTCGAGCGACGGAGCTTCGGCATCAGACGACTCAAGTGTCGCGGAAGTGGTAGCCGACGCCGCGCACGGTGAAGATGTACTCCGGGTCGCGGGGGTCGCGCTCGAGCTTCTCGCGCAGGTGACGGATGTGCACGTCAACGGTGCGCGGATCGCGGTAGGCCGCGTCGCCCCACAGCCGCTCGAGCAGGGCGGTACGGCTGTATACCCGTCCGGGGCTGCGCGCCAGAGTGGCGAGGATCTCGAACTCGACGTAGGTCAGGCGCACGGGCGCCTCTCGAACGGTCACCTGGCGCTTGCCGAGGTCGATCTCGAGCTCTCCGAGATCGAGCGGTTCCGCGGTCCCGTCGCCGTCGCCGTCGCGCTCGCGGACGAGCTCGACGCGCCGCAGCGCCGCCTTGACCCGCGAGCGGAACTCGCGCATGGAGAACGGCTTGGTGATGTAGTCGTCGGCGCCGAGCTCGAGGCCGAGGACCTTGTCGAACTCCTCCGACTTGGCGGTGAGCATGATGATCGGCACCGGACTGCGCGCGCGCAGGCGCCGGCAGACGTCGAACCCGTCGCGCTTCGGGAGCATGACGTCGAGCACGATCAGGTCGAAGGAGCCCTCGTTGAAGCGCGCTAGCGCCTCCTCGCCGTCGCGGGCGGGCACGACGTCGTAGCCCTCCTTGCGCAGGGGATAGGTCAGCAGCTTCTGGACCGATTCCTCGTCGTCGACGAGAAGGATGCGGGGGGGCTGAAACGTTATGTGATCTACCTCACGGTGGATTGTAGGTCGGCGGAGGCGGTGCGCTTGCAGACCGCGTTGGGCGGATCGACCAGCCGAGGGGTAGGTTTGGCCCGGTGATCGAGCCGCGCATCTACCGCGCCGCCCTCGTGCCCGCCCTGCTCGCCGTCCTCGTCGCGATGTTCGCGGTCGAGAGCCGTCCCTCGGCGCTGCCGCGCGGGCTCGCCGCGGACGAGCTCTTCGACGCTCCGCGGGCGCTCGCCGAGGCCGAGGGGATCGCCGAGACGAGCGCAGGCCCCGAGCGCCGCGGCGCCGGCCCGCCCGGATCGGCCTCGGCGCGCCTCGTGGCCGAGTCACTGGCCGGGAGCGGCTTCGAGAGCAGCATCGACCGCTTCGACGCCGGCGACCGACGGCTCGCGAACGTGATCGGGCGGCGGGCGGGGACGGCCTCGACCGAGCGCGAGATCGTGGTCGTGGCCGGTCGCGACGCAGTCGGACCGGGCGGGGCGATCACCGGGGCGGCCGACACCGCCGCGCTGCTCGAGCTGGCGCGGGCTCTCGAGGGCCGACCCTCGCGGCGCACGGTCACGCTGGTGTCGCTCGAGGGAGCACGGCTCGACGAGGCCGGCGCCCGCCGGCTGGCCGATGAGCTCGACCCCGCCCGGGTCGAGGCCGTCCTCGCCGTCTCGCAGTTCGGCGCGCGCGCCACGCTCGAGTCGCCGATCGTCGCCTGGTCGAACGACTCCACGCGCCCGAGTCCGCGGCTGACCCGCACGGCGGGCGACGCGGTGCGCCAGGAGATCGGGTCGCTGCCGGGCCAGGAGAGCGTGCCCGCCCAGCTCGTGCGCCTCGCCTTCCCGCTTGGGATCGGCGCGCAGGGGGTCATGCTCGAGCGCGGCCTTCAGGCCGTGCGCTTCTCGGGCGGCGGCGAGCTGCCCGCGCCCGCGCGGTCGCTCGACGCGCTCGACGAGGAGCGCTTCGTCGCCCTGGGCACGGCCGTGCTGCGCACGGTCTCCGCCCTCGACGAGCGCGGGCTCCCCTCCCGTCGGCCGCCGCGCACCTACCTCGCCGGCGCTGAGCAGGTGGTGCCGGGCTGGTCCGTGCTGCTCGTCGCCTTTGCTCTGCTCGTGCCCGCGCTCGTCACGGTCTCCGACGGCTTCGCCCGGGCGGGGCGCCGCAGCGGCCGGGTCGGGGCCTGGACCCTGTGGACGCTGTGCGGAGCGCTTCCGTTCGCCGCCGCCTACGCGCTCCTGCGCCTGCTCGACCTCGTCGGCCTCGTGCCGGGCTTCGGGGTCGCCCTCCCGCCCGTGGCCGAGCCCCCGACGACGTGGGCGATCGTCCTGCTCGTGGGCCTAGTCGTGGTCAGCGCGCTGGGATGGTTCCTCGGGCGGCGCGCGCTCGTCCGGCGCCTGCACGGGCTGACCCGCCCGTCGGCGCCCGCCGCCGGCGCGGCCGCCGCCCTCACGGTGTGCGTCGCCGTCCTGGCCGTGTGGCTGCTCGACCCGCTGGCCGCCCTCTTCCTCGTGCCGGCGGTGCACCTCTGGTCGGGCGCGGCGATCACCGAGCGCCCGCGGCTCGGCCTCGTGCTGGTCATGGCCGGGCTCGTGCTCCCCCTCGCGGTCGCGGTCTTCTATCTCGAGCGGCTGTCGCTCGACCCGCTCGAGGGGGTCTGGTATCTGTGCCTGTTGATGGCGGGCGGCCACGTGAGCCCGTTCGCCGCGCTGCTCGGCTGCGTCCTCGTCGGCGCCTTCTGCTCGCTGGTGGCGGTACTCACCGCGCGGTCCGGCCAGCAGGCGGCTGCGCCACCGTCCGGCCCGCCACAGCAGCCATCGCTGCGTGGACCGCTGACCTACGCCGGGCCCGGCTCGCTCGGGGGCACGCGCTCCGCGCTGCGCCGCTGAGGGCCCGGGTCCCCCGCCGGGGGCGGCTCTGGGGCACGGCGCCCGGCGCCGTGCTCGTACCCCCGCAGCTCGCCGGCGGCCGCCGTACGGCCGCGAAGCTCGAGACCGCGGCCCGGGCCGACCTCGCCGATCCAGGTCAGGGTGGTGCCGGCCTCGGCGGCGGCCCGCTCCAGGGCGCCACGCCGCTGTGCAGGCGCGCTCAGCAGCAGCTCGAAGTCCTCCCCCGCGCCGGCCGCAAAGGCGGCTGCGTCCTCCCCCGCGGCCCCGGCCACCTCCGCCACGCCCTCGGCCAGCGGAAGGGCGTCGAGCTCGACGACCACGGCGACGCCGCTGCGCACGGCGAGGTGGCGCGCGTCGGTGGCGATGCCGTCGCTCAGATCGATCATCGCGCCTGCGCCGGCGCGGGCGAGCTCGAGGCCAGCCTCGAGCCGCGGCTGCGGGCGGCGATGGCGGTGCAACAGCGCCGACCGCAGCTCGGGGGCGAGATCGGCCTCGAGTCCGCCGAGCAGCCGTAGCCCCGCTCCCGACCCGCCGAGCTCCCCGGTGACCCCCAGCAGCTCCCCCGCTCGCGCGCCGTCGCGCCCCACGAGGACCTGCGCGTCGTCGGCCCAACCCGTCACGGCGACGGTCACGGCCAGGGCGGGTCCGCCCGACACGTCGCCGCCCGCGATGGTCACGCCGGTTCGCTCGGCCAGCGCCTCCGCCGCCTCGACCAGGACGCGAGCGTCCTCGTCGGAGACGTCGTCGGGACGGACCAGCCCGACGTAGGCCTCGCCCGGCTCGGCGCCCATGGCCGCGAGGTCCGACAGGGCCGAGGCCAGCGCGGCGTGCCCGATGTCGGCGAACGAGTGGGTGGCGCGGCGGAAGTGCACGCCCTCGACCACGGTGTCCAGCGACGTCACGGCGAACGGGCGGGCGCGGACCACGGCGGCGTCGTCGCCGGGCCCGCGCACCACCCGGTCGCCGCGGGCGCGGAGCAGGCGCGCGAACGACTCGATGAGGCTGAGCTCGGCCACCGGCTCAGTGTGACGGCGGGCCTCCGACGGCGACCTTCCTCACCACGGGATGGCGATGGCCAGCGTCCACGCGGTGAGCGCGAGGGTCGCGGTCACGAGCGGGCGGCTGCGCCCGAGCGCAGCGAGTGGCACCAGCCAGGCGACGTACCACGGGACGAGCCAGGCCGAGCACACGAGCAATGCGAGGGTGGCCCAGCCGGCCATGGCGACAGGGTCGGCCCCTCGCCACGTCCGGACCAGGAGCCAGCCGGCGACCGCGGCGAAGGCCGCCGCGTACACGAGCCGCACCGGTCCGCGGAAGTCGAGACGCTCTCCCGGCAGGAGGGCACCGAGCAGCTCTGCCGTCTTGTAGGGAAGCGAGAAGCTCGAGGTCCGCGCCTGGTTCTCGCGCACGGCGTCGAGCCAACCGACGGCCTCGGCGCCGAAACCGCCGAGGCCGATCAACAGAGCGCCGAGCGCGACCGCGACCGCCGCGAGGGCCGCGCCCGCGCGCCTGTGCCGGCGCGCGCCCGCGATCAGGAACGGCACCAGCAGCGCCGCCGAGGCCTTCACCGCGGCCGCGGCGGTGGCCAGCGTCGCGCCTCGCGCCTCGCGACCCCGCGCGTGGGCCCGGAGCGCGCTCGCGGTGAGCAGCAGGATCAGCGCCTCGTTGTGGGCACCGCCTACCACGTGCACCAGGAGGGCGGGGTTCAGTCCCACGACCAGCGCGGCCGCGCGCGGATCCAGTCCACGCCGAGCCGCGGCGCGCCACACGAGCACGACGGCGCCGAGCGACGCGGCGGCGGCCGTCGCCTTGAGTACCCAGAGGCCGACGGGGACGGAGACCTCGGCCAGCGCGTAGGTGGCCAGCGTGAAGGGCGGCCCGTAGACCGACGAGGCCTCCTTCGAGCCCGCAAAGGCGAAAACCGCGTCGGCGGGGACGGACGCCGGCGCGGCCAGGTAGGGATCTAGGCCGTGCACCGCGCCGAGCCGCGCGTAGGCGAGGTACGAGAAGGCGTCCTGGGAGAGCAGCGGCGGCGCGAGCGCGAACAGCAGATGGAGCCCGGCGAGCGCCGTCACCGCGGCGGCACGCGGGATCTCGTGCGCCCGCGCGATCACAACCGCGTAGGCGAGGAGGGCGAGCCACAGCCCGGCGTAGAAGAGCGGTCCGGCCGGCGATCTGGAGCCGGCGGACAGGCCGAGCGGACGCAGAGGTCCGAGCAGCCAGTCCGGCGATCCGCCCGCCGTCGCCGGGACGAGCCGCGAGCCCGGCGTCGCGGCCAGCAGCACGAGCGCGCCGTACACGACGGCGAGGACCAACAGGGCGAGGAGGCCGGGACGTGCGTGCCGCCGGACACGCGCGGTCGGTCGCGCCGCGAGCGCCGTCACGCCGACCGGTCAGTCGATGTCCGGAGCCTCCGGGACGTCGATGTCGATGTCGCCGCCGCCTCCGTCGTCACTACCGCCGTCGCTGCCGCCGTCGCTGCTGCCGCCTCCGTCGCTCCCGCTGTCCGAGGGCGACTCGTAGAAGCGCGGACTCGAGCGGTAGCCGTCGTCGGAGTAGCCGCCACCGCTGAAGGAGCCTCCGCTTCGGGGGACCACGAAGGTGCGGCTACCGCCGGAGCTGCGCGAGCTGCCCTGCTTCGCGCGCTTCCCGTAGAACGGACTGAACTTCGCCGGCTTGCTCGGGCTCGGGAAGCTCGAGCAGTCGGTTCCCTTGGCCGTCTGCATGTAGCTGCCCCAGATCTGGGCGGGGAATGTGCCCCCGGCCACGTCGATCCCGTGCACCCCGCGCATCTCGCGCAGCGCGTTCGGATAGCCGACCCAGACCGAGCTGGCCAGCTTCGGGGTGTAGCCGACGAACCACGCGTCGTTGAAGTCGTCGGTGGTGCCGGTCTTGCCGGCGGCGGGGCAGCCGATCTCGGCCTTGGTCCCGGTGCCGCGCTGGACGTTCTGCTCGAGGATCTTCGTGACCTCGCTGGCGACCCCGTCCGAGAAGACGCGCTTGCGCTTGGGCTTGCCGAGGTTCTCGGTGTTGCCGTCGGGGAACTCGACCTTGAGGATCGCCTTCGGCGTGTTGCGCATCCCACCGGAAGCGAGCGTGGCGTAGGCGTTGGCCATCTCGAGCGGGGAGACGCCGAGCCGCAGGCCGCCGAGGCCCTCCGCGGGAAGGCCGTCGAGCTTGGTGGTGATCCCCATCATCTTCGCGGTCTCGCGCACCTCGTCGGGCCCGAGGTCGAGGTCGAGCTGCGCATAGACCGTGTTGTCGGACTTGAGCGTCGCCTCGACGAGGTCCATGCGACCGCCGTAGCTCTTGTCGTAGGTCTCGACCTTCCACGGGCCGTACTTGTCGGTGTCGAGCTTGAGCGGCTTCGACTGGTAGGTGGTCGAGCGCGGATCGACCTCCTTGCGGATCGCCGTGGCCAGCACCATCGTCTTGAAGGCCGAGCCGGGCTGGCGAGAGCCCTGCGCGGCGAGGTTGAAGGTCCGCTCGTCGTACTGTCCACTCGAGGCCATGGCCTTGACGTGGCCGGAGTCAGGATCGATCGAGACCACCGCCGAGCTCGGGTCGTCGGGGTAGCCGAGCTGGCTGGCGATGGCCTGGCGGCCGGCCTCCTGGAGACGCGGGTCGATGGTCGTCCGGACCTTGAGCCCGCCCCGGCGGAAGACGCCGGCGCCGTAGCGCTCGATGAGCTGGTCCTGGACGTAGTCGAAGAAGTAGGGCTCGCGGCGCTTGGTGTAGCGATCACCGCGCTTGAGGTCGAGGCCCTTGCGGGCGGCTTTGCGTCCGCGCGCCGGGGAGACGTGCCGGTTGCGGATCATCTGACTCAGGACCTCGTTGCGGCGCTCGAGCGCGGCGGAGGGGTTGCGGAAGGGGTTGTACTGCGAGGGAGCCTGCGGAAGGCCGGCGATCAGCGCCGCCTGGTGGAGCTCGAGGTCCGCGGCGGCCTTCGAGAAGTACATCCGCGCCGCCGCCTCAATCCCGATGGCGGTGCGCCCGTTGATCGTCCCGAAGGGCACCGAGTTGAGGTACTCGCGCAGGATCCAGCGCTTCGAGCGGCGCTTCTCGAGCTCCGAGGCCAGCTTGGCCTCACGGATCTTACGATCGAAGGAGCGCTCGGCGTCCTTGATGTAGAGCGCGCGAGCGAGCTGCTGGGTGATCGTCGAGCCGCCCTGCACCGTCTTGCCGGAGCGGATGTTCTTGACGCCCGCGCGCACGATCGCCCCGTAGTCGACGCCGGTGTGAGTCCAGAAGTTCTCGTCCTCGATGGCCACCAGCGCGTTGCGCATGTCCGCGGGCATCTTGCTCCAGGGCACGGGAGTGCGGACCTCGTCCGACTGCACGTAGCCGAGCCGCGAGCCGTCGGCGGCGAAGATCACCGAGCTCTGGCCCTTGTCGATGGCCTGGAGCTCGTCGAGGTTGGGCGCGGTCGCCGCGACCGCAGCGACGTAGCCGACGACGCTGACCAGGCCGAGCGCAGCGACGGCTCCGAGCACGGCCAGTCCGAGGCCGGCCCCGCGGGCGATCGGCGGACGCCGTTGGCGGTGACGACGCGTGTGTCGCTGGCGGTGGGTCATCGGTTCGAGAGGGGCGTCGAGCGGGCCAGGACACGGCAGGGCGGATCAATCGCTCTTGACGGACGAGGATAGCTGTTCGGAGTGCAGCCGTTCGAGGCTCTCGGCGCGCAGGCGGGCACCGGTCGGACCGCGCTCCGCGGCGGTCGCGACCCAGGTCGAGAGGTCGATGCGGATCCCCTCCTTGTCGACCTCGGCGATGCTCACCTCGACGTTGCCCTGGTCCTCCAGCAGCTCGAGGGCGCGCTTGCTGTCGGCGCCCGGAGGCAGCCACACCGACACCTTCACGTTCACGCGCGGATCGACGATGGTGTGGTTCTCGATCACGGTCTGCGCGAGCCGCTCGTTGGGCACGATCACGCGATGACCCTCGTCGTCGCGGATGAAGGTGTAGGTGAGTCGCACGTCCTCGACCACCCCGGTCTCCTCCTCCACGGTGACGAGATCGCCGATCCGGATCGGCTGGGTGATCACGAGGGAGATGCCCGCCACCGCGTTGGCGATGGTCTGGCGAGCCGCGAAGCCCACGATCAGCCCGAGCGCGGCCGAAGAGGCCAGCACGCCGGTCGCGAGCCGCCGGGCGACCTCGAACTGGCTCAGCGCGAGCGCGAAGCCGATCACCAGGATGACCGCGAAGACGAGCCGGCGCACCAGGCGCACCCGAGTGGCCGTGACCTGCGAGCGCTCGTCGTGCGGAGTCTCCCCGGTCGCCTTCTTGGCCCGCGCGACGAACGTGCGGTCGACGAGCCGGGCGATCACAAAGGCGACCACGACGGTGAGCACCGCGCCGATCTCCCGGCGGTAAGGCTCGAGCACCGGGATCGAGATGCCGGGGTCGGCCATGGGCGCGCAGGCTACTGCCGCCCCGCGCCACGGCGTCCGGCTACGCGGCCACTTCGAGCCCGTACTCGGAGATCACGTGGGTCACCGTCACCGAGTGGCGGTCGCGAGCGCGCTCGATCAGGTTCCGCTCGAGCCAGTGCGAGCGTCCCGGCGGATGGGTCGAGATCATCACCTCGTCGGCCTCGAAGACCGCGAGCGAGTCGCCGATGGCCGAGAGCGGATCGGCGTCGCCGACCTCGCCGCGAGCCTCGATCTTGGCCTCGCGCAGGCTGTCCACGGCTCGCGCCAGCCGGGCCTCGGCCGCGGTGACGGCGTGGTCGGTATCCGAGACCCAGTGGCGCAGGCGCGAGTTGAGCGCCGGCGCCACCACGAGGACCTCGAGCGCCTCTGCCGGGGCGCGGCCCCTGATCAGATCGTGCAGCTCGGTACAGGGGCAGGTCTTGTCGGCGATGACGAGGACCCGCCGGCGGGCGTCGCGGTCGGATCCGTGCTCTGCTTCATCCATCGGTGGCTCCTCTCAGCCGTGTGCGTCTCCGGTATGACCTTCCCGGGCTGCACCGCGCGAACCGTGGCCGGCGCGTGAGTTCAGCGACCCGTAAGACCCCTCGCGCGGTGCTGGTCGACGCCTTTGGGACGCTCGTCGCCCTGGAGCCGCCGGCGCCTCGGCTGCGGTCCGAGCTGCGGCGCACGCTCGGCCTGGAGGTGAGCACCGAGGCGGCGGAGGCCGCCTTCAGGGCGGAGATCGCCTTCTACCTCGCGCACCACCTAGAGGGAGCCGACGAGCGCTCGCTCGGCGCTCTGCGCGATCGCTGCGCGGGCGTCATCGCCGGCGCGCTCGGGCTCGAGCTGCACGCGCTGCCCGGCGTGCGCGAAGCCATGCTCGCCTCGCTGCGCTTCAGCGCCCATCCCGACGCGGCGCCCGCGCTCAGAGTCCTCCGGGCTCGCGGCCTGCGACTCGTGGTGGCCAGCAACTGGGACTGCTCGCTGCCCCGGGTCCTCGAGGAGGCGGGCCTGGCCCCGCTGGTCGACGACGTCGTCTCCTCGGCGAACGTCGGCGCGGCCAAGCCGGATCCCGCCGTCTTCGAGGCCGCGCTCGCCGCTGCGGCGACGAGCCCGGCCGAGGCGCTCCACGTCGGCGACTCGCTCGTCAACGACGTCGAGGGCGCGCGCGCGGCGGGCGTGCGGGGCCTCCTGCTCGACCGTTGCGGCGGAGCTCCGCGACCCGGCGTGGAGACCATCGGCTCGCTCGGTGAGCTTGCGTCCCTAGTCTTGGCAGGCCCATGAGCTCCCTCCCCCCCGAGCCGGCGGGCGCCCCCGGAGAGGCGACGCCGGGCGCTACGCCGACCCCGCCGCCGTCGCCCGGACCGTTTCCGTCGCCCTCGCCGGCACAACCGGTACCCGGTCTCGAGCCGTCGCTCCCGGCGGGTCAGGCGACCGGCCCCGGCCCGCCGGCCCCGAGCACCGAGGCTGCCGGCGCCGGAGGCCCTCCGAGCCCTCCCTCGCGGGCGAGCGAACCGGCGTGGGCCGCCTGGCAGGGCCTGCTGGGCCTGTTCGCGTGGGCTGTCGGCACCTTCGTGGTCGGGAGCATCGTCGTGGTCGGAGCGGCGGCGGCGGGCCTCACCGCCCTCGACACCGACAAGCTCCCGCCCGGCATCCTCATCGCCGCCACCGTGGCCGGCGACGTCGTGTTCCTGGCTGTGCCGCTCGCCTTTGCGGCGATCACCGCGCGGCCGCGGCTGTGGCACTTCGGCCTGCGGCGCACCCGGCTCTGGCCGACGATCGGTTGGGCCGCGCTCGCTCTGTTCGGCTGGTTCGTGTTCAGCACGATCTACCAGGCGGTGGTCGACCCGGCGGGCGAGCAGTCGACGGCCGACGACCTCGGGGTCAACCGCAGCACGACCCTGCTCGTGGTCGGCGGCTTCGTGGTCATCGTGCTCGCGCCGATCGTCGAGGAGTTCTTCTTTCGCGGCTTCATCTACCGGACGCTGCGCAACGGGCTCGTCGGCAAGCTCGGTCTCTGGGCCGGCGTCGCGGTGGCCGCGATCCTCGACGGCCTCCTCTTCGGCTTCGTGCACGGAACTAACACGCCGATCGCCATCCTGCCCGTGCTCGCGGTGCTCGGCGCCGCGTTCTGCCTGGTCTACGAGCGGACCGGCTCGCTGTTCGCGGTGATCGCCCTGCACGCCACGGTGAACACGCTCGGCTACCTCGGTGCGGCCAAGAACAGCGCCCCGGTGGCGCTCGCGTTCGGCGTGGTGATGATCCTCGGGTGCATCACGGTTCCGCGCCTGATCGGGCGCGGGGCGTCTCGCGAGGCCCCGGCGGCGGCGTGAGCGCGGGCGAGGCTGCCTCGCCGCAGGCGGCCTCGTCGTCGCCGCTCGGCGCCCGCGAGCGCCTCGTGGCCGAGCTGCGCGAGCACGCCCTGATCGTCGGCGAGGTCACGCTGACCAGCGGGGCGCGCGCCGAGTACTACGTCGACGCCAAGCGCGCCATCCTGCGTCCCACGGCCTTCCTCGCGGTCTCCGAGCTGGTCGCCGCGACGGCCGACGAGCTCGGGGCGACCGCCGTCGGCGGCATGACCATGGGCGCCGACCCGGTCGCCTGCGCTGCGCTGGCCTCCGGGGCCGAGCTCAAGGCTTTCTTCGTGCGCAAGGAGCGCAAGGCCCACGGCCTTCAGCGCTGGATCGAGGGACCCGAGCTCGAGCCCGGCGAGCGCTGCCTCGTGGTCGAGGACGTGGTGACCACCGGCGGGTCGACGGTCGCAGCGATCGAGCGGATCCTCGCCGAGGGCCTCGCCGTCGCGGGAGTGGTCAGCGTGCTCGACCGGCTCGCCGGGGGCGCCGAGGCGATCGAGGCGGCGGCGGTTGCGCCCTATCGCGCCCTCGCCACGATCGACGACGTGTATCCGCAGCGACCGGACCGGGGCGGCGCGGGAGGGCGGCTCTAGCCGACCCGCCCGACGGCGAGCAGGCCGTGGCCGTAGCCCTCGCCGGTGTCCGGGTCGAGCGCCCAGATGTCGCGGGCCAGATCCTCGGGTGCGCGCCCGCGTGAGCGCTGCAACAGCTCACGCCGACGCGCCAGAAGCTCGTGGTGGATCTCCGCGGCGGGATGGGCCGGAAGCGGCGGCAGCGGGGCCTCGAGCTCGGCCACGCGGTCGAGGCTGCCCGCGACGAGCGCGTTCATCCCCTCCCGGACTGCCGGCAACCCGGGCCAGTAGTGACCCTCGCCGACCTTGGGGCCGGCCTGAATGCTGCGGTCGTGGGCCCGCACGGGCTCGATTCCCACGCGCGTGAACATCTCCCGCAGCTCACCCGGCGCCCACGGGTGAACGCGGGTGTCGGCGGCGAGCCGGTAGGTCACGACGCGGTCCTCGCCCGGCTCGGTCGCCCACAGGCCGGGCCACTCGAGCGAGAACAGGCCGAGCGCTTCGAGGGCGACCAGCGAGCCCGGACGGGCGTGCGCGGCGATGTCCTGGCACAGTCGCTCGAAGTCGTTTGGAGAGAGGTGCGAGGCGAGCCCGAAGCTCGCGAAGTAGAGGTCGAAGGGATCGTCCCCGACCGGACCGAGGCCCTGGGAGAGGTCGTGGGCCACGAAACCGAGCTTGGCGTCGGACTCGGGCGGATGGACGTCTACGCCGACGTAGCGCTCGAGCCGGTCGCCCGCGAGCCGTGCCAGCAGTCCGTCGGCACAGCCGAGGTCGAGGACCCGGCGCCCGGGCGCCTCGGTCAGCAGCCGGTCGAGCTCGCGCTCGAAGAAGGCCTTCTCGAACAGCTCGCGAACCGCGTCGCGCGACTGACCGAGGTAGGCGTGGAAGGTTTGACGCGCGTCGGTGCCGGTGGTCACGGTCGAGCAGGGTACCTGGTGAGAGTCAGCTTGCGGCCCGATTCGGGCGCTGGTCCGGGCACGGAGCCCACATTCGCCTCGGTCTTCGCCGTCCCGGCGACAGCGGATCACTCAAAGTCGAAGCCCGGCTTCCCGGCGCTCGCGGGCTCGCGGTCGCCGCCCGGGGCGTCGGACTCCGCTCCGTCCGCCTGCGCCGTCCACGCGACCTCACCGATCTGCTCGTGGGCGTCGAGTCGCTCGACGCCGAGGCTGCGCAGGGCATCTACAGCAGTCGCCTGGACCTGGGCCACGATCATGCTGACCGAGACGTTCTCGTCGCGGTCGAGCACAGCGCTGGCCCGAGCGGCGGCCTCCCGAGCCGCCTCTCCCAGCCGCTCCTCGTCGCCGGGATGCTGTGGACGACCGAGCACGTAGCGGGCGAAGGGCCAGGCCAGCCCGGCCGCGAGCGCGGTCTGGAGCACGGGCCAGCCGCGCGAGCGCAGGCGCCCGAAGCCGCGCCCGACCCGGCCGGACTCGAGGCTCGCGAACTCGACGAGCTGCTGGCGGCGCTCGGGCAGCAGGCGATCGAGGCGCACGCGGAGCCCATCGGAGCGCTAAAGGAGCCTCACACGCTCCTCGGCGCAGCCACGGGCCCGGACGCGCGCGGGAGCCGAGCGCCGCCGCGAGGCCCTCCCGGCTTTGGAAACCGACTTGCGCCGGCGTCCGCATCGCCCTCCCTCGGGGGCACCTGCCCATGCTGCCGAAGTCGACGCGAGGTGCCGTACCGAGCGCGGCCACGCCTCGCCTACGATGGCCCCGCATAGCCCCCGTAGCTCAGTGGATAGAGCACGCGCCTCCTAAGCGCGGTGTCGCAGGTTCGACTCCTGCCGGGGGCGTCGCCGCTACTCCCCCTCGTACAACGACTCGCGCGCGAGCTCGCCTCCGCCCCCGCCGTACAGCCGGACCTCGAGCAGGTCACCGGTGTAGTCGTCGAGCGAGATGAGCGTGAAGCGCTCCTCGACGAGCGGGCACCCGTCGGTGGTCGTCGGGCCGAGCTCTGCGGTGGCGATCGCCCCGTTGGGCACGAGCGCACGGCCCCACACGAGCGTCACCGTTCCGCGCCGGCCCTCCGGCCCGCGCCAGAGCTCGAGCTCGTGATCGGAGAGGTCGAGGGTCCAGTCGGGGTTGGCCACCGCGGTCTCGACGGTGGCGTCGGCGAAGGCCTCGTAGTCGGCGGGCTCGCCCTCGCCGGCCGCCCGGCGGTACGACACGTAGCCGAAGACCTCGGACCCGGTCGAGGTGGTGGCGGCCGCGGGGATGTAGGTCCGCCCGGCGTAGGTGCGATCGGGGAACCAGGCGATCTCGCCCGGCTCGCCGATCTCGGAGTCCTCATCGTCGAGCTCCCGGCACGCGGCGACGAAGCGCTCCGAGAGCATCTGCGCGAAGCGTCCGTAGGGCAGCCCGTCCTGCGGCGGCTCCGCGACGTAGCGCGGTATCGGTCGCGACTCGGGCGGCACCGTGTCCGGACGCTACAGGAGTGCGGCGACCACGCCGACCGTCACGGCGATCGCAGTCGTCCAGGCGATCGCGCCCGCCGCGATGCGCCGGTCGAGCCCGTAGGCGTGGGCGATGACCAGCGTGTTCACCCCGGTCGGCATCGCCGCCTGGATCAGGTACGCGTCGGGGACGGTGATGAGGAGTGCGGACAGCCCGAGCACGACCGCCGGGGTCACGAGCAGCCTCAGCGCCGCGGCCGCGGCGACCGGCCGGTCGAGCGGGGCGGGCGCTCCCCGGCGCCGGCCGTCGCCGGCGTAGGACTCGCCGCTCAGGGCGACCCCGACGGCGAAGAAGCCGATCGGCACGCTGGCCACGACGAGGACCCGTGAGGCGTCGACCGCCCACCCGGGCGCGAGCGCCTCGGGCGCCAGCAGGCCGGCGGCCGTGGCCCACAGCGCGGGATTGCGCGCGAAGAAGGCCCGAACCCGATCTCCGGCCTTCGAGGACCTGGTGCCAAAGGCCGCCCCGACCGAGAAGCCGACGGTCACGAGCGCGACGCCGGAGACGAGCACGTCGTAGGCCACCGCCTCGGGCAGAGCCTCGAACCCGAGCGTGACCGCGTTGAACGGCAGGCCGAAGTAGCCGGTGTTGGCGAGACCGGCGGAGACGATCAACGCGCCGGTCGCCGGTCGCGGCAGCCGCAGCAGGCGCGCGCCGACCACCCAGGCCAGGGTCATGGTCACCGCCAGCCCCGCGTAGGCAAAGGCGATCCCCGCGCCGACCTGCACCGTCAGCTCCAGAGCCGCCATGTTGAAGAAGGCGACGATCGGCAGCAGCACCCAGAGAATGGCGTTCATGAGGCGGTGGGCCAGGCGCTCGGCGCCCTCGGGCTGGCGGCGACGGCCGAGCGCCCCCGCGGCGGCGGCGGCCGCTATGACCGCCGCGAGCGCGATCACGCCGTCGGCGGGCCCGGCGGAGCCGTCGCCGGGGGAGGCGGCTCCGGACTGACCTCGCGCAGGATGGCGGCCGCGCGC
>CADCVU010000070.1 GCA_902806245.1 uncultured Solirubrobacterales bacterium
CCCGGTGACCTTCGAGCGCCCGCCGCCGCGCGTCGAGTAGTCGACCGGGACCTCGCGCACGCGCCAGCCCTCGCCGGTGGCGCGCAGCACCATCTCGAGCGGCCAGCCGAAGCGGCGGTCGCGTAGGCCGAGGGAGAGCAGCTCGGCGCGGCGGGCGCAGCGCATCGGCCCGATGTCCGAGAGGCGGATCCCGCTTCGCCGGCGCAGCTCGAGGGTGAGGGCCTTGTTGGCCAGGCGCGCGTGCAGCGGCCAGGCGCCGCGCGCGGCCTGGCGCGACCCGAGCACGAGGTCGGCCTCGCCGGCGAGCACGGGATCGGCGACGCGCGGCAGGTCGGCCGGGTCGAAGGACCCGTCGCAGTCCATGAAGCAGACGAGTTCGGTGCCGGCCGCGCTCAGCCCCGCGAAGCAGGCGGCCCCGAAGCCGCGACGGGGCTCGCGCACCACCTGCGCTCCGAGGCGCTCGGCCAGCTCCGCCGAGCCGTCGCTCGAGCCGTTGTCGGCCACGAGGGCGCGGTAGCCGGCGGGCATGCGCTCGAGCACCCAGGGCAGCGCCTCGGCCTCGTCGAGGACCGGCAGGACGACGTCGATCACGGCCGGGAAGGTAGCGCTCGTCCGTCCGCGCGCGGCAGGTGCAGGAGCACGTTGCGGTCGCGGGCGAGGCCGCGGCTCCCGGCCGGCCGGCCGCCCTGGGCGTCGAGAAACGACAGCTCGCGCGCGCTCAGCGCCAGGCGCCCGCCGGTGTGGTCGAGCATCCAGGTCTCGAGCACTACCCCGCCGCCCTCGGCCTCGCGCAGGCGAAAGGCGCGGGACTGCTGCGGGAAGTCGGCGAGCGAGGCGGTCTCGACGAGGTAGAGTCCGCGCGCGCCCGGCCGGGTCCGCCGCGCGCTCACGGCGTTGCGGTGAGCGTGGCCGGAGACGGCGGCGATCACCCGCGGGTCATCCTCGAGCAGGGCCAGTGCGGCCTCGCCGCCCTCGGAGCGGCGCAGCGGGTGGTGCGAGAACACGACGACGGCCCGCTCGTCTGCCCGTGCCAGCTCGCGGCGCAAAAAGGCGAGCTGCCGCGGCCCGATCAGCCCGCCCGAGCCCGAGTCGCGGCGCGCGCCGTCGAGCACGAGCCCGCGGGCGCGCGAGCCGATGTCGAACGCGTAGTCGAGACTCGGACCCGACCCGCTCGCGCCGCTCGCGCCGCGCAGCCGCGCGAGGGCCTCGGCGGCGTCAAGGGGTCGGCGCTCGGGGTCCGGGGGCGTGCGCACCGTGCGCCCGAGGCCCTCGCTCAGCAGGCGGTCGACGAGCTCGGGCGAGATGCTCCGCGACGAGCGCGGGAGCTCGAGATCCTCGTCGAGCTCGGCGATTCGCTCCGAGCCCGTGGCCGCGGCGGCGATCCGGTCGGTCGGAGCGACCACTCCGACGGTCAGGAGGTCGTGATTGCCGGCGGCCGGAAACCACGGCGCGGCGAGCCCGGGCGAGCGAAAGCGCCGCTGCGCGTCCTCGACGAGGCCGGGCCGCCGCGGCGCGTCGACCCCGGGCCGGTAGAAGAACGGGTCGGGGTTCGAGGCCGCCTGCGGACCGTCGTAGCCCCGCCGGCCGGAGTCCGGGTCGACGCGGCCGCCGCGCAGGATGGCGATCGCCTGGTCGAGCTCGTTGGCCTGGGCGCTGTCCACGAGGTCGCCGGTGACCGCGACGGCCTGCGGTCGCATCCGGTTCACGGCCGCGACCGTGCCGGCGAGGACCTGCGGGGTCAGCGCCTCCTGGGGCCGGAAGGCCGAGACGAACGGCGGCCCGAGGCGGTCGAGCACGGGCAGGCGCCCCGGCGACTCCTCGTCGCGGACGTGAGCGTCGGAGACCTGGGCGAAGGTGGCGATCGTCCGGCCGGGTCGCTGCGCCGGACCGAGGTCGACGCGGTCGCGCAGCGGCTCGCCCGGCCCGCGCTCGAGCGCGCCGTCGCCGTCGGGATCGACCCAGGTTCCGTCGAGCGTCGAACCGGTCTCGGGGGTTGCGACCGGGTCGTCGCCCGCGGACACCAGAGCCACACCGAGCGCCACGAGGATCGTCGCGGCCACGGCGAGGGCCCCGAGCACGACGAGCCCCGCGCGACGGCCCGAGCTCGGTCTGCCCGGTCGTGCGCGAACGCGTGTGCCCGAAGCCACGGCCTAGCCCTCCCGCAGGCCGGACACGATCGACTCGCGACCGGCCCGCCGGGTCACGAGCGCCGTGGCCGCCGCCGCGAGCCCGACCACCCCGAAGCTGACCAGGGCGATCGCCGTCGCGTCGGCTCCGAGCGGGAGCGTGGCGTAGTCCGCGGCGAGGCCCGCCACGGCCGGGCTGAGCACGAGGCGCTCGAGCACCACCCCGAGCGGCGCGGCCAGCACGACCACGCTCGCCGCCGCCCCGGCCAGCAGGAGCGACACGTGCCCGCGGCTCGCCCCGCACGCCCGCAGCAGCGCGACCGTCCCGCGGCGCTCGACCGCCGTCAGCGTGAGCGACTGCACGAGCGCGTACAAGCAGACGAGGCCGTTGATCACCGCCACCGCGCGCAGCAGGCCGGCCAGGAGCGCCAGGAACGACCGGTTGCTCGTGGACGCTCCGGCCGTCGCCTGCGCGCCGCCGCCCTGAGAACCCCCGATCGCGGCGATCCGGC
>CADCVU010000071.1 GCA_902806245.1 uncultured Solirubrobacterales bacterium
GCTGCGACACGGGTCGGAGTCATCGGCGGCGGGAACTCGGCGGCGCAGGCCGCTATCTGGCTGGCTCGCGGCGGTGCGCTCGTGACCCTGCTGCACCGCCGCGGTGACCTGTCCGAGACGATGTCCGACTACCTGATCGCCGACCTCGAGCGCTACGGCGTCGCGGTGCGCGACCGCAGCGAGGTGGCCGAGCTGCACGGAGCCGACGGCGAGCTCGAGGCCGTCACCCTGCGCGACGGCGAGCGACTGGCGTTCTCGTTCCTTTTCCTCTTCCTCGGCGCGGCGCCGTGCACCGACTGGCTCGGCGACACCGTCGCGCGAGACGACAAGGGCTTCATCCTCACCGGCGCGGAGGCCGGCGCCGAGGGACTGCTCGAGACGAGCGTCCTTGGGATCTACGCCGCCGGCGACGCGCGCGCGGGCTCGGTCAAGCGGTGCGCGACGGCGGTCGGCGAGGGGGCGATGGTCGTCCGCTTCGTGCACGAGCGGCTGTCGGGCGTGCTCGCCTGAGCCTGACCGCGAGCACGCACGGGGGACCTCATGGCTTCAGCACCATGAGGACCAGCGCGAGCACGATGGCCGACCCCGAGAGATACCTCGCGCCCGCGAGGCGACGGGCCACCGCCTCGTACCGCGTCGAGGGGGCGGAGTCGTCGGCCGGCGAAGGATCGCCGATGTGGCCGGCGAGCGCCTCGAGCCGCCGCTCGGTGGGCACGACGAAGGCCCCGTGCAGGGCGAGCACGAAGATGAGGAGCGACAGCGGAACGCTCACCCACAGCTCGCCCCATAAGCCGCCGAGGGTGGCCAGAGCGGCGCCCGTGAGGAGCGTCAGGGTGGCCGCGGGAGCGACGACCGCGTTGCCGAGCCTGCTCTGAGCGCGGATGACCGCCGCCACCGAGCCGGGCGAGTCCCGACGCACGCTTACAAGCATCAGGGGCTGGCTCGCGATGGCTCCAAGGGCCACCGCGATCGATCCGATGTGAAGCACGAGTACGGCCCCGTAGAACGTGGTCATGGCTCGCTACCGCTCCGCCCGCAGCTCGCGCGCCACGACTCGCTCGCCCAGAAAGGCGCCCACGGCCCCGCCGCTGATCACGATGGCAACCGGAAACCACCAACCCCAGAAGCGCTCGCTGGCACCCGACGCGACGGCGGTGACGAGCGTCAGGAAGAGCCCTCCGTGCACGGCCCCGACGATCGAGACGGCCACGTCGAGGTCGGCCAACGAGCAGGCCACGAGCACGGCCAGCAGAAGGGCGTCGACCAGGGCCATGCGCCTTACGACGCCGAGCTGGCGCGCCCGCTCGCCGAGCTCGAGCGGCGAGGTCACGTGCGCCGGCATCCGGTCAGACGGCTGCCGTCGCACCCGAGCACCGGGACGTTCTCGTGGTTGGCGCGGGCCTCATGCAAGCGATCTTACAGGCTGACTGAAACCTTCCGCGAGTCAGCAGACTGTCGCTCATCGCAGAGCAGGGAACGCAACGTCAGCCGGGCGCCGGCGAGCCGCCTGAGGCGGCCAGTCCCGCCTTTCTGCTGATGAGCCTTGGCCGGATCATCCGGGACGAGGTCGAGTCCGGGCTGCGCGCGCACGGGTCATCCCTGCGTCACCTCTCCGCGCTGGGGCATCTCTCACGCGAGCCGGGGCTGTCCTACAGCGAGCTCGGACGCCGCGCCGGCATCACCGCGCAAAGCATGCAGGCCACCCTCCGCCAGCTCGAGGAGCTCGGCGCGGTCGAGCGCCGCACCCTTCCGGGCCGCGGACGCGCGGCGCAACTGCACGTGACCGCCGGGGGAGCCGAGCTGCTCCGCCGAGGCCGGGAGAGCATCCGCGCCGCCGACGAGCGACTGCTCGCCGACATCTCGGCCGACCAGCACGAGGTCTTCGCCTCGCTGCTGCTGCAGGCCTTTGGCGAAGCGGTGCGCCGGAGGACCGCGACCACGGTGACGCAGCGCTCGCCGTGAGCCGCGGCGCGCTTTCGCTCGCCGCGGTCCTGACCGCGGACCGACCCGCTCGGCCCCCGGGATGGGCCGCCGATCCGCCCGGGCCCGACACTATGCTCTCCGGATGCCGGGCCTCTTCGACACCGCCGCCGTCGTCCGCGCCCACGAGAGCGCCGGGCGTTACTTCGAGGCCGGAGGTCTGCGGAGCTTCGTACGCGAAGCCGGCGGCGGAGAGCCGGTCGTATGCATCCACGGGGTGCCGACCTCGTCGTTTCTCTACCGCAAGGTGATCGACGAGCTCGCCGCTCGCGGGCTGCGCGGAGTGGCGTTCGATCTTCCCGGGCTCGGACTCGCGCAGCGCCCGGCGGACTTCGACTACACGTGGACGGCGCTCGGGCGCTTCTGCCGCGACGCCGTCGACGCTCTGGAGCTCGATCGCTTCCACCTGGTCGTGCACGACGTCGGCGGTCCGGTGGGCTTCGAGCTCGCGGCCGCGGCGCCCGAGCGGGTGCGGTCGCTGACCATCCTCAACACCATGGTCGAGGCCGACCGGTTCGAGCGTCCGTGGGTCATGGAGCCCTTCGTCGTGCGCGGGCTGCGACGAGCCTGGCTCGGCTCGATGACCCGCCTCAACTTCCTCGGGCTGATGTACCTGATGGGCGTCAAGGACCGAGGAGCAACGCCGGCGGTCGAGCTCATGGCCTACATCGATCTGCTCAAGCGAGACGACGGAGGTGAGGCCTTCCTGCGGATCATGCGCGGGTTCGAGCGCACACGCGCGAAGCGAGAGCTCTACGTCTCGGCCGTGCGGAATACCCCTTACCCGGTCCGCGTCCTCTGGGGCCGCGACGATCCGGCCCTCACCGTCGGCGGGGAGGGAGAGTCCGTCCGCCGCATCGTCGGCCTCGACCGGCTCGACACCGTGCCGGGGCGCCACTTCCTCCAGGAGGACCAGGCGCCGGCGATCGCCGCGCGGGTGGCGGCGGTGGCGGGCGGCGGGTAGCGGGGAGGGAGGCGGCGGAGGCCGTGTACGCGCGACGGGCTCGGCCTGCGGCCGGACGGCACCCTGGAGTGGAGACGGTGGGAATCGAACCCACGTCCGCGGACGCGTCAAGAACAGCCTCTACGAGCGTAGCCGGCTCTCTGATCTCACCCTCCGTTCGCCGTGCCGGCGGGGTTGCGGAGGGCCAGCCCTCTTGAAGTCCCCACCGCGTCGAGGGCGAGCGCGGTGGGCAGAGCCCGTTTCTGATGCCGGACATCCACCCCACGGGCCGAGGGCGGGCCGACACCTCAGGACCTAGTTTTGGCTAGGCCGCGAGGGCGTACTCGTGAGAGTCGCCAATTATGGTTTTCCCGGTTGTTTTACGAGGCC
>CADCVU010000072.1 GCA_902806245.1 uncultured Solirubrobacterales bacterium
GCCTGCGCGACCTGCGCGACCGGGTCGCCCACCTCGTGCGCGAGGAGTTCCCCGACATCCCGCGGCGCGTCTCGGGCTACAACCTCGACGACCTGCTGCCCGAGAACGGCTTCCACGTCGCCCGCGCCCTCGTCGGCTCGGAGGGGACGTGCGTCAACGTCCTCGAGGCCACCGTGCGGCTCGTCCCGAGCCCGCCGCACCGCGCGCTCGTCGTGCTCGGCTACCCGACGCTGTTCGCGGCCGCCGACCACGTGCCCGAGCTCCTCACCCACGAGCCGATCGGCCTCGAGGGCTTCAACGACGTGCTGACCGAGAACATGGAGTTCAAGCACCGGCTGCGCGAGGAGCGCTCGCGCCTGCCCGAGGGAAGGGCGTGGCTGCTCGCCGAGTTCGGCGCCTGGAGCGCCGAGGAGGCCCGCCACCAGGCTCGCGCCGCGCTCGAGGCGGTCGAGCGCTCCGGAGGTCCGCACCTCGAAAGCCGCCTGCTCGCCGGCGCGGCCGACCAGAAGATGGCCTGGACGGTGCGCGAGGCCGCCGTCGGCGACAGCCGCGCGCCGGGCGCCCTCGAGGCCGAGGGCAACTGGGAGGACGCCGCCGTGCACCCCGACAAGCTCGGCGCCTACCTCCGCGACTTCGACGCGCTCGTCGAGCGCCACGGCTACCGCTGCGTCTACTACGGCCACTTCGGCCAGGGCTGCGTGCACACCCGCCTCGACTTCGACCTCAAGACCGCCGCGGGCACGCGCGCCTTTCGCTCGTTCATGGAGGCCGCGGCCGACCTCGTGCTCGCCCACGGCGGCTCGCTGGCCGGCGAGTACGGCGAGGGCCAGGGCCGCTCGGAGCTCCTGCCGCGGATGTTCGGGCCCGAGCTGATGGACGCCTTTCGCGAGTTCAAGGCGATCTGGGACCCCGACGGGAAGATGAACCCCGACCGGCTGATCGACGCGCCGCCGCTCGACGAGAACCTGCGCCTCGGCGTCGACTACCGCCCGCCGGCGCTCAAGACGGAGCTCGCCTTTCCGCGCGACGGAGCGAGCTTCGCCGGCGCGGTCGAGCGTTGCTTCGGCATGGGAAAGTGCCGCGATCCCCAGCCCGGCTACACGATGTGCCCGAGCTTCGGGGCGACGCGCGAGGAGAAGCACACCACCCGCGGCCGGGCCCGGCTGCTGTTCGAGATGCTCCAGGGCGAGGTCATCACCGACGGCTGGCGCTCCGAGGAGGTCCGCGAGTCGCTCGACCTGTGCCTGGCCTGCAAGGGCTGTCAGACCGACTGCCCGACCCAGACCGACCTCGCCGCCCTCAAGGCCGAGTTCCTCTCTCACCACTACCGCCGGCGGCTGCGCCCGCGCTCCGCCTACGCGCTCGGGCTGTTCCCGTGGTCGGCCAGGCTCGCCGCGCGCGCGCCGCGGCTGGTCAACGCCGCGACCCGGGCGCCCGTCATCGGCGGTCGTCTCAAGCAGCTCGCGGGCGTGACGCCCGAGCGCGATCTCCCTCCCTTCGCCTCCGAGACCTTCCGCGACTGGTTTGCCGCGCGCGGCGGCTCGCGCAACCCGGGCGGCCGGCGGGTCATCCTCTGGCCCGACACCTTCACCAACCACCTCCAGCCGCATGTGGCCCGGGCCGCGACCGAGGTGCTCGAGGCGCACGGGCTCGCGGTCGAGCTCCCGCCCGGCGGCCTGTGCTGCGGGCGCCCGCTCTACGACTTCGGGATGCTCACCCTGGCGCGGCACACCCTGCGCAGGCTGCTCGACGGCATGGCCGACCAGATCCGCGAGGGCGTCCCCGTCGTCGGGCTCGAACCGAGCTGCGTCGCCGTCTTCCGCGACGAGCTCGTCGAGATGCTGCCGCACGACCAGAACGCCCACCGGCTGCGGTCCCAGACCTTCACCCTGAGCGAGTTCCTGAGCCGCGAGGTCGACGACTTCCGGCCGCGGCGCCCACTCGAGCGGCGAGCGCTCGTGCAGGCCCACTGCCACCACCGCGCGGTCATGGGCCTCGAGGCCGACTGCAGCGTGCTCGCCGCCGCCGGGATCGAAACCGACCGCGTCGAGGTCGCCTGCTGCGGCCTGGCCGGAAGCTTCGGCTACGAGCGCGAGAAGTACGCGATCTCGATGCGGATCGGCGAGCGCGGCATCCTGCCCGCCGTGCGCGCGGCCCCCGCGGACACGCTCGTCCTCGCCGACGGCTTCTCGTGCCGCTCGCAGATCGCCCACGCGACCGGGCGACGAGCGCTCCACCTCGCCGAGGCGCTGCGCATGGGGATGGACGGCGGTGAGCCGCGATGAGCGACACCGCGGGCGCCCGACCCCGTGCGCCGGCCGGCCGCGCCCGCTTCGCGGCGATCGGATTCGCCGGCGGCTTCCTCGGCGCGCTGCTCGGCGTGGGCGGGGGCTTCGTCATGGTCCCGCTCCAGGTCCTCTGGGCCAAGGTCGGCCCGCACCTCGCCAACGGCACCTCGCTCCTGATCATCGTCCCGATCGCCCTCGCCGGCGTGCCCGTCTACGCGCTGGCCGGAGGTGAGGTCGACTTCCGCCTCGCCCTGCCGCTCGCGGTGGGTGCGGTGCTCGGCGCCTACTTCGGGGCGCGGGTGGCCGCCCGGATGCCCGAGGCGACGCTGCGGCGGATCGTCGCGGTGGTGCTGCTCGTCGTCGGGCTGAAGCAGCTGATAATCCCCTGATGCTCCTGACCGATCTCCTCCTCGCGCTCGCGGGCGTCCTCGCCGGCGCCGTGAGCGGCGTGCTCGGCGTCGGCGGCGGGCTCGTGTTCGTGCCCGCTCTGACCGTCGGCCTCGGTGTCCCGCAGACGCTCGCGCAGGGAACTTCGCTCGCAGCCATCGCGCCGACCGCGCTCGTCGGCGGGATCACCGCCGACCGCGAGGGCAACGTGCTGCGCGCGCACCTCGTGATCATGGGCGTGCTGGCGGCGGTGGGCGGCGCCGTCGGAGCCGTGCTCGCGCTCGCTCTGCCCACCGAGGTCCTGGTGCGCGTCTTCGGCGCGTTCCTGATCCTCTCGGCGTGGCGGATCTGGCGCAACTAGCCTCTGGCGATGGCTCCGCGCGCGGCTGCACCGAAGTCCCGGCGCAAGGCCGCCGAGCACGCGGCCGAGCGGGCGATCGGCAACGCGATGTCCGTGGTCCTGATCGTGACCGTCGTGGTCCAGCTCGTGCGCGGTGAGAGCGCCTCTCCCTACGCCGAGCTGCTGCTGCTCGCCGGCGCCGTCTGGGCGGTCACGCTCGTGGTGGCGTGGCGCCGCGCGTGCCGCTGAGCGCGCCCGCGGAAAGCCACGTGGGCGCCCGACCCCCTCCGCGGGCGGGCGAGCGCCGGCGCTGCGCGCGGCGGTCGTGCTCCTCGCTCGCAGTGGCGGTGTGGCTGCTGCTCGAGCTATGAGCCGCGCCGCGCTAGCCGTCCTCGTCCGGGACGACCGGCTCACGAAGCTGCTGCGCCGGGGTGAAGAAGTTTCGCTGCGCAAGCACCACCGCCGTCACCGAGGCGATCGAGACGCTTCCCAGCAGCATGTAGAGGATGATGAGCTGCAGGCGGACGGCGTCGAGCGGCGCGGCCCCGGCGACCAGCAGGCCAACCATGATCCCGGTGAAGAAGATCACCCCGGCGGTCTTCGTCGAGTCGATGAGCGGGATCACCCCCGAGCGCAGGCTGCGCCTGACGATCGGTCGCGCGGCCTGCGTCGCGGTGGCGCCGAGCGCGAGCGTGGCCTCGATCTCGCGCCGCGAGGCGGTCACCTCGTCGCCGAGGCGGCTCAGGGCGACCGCCGCCGCGGTCATCGAGTTGCCGATGACCATCCC
>CADCVU010000073.1 GCA_902806245.1 uncultured Solirubrobacterales bacterium
CGAGCTTGGCCTTAGGGTGAACGTGCATCCGGGCCCTCCTTTGAGGCGGTGAGTCGTGGCAGACCCACAGCCTCTGGAGAGGCCCGGACGTATTTCAGCGGTTCACAAGGTGTGTGGGCGGGTCAGCTAGCTAGCGGCCGAAGCGGCCTGGCGGGATCACAACCACCCCCGCCGGCGGAAGTACAGGAGCATCGCCACGAACAGCCCGAACATGCTCCCGAGGACCACGAAGAAGCCCGCGAGGTCGCCCTCGCCCGGAACGCCGACGTTCATGCCCCAGATGCTGGCCACGAAGGTCAGCGGCAGGAGGATGGCGCTGATCGCCGTGAGCACCCGCAGACTGTCGTTGACCCGGTGCGAGAGCACCGACTCGTTGGTGTCCTCGAGGGCCTCGACGACCTCCTTGTAGTTCTCGAGCATGTCCCAGATCCGCTCGGAGGCATCGCGGATGTCGTCGAAGTAGATGTCGAGGTCGCCGGAGAGATAGCGCGCCTTGGTGCGCTCGAGGTCGGGCAGGACCGAGCGCTGCGGGCGGATGATCTTGCGGAAGTTGATGATCTCCTGCTTGACGTTCGAGATGTCGCGCACGACCTCCTGGGAGCGGCCCTCGAACACGTCGCCCTCGATGTCGTCGAGCTTGTGGCCCATCTTGCGCAGCATCGGGAAGCAGTAGTCGAAGGAGTCATCGACGATCCGGTAGAGCAGGTAGCCCGCGCCCCGCGAGAACAGCTGCTCGCGGATCTCCTCCGAGGCTCGGCAGCGCTCGAACAGGTACTCGACGGGCTGCAGCGGGACGTTGGGGATGGTGATCAGGAAGTCCGGCCCGACGAAGACGTCGAGCTCGGCGGCGTTGAGGCGGCCGACGTGCTTGTCGAAGACCGGGAAGTTGAGCACGATGAACAGGTAGTCGTCGTACTCGTCGGTCTTCGGGCGCTGGTTGCGCGAGCGGACGTCCTCGTGCGCGAGCGGGTGAAAGTCGAAATGCTCCTCGAGCCAGGCCAGCTCGGCCGCGCCGGGCTGCTCGATGTTGATCCAGCGCAGGCCGCCGAGCTCGACCTGCTCGACCTGAGGCTCAGAGGGAGCGGGAGAGAGACCGTCGACGCGCGCGGGCGCGGATCTCCGGAGGCGAGGCTTCGGAAGGTTGGGCATCGCGTCTCGACGGTTCCTCGGTCATCGTGAGGGGCAGTCTATCCGCGCCGAAGGTCGCTTCCGTGATCGGCGTCTCCCTCACCTGCGCGGGCGCCGCCGGGGAACGCGGCGTCGCGAGCCTCGCGCAGGACGCGGGCGACGCGAGCGGCCTGGAGGCGGACGTCGTGCTCGGCGGCGGCCTCGCGGGCCGCCGGATTGGGCGAGGGCAGCGCGGCCGCCCGCTCGAGCCCGACGCGGATCGACTCGACGTCGTAGGGGTCGACGAGAACGCCGGCCGCGGCGGTCACGAACTCCGGAGGCCCGCCGATCGAGGTCGCCAGCACCGACCGCTCGCCGGCCATGGCCTCGAGCACGGCCTGTCCGAACGGCTCCTCGAGCGAGGGCTGACACAACACGTCACAGGCGCCGATCCAGTTCGGCACCTCCGTATGGGGGACCCGCCCGACGACCTGCACCCCCGGCCGCTCGGCGATCCGGTCGCGCAGCGGTCCGTCCCCGACGAAGATCAGCTGACCGCGGCCGAGGGCCTCGAAGGCCTCGGCCAGGGCGACGACGTTCTTGCGCTCGTCGAGCGTGCCCACGCACAGGTAGAACGGTCCGGCGCCCGCGAGGCCCAGCCGGCGCCTCGCCGCGGCCGGGTCAGCGCCGCGGAAGCGCCCTAGATCGACCCCGGAGTCGATGACCTCGATCCTCTCCGGACCCACGCCGAGTCGCTCGACGAGACCGCGCCGCAGGAACTCGGACACCGCGACCACCCGCTCGGCCCGCGCGACGGTGCCGCGTGTGAGCGTCGCGATGCCCCGAGAGCGGCCGATGTTGCGAACGTCGGTCCCGTGCGCGGTGACCACCAGCGGTACGCGGGCGAGCGTCGCGGCGAGCGCGGCGAGCGTTCCGGCCGGCACGAGGAAGTGGGCGTAGACGACGTCGGGGCGCGAGCGGAGCGCCCGGCCCACCGCCTGCCACCCGAGGCGGAGGTACTTCGACATCGAGCCGCCGCGCCGGTCGATCTTCACTCGCTCGACGACGTGTCCCTGGCGCTCGAGCTCGCCGGCCGTCTGCGCGACGAAGATCCCCAGGTCGGGGGCGTCGGGACCGGGCCACATCTGCGTCACGAGCAGGATGCGCAGGCCTGCGGGCGGACTCGGCTCCGGCGCGGCTCGGCTGGCGGAGGTACGCTGCATCGCGAACGTCGACCGGGCGCCGTGCGGGCCCGACCGGGAGGCCGAGCCTATAGGGACGAAGCGCGGGCCACGCCCTGCGCGAGTTTGGTCGCCATCGGGTTCGGCTATGATCCCGTTCACATAGAAGCACGCATCGAGAGGGGTGGAGGGACTAGGCCCAGTGAAGCCCCGGCAACCATCCGCAGGCCTTATCGGGTCGACGGAACGGTGCCAAGTCCAGCCAGGCTCCAGCTAAAGCCCTGGGTAGATGTGACAGAGCGCTCCTCGCGGACCTCCGTCACGAAGGTGAAGACTGACGGAGGTTTCACACATGGAAGACGGTCGATGTCGAGTCGAGGCACTCGAATGCAAGGAATGCCGGGCGCGCTACGCGCTTGAGGCGCGCTTCGTGTGCGACAACTGCTTCGGGCCGCTCGAGGTCGTCTACGACTTCTCGGGGCTCGACGCCGCGGAGACCCGACGCAAGATCCAGGCCGGCCCGCAGTCGATCTGGCGCTACGTCGATTTCCTGCCCTTCGAGCGCCAGCCCCAGACCGCGCTCGCGGCGGGGATGACCCCGCTGATCCGCGCCGACCGGCTCGCCGAGCGCCTCGGGATCGGCGAGGTGTGGATCAAGAACGACGCCGCCAATCCGACGCACTCGTTCAAGGATCGCGTGGTGACCGTCGCCATGGCCAAGGCGCGGGAGCTGGGATACGAGGTCGTGGCCTGCGCCTCGACCGGGAACCTGGCCAACTCCGTGGCCGCCCACGCCGCCGCGGCCGGCCTCGAGTCCTACGTCTTCATCCCCGCCGACCTCGAGGAGCAGAAGGTCCTCGCCACGGGGGTCTACGGGACCCACCTGGTCGCCGTCAACGGCTCCTACGACGACGTCAACCGCCTCTGCACCGAGCTCTCCTTCGAGCGCGACTGGGCGTTCGTGAACGTCAACGTGCGCCCGTACTACTCCGAGGGCTCGAAGACGCTCGGCTACGAGATCGCCGAGCAGCTCGGCTGGGAGCTGCCGGACCGCGTCGTCGTGCCGATCGCCTCCGGCTCGCTGTTCACCAAGATCGCCCGCGGCTTCGAGGAGTGGCTCGAGGTCGGCCTGATCGAGGGTGAGGTCCCGGTGATGAACGGCGCCCAGGCCGACGGCTGCTCGCCGGTCGCCCGCGCCTTCGCCGACGACAAGCCGGTGTGCAAGCCGGTGCGCCCGGACACCATCGCCAAGTCGCTGGCCATCGGCGATCCGGCCGACGGTCCGTACGCGCTCGAGCTGGCGCGCCGCACCGGCGGCACGATCGACGCGGTCTCCGACGAGGAGATCCGCCAGGGCATCAAGCTCCTGGCCGAGACCACGGGCGTGTTCACCGAGACCGCGGGCGGGGTGACCACCGCGGTGCTCAAGCGCCTCGCCGAGCGCGGGGACATCGGCCCCGAGGAGCGGGTGGTGGCGGTGATCACCGGCGAGGGCCTCAAGACCCTGGACGCGGTGCGCGGCAGCTTCGAGACCTACGAGATCGAGCCGCGGGTGAGTTCGTTCACAGAGACCGTCGAGGGCTCGCCGGTGGCCGCGTAGCGCCCTCGGCAGGCCGTCTCGATCCGGTATAACTCCGCCGCCATGTCGATCACCGTCAAGATCCCGACTCAGCTGCGCGCCGTCACCTCCGGCGAGGCCGAGACCGACGTCGAGCAAGCCTCGACGGTCGGCGAGGTCCTCGACGGGCTCTACGACCGCTACGACGGGCTGCGCGAGCGGATCGCCGAGGACGGCGGCCTGCGGCGGTTCGTCAACGTCTACGTCCAGGGCGAGGACATCCGCTTCCTCGACGGGCTCGACACCACGGTCGAGGACGGCGACGAGGTCACGATCCTCCCGGCGGTGGCCGGCGGCTGACCGCCGGTCGAGCGGCCGAGCCCGGTCCGCCCCTTCGGGCTCTGCGGTGACCGGCTTCGTCCTCGATCCGCGGGGGCCTTTCGACCTCGCCTCGGCGGCACGGTTCATCGCCGGCTGGCCGCCCGCGGCGCGTTCCGGCCTCGCCGTCGACGGCGAGCGCCTCGTCCGACTCGGCTTCCTCGTCGACGACTGGAGCGGGCACGCCGGAGTGGTCCTGCGCCAGGCCGAGGCCCACGCACCCGTAGAGGGCACGATCGTCTCGAGCACGGCGACGGACTCGGACCGGGTTCGCGACCAGGCAGCCCGAGTCGTCTCCCTCGACCACGACGGAGCCGGCTACGCGTCGGTCGGGGAGCGGGACGAGATCGTCGCGCAGCGCCAGCGAGCGTCCGGGTGGCTGCGCCCCGTGCTCTTCCACTCGCCGTACGAGGCGGCCTGCTGGGCGGTGGTCTCGGCGCGCATCCGTCAGACCCAGGCCGCTCGCGTCCGAGACGAGCTCTCCTCCCTACACGGCGCGCGCCTCGAGGTCGACGGCGAGGAGATCTTCGGCTTCCCCACGCCCGAGCGTCTGCTGACCGTCGAAGAGGCCCCGGCCCTCAGCGAGGAGAAGGTCCGCCGGCTGCACGGGGTGGCCGAGGCGGCGCTCGCGGGGCGGCTCGACCGCGACCGCCTGCTTCGCGCGCCGCACGACGAGGCGCTCGAGAGCCTCGGCGAGATTCGCGGCATCGGGCCGTTCTGGGCGAGCGGGATCCTTCTGCGCGCAGTCGGGACCACCGACGCCCTGATCCTGGCCGAGAAGCGGGTACGAGCCGCGGCCGCCGCCGCCTACCACGCGCCCGAGGTGATCGAGGACGACGCGGCGTTCTCGTCCCTGGCCGAAGGCTGGCGACCGTTTCGTACGTGGGTCAGCGTGCTCCTGCGCGCCACGAGCTGAGCGGCACCGACGGCTCGAGGCCCCTCACTGCCCTCCCCGCGGCGGCTGCGGGCCCCGGCGCCGGGGTAGACTCCGGTCTCCCGCGCCCGTAGCTCAGTGGATAGAGCGCTGCCCTCCGGAGGCAGAAGTCGCAGGTTCGAATCCTGCCGGGCGCGTCACTCGTTACCGCTTGCTAGAGCCGGAGCCTGTTTCTGCGCGGACCGCTTCGACGTCTTACGTCCGTTTTTCTCACTCGTTTCCCACTCGGAACCAGCCCCCCGGAGGGTGTCATCGAGCCGCTCAGCGACGCCCTGTCGGCGGTGCTTCATCACATGCGTGTAGGCGCGGAGCGTGGTGCTGAGGTCCGCGTGGCGCATCTGGGCGGCCACCGTTGAGAGATCCTCGCCTTGGGCGATCAGGAGCGAGCAGTACGTGTGCCTGAGCGCATGAGGCGTCAGCGCGGGGATCGTCGGTCGATCAGCCGCTGCGAGCCGCTCGTTAGCCCGCTCGATGGCTGGCGTGAGTACCCGCGTGCGGAAGTTCGCCGGGTTCTGGTGCCACCCCGCTGAGGTCGGGAACACAAGGTCATCGTCCCCGGAGAACGCCGAGCGTGCCTTGTGGTCGAGCAGCACCTTGAGCAGGTACTGGCCGATCGTCACGCTGACCTCCTCGCCGGTCTTGACAGGCCCTCGACGCCCCGACGCTCGGCTCCCTCGAGCTTGCTGGCCGGGTCCCAGGTCCGCGTGATCGTCAGGCGAGGGGGGTCTGCAAGGAGGTCGACGTCGCGCCACCTGAGCGCGAGCGCCTCTCCAATGCGTAGGCCGGCGCGGAGAAGGGTGAGCAGAAGAGGCCGGTCCTTGGCTTGCGTGGCCTTGAGCAGGGGTTCCACCTGGTCGAGCTGTAGGAATGGCTGCGTCTTTGACGCGGCCTTGAGGCGTCGCACGTCGTCGACCGGGTTGCGGACGAGATAGCCATCGCGCACAGCCGCAGCGAGCACCTGCCGAAGCAGGGTCAGCGTCTTGTTGATCGAGACGTGGCTGAGGTTGCGATCGCGGCGAGCTTCCCGGAGCCTCGCCTGAGCGTGGGCGTTACAGATGTAACGGCTGCCAACTCCCGCTGGAGCTCGGCGACCGCTTCTCCCCCGCCTTCCGCTCCTCGACCTTTTCGGCGACGTAGCGCTCGACAAGCCCCGGCCCGAGCTGATCGACCAGGTAGTCCCCGAAGAACGGCACCAGGTGGATCTCGAGATCGTTGCGGACGCGGTCGACCGTCGAGGGCCGCAGCCTTGAGCGGTGTCCGGCGAACCACGTCGAGGCGAACTTACGGAAGGTCACCTCCGCCTGCTCGCGGTAGATGCCGAGGTTGACCTCGGCGAGGCGACGCGCGAGCGCCGCCTCAGCCTCCTCCCGGTCAGTACCGATCGTCTCCTCGCGGACCTTGCCGCCGTTCACTCGCCACCGGATCAGGTAGACGGTTCCCCTTCGCTTCGACTGCCGCGGGAGGACCCTGCCGCTCCCCGGTTGCTTGCGTCGCGCGGCCATCAGCGCTCCCCTCTGGCCACGTTCTGGCCTAGCCGATGAACCCGGCGGAGATCATCGGGTGGAATAGGCACGGGCGTGTCCGAGATCCTCGTTCCGCAGGTGGCGCACACCGGCTGTTGGGCACGGCCCCAGCGCAGCAACCACCACGGCAACCACAGACCGAAGGTGACCAGCGCGATGATGAGGTGTGCCAGATGGTCGTGCCACCGCAGCGGTGAAGGCACCACAGCCATCCAGCGCCTGTCGGTGGGGCACCAGGCTCGTCCGACCGTCTGTGAGGAAACCATTAGCGGTCCTCCTCCCGAGAACCCGCGCGGCGCTTGCGCTCAATCCTCCGGGCGAGCGCCTCGACCAACTCCCCCAAGGTGAGCGGTCGACTTCGAGAGAGCGAGTCTCTCAGCGTGGCCCGGACCTCCGCATTGCTCAACCCATGGGCCTCGGCGGCGTCGAGGATGGGAAACAGTCGACGGCGGACGAACTCGTCGAGTCCCCCCGGCGTGTTGCGACCGCTAGAGGCGGCCATCAGACCGCCGCCCACGCGCGTGCATAGGCTGAGAACTGCATCAGGGCTCGCCGCCTGGTGCCATGCCCCCGGCTGTTTTGCGCAGCGCGGGGGCGCTTGCTTTTCATCGGGCCATTCTAAGGCACGAAGCGGGCGCCCAGACGGCTCGAGCGGGCCTCAGCAGGAGCTCCGCGCGTCCCCCCGGTCGGTGGCGCAGAAGTCAGCGGCCGCGCCGCAGTTGCGCTGTCGTTGCCGCCCACGGCGACGGGGGCAGCGGGCGTTATGGGGAGGTTGGACTCGTAGATTCACTCGCTGCGGCGCTCAGCCGAAGGCGACGACCGGTTGTGCATCGTCCCCAGATAGACACTGGCCAGGGCCGGCACGACGCAGCGGCACCGGCAAGAGGCTGCCGGTCAAGGCGATGGCGAGCAGACCTAGGCCGAGGCCGAAGACGATCTCACCCCGATTGGCGGCCAGTGCGCTGCGGAAGGAGACCTCCGTCTGCTCCTTAGGGGTGATGAGAAACACCGATCCGCCGAAGGCCGACTTGAACGCCGACCTGAGGGTCACGAAGAACATCGAGCCGTAGAGCAGCATGCTGTGGCCGAGGTAGCGCAGCAGCTGGCCCCTGCGCATAGGACGAGCATGGAAGACGACATCGTTCAGCATCGGGGTGATCAAGAAGGCCGCCGTCGGCAAGAGCAGCCAGGCCGGAAGCAGGATCGAGTACCCCATGACCGGGAGCACGACGACGTGGAAGAGGACAAACAGCGAGAAGACCGTCGTCAGCGGCAGGCTGTAGGTGAAGAGGACGATGTCGAGCTTCTCGAACCAGGTCATGCGCGAGCGCGCGATCTTCCCCGTGTAGCGCTTGACGAACTCCATGTTGCCCTGCGTCCACTTCGAGTGGCGCTTCTTGAAGGCGGCGTAGTCGACCGGGTACTGCTCCTCGCAGACGATGTCGGGCGCAAAGGCGGTGAGATAGCCGGC
>CADCVU010000074.1 GCA_902806245.1 uncultured Solirubrobacterales bacterium
AGCCGTCCGGCTTGTCGGCGTCGGAGGCGACCTTAGCCACGAGCTTGTTCGGGCCGATCCCGATCGAGGCGTTCAGGCCGGTGCGCTCGCGGACCGCGGTCTTGAGCCGGCGCGCCGCGACCTTGGGGCGCTCGAGACCGGTCAGGTCTAGGTAGGCCTCGTCGAGGCCGACCACCTCGACGCGCTCGACGTGCTCGCGCAGGACGGCCATGACCTCGCGGGAGCGCTCACGGTAGGTCGTGAAGTCGGGCGGCACGAAGACGGCGTCGGGGCATAGCCGGCGCGCGCGGGCGGCCGGCGTGGCCGAGAAGATCCCGTACCGCCGGGCCTCGTAGCTCGCCGTGGTCACCACCGCCCGCGGTCCGCTCCCGGCCACCACCACCGGCAGGCCGCGCAGCTCGGGCCGGCGCCCGAGCTCGACGCTCACGTAGAAGGCGTCCAAGTCGAGATGTGCGTAGACGTGGGGCCAGTCGTGCACAAGGGGACAGTAAGCGTCGCGGCCGACAGCCTCAGCTCGGAGCCGCGCCTGGGTAAGCCGGCCACGGCCGGTGGCCCGGCCCGACAACCGCTGCCTCTGACCAGAGCAGACCGTAGGGACTCCTGAGAACGGGCGACAGCGCGGGGAGTCGCGGGCGAACGGCATAGGCAGGACTCGAAGCGCAGACCGCCACGCCGGGGAACTGGATGGGACGGCCGGGCAAGCCGACAGGCGCTAGACCAGGGACCGACGTGCGGGGGGCGGAGAAGCGAGGCAAGCAGCGGAGATGCAGTCACTCAACTAACCCACAGGCATGGGGATGGCTAAGCACGCCCCGAGGAGGCAGCGCTGTATGTCGTACAGGACCAGGTCGGAGAAGAGGGCTCGCCGCCGAGCTCAGAGGTTGAAGGCCGGACCTCGATCGCCTCGAGTGGAGGCAGCGCTCGACCCGTCGCGTGTCAATGGCTGGACGAGCTGGATCGAGGCGACGACCGAGAGACCCGCACCACGGATCGTCCCCAGAAGACCTTGTGACGACCGGCACAAGCGTTTCCCGTGCATAACGTGGCGAAACGCACATTCACGCTGCCCGCGTCCCCGCGGAGCTCGGAGCCGACCTAGAGGCACTGGCCGAGCGCGAGGACCGCACCCTCAGCAGGAGCTGCGACGGGCCATCCGTGCTCACGTCGGAGCTGGCGCCCTCGCGGTGCTCACGGCGCCGGCCTCCGTAGACCACGACGACCGACCTGTCCGGGGTTAGTGGCGGTCCTCGTGAGCGCCTTCTTCAGCTTGAACAACTTGGCCGCCCTCTCCGGGTCGCGGCCGAGGCGCGTGCCCGCTCTTCGCCATGGCGAGCGACGCGTTGGCGACGGGGTGGACCAGGCCATGCGGGGGTCCGCCTCGTCGCCACCTGCTTCACCGCCGCGGATGTCGCGGTGGCTGGCGAGTGCGCGGTCTTTTGTCAGCGCCCTGAGCGATCAACCACTCCCTCAGTCGGTTGCGGTCTCGACGCATCGAAAGCCAGAGGGCGCAGAGAACCAACACTCCGACCATTGCTGCCAGACCGGCGATCGAGCCGAGCAGGAACAGGACTGCCTCCACCTCACCAAGCCTCCCACGAAGGGGGCAGGTGCAGGACAAAAAAAGCCTGCACCTGCTCCGGTCCGGGCGAAAAATGCCGCTGCCGGTTGCTCAGAACACGCTCGGTGCCCTGAATGAGCGCCCGTAGGGCTCCACAGCACCTCTCTAAGGCCACGGGCGCTTGGTGGAGAGCCGTCGTCCGTGACTTCGAGCTTGACGAGCACCACGAGCGCCTCCTGACGCTCGCTGGAGAGGCCTGGGATCGCTGTGAGCAGGCCCGAGAAGCCCTCGCCGAGCACGGCCTTACCTTCACCGACCGCCACGGCGGCGTCAAGCCCCGTCCAGAGGTCGCCATTGAGCGCGACAGCCGCATTGGCTTTGCCCGACTAGTGCGTGCGCTCGACCTCGACGCCGAGCCGGCTTCCGACTCTCGACCGCCGAGGAGTCCTGATGTCGCGGGCTCCCCGCCGCCATTGACACCTCCCGCAGCGCTCACCCATGGCCGACTTCTTCGTCGACCTGGAGCTCATCAACGGCCCCTGCGGAGCCGCCTACGAGGAACTCATTTCAGAGGAAGAGCTCAGAGAGGAGTGGCGCGAGCGCCGCGAGCTGCTCATCGCCGAGGAGGAGGCCCGCTCTCCCGGATCTCGACCTTGGGCCTTCTGGGCCTTCGACGTGCAGGACAACAACCCGACCGAGGAGGTCACCGATGGATGAGAACCAAGAGACGGCGGTTGAGGAGACTCTCGAGATGCGCCTTGAGCGCCTCGAGGAGGAGCTCGCGCAGAAGGAAAAGGCCGGCGAGGAACTCACCCCCTCCGAGCGGATGCGACGCGGATACGCGGAGTCCACGCCCTCCAGCCACGCCGCATCAAAGAGGAGGGCCGCATGAGGGGCCTACGAGCAACGAAGACCCCCTCGGCCCTGAAGCGGCTTGAGGATCTCAACGCGGCCGTCCGTGAGGGCGAGGCGCGGCTCTCCGAAGTCGAGCTCGAGCGCAACAAGGTCGCCCACAGCCTCGACCGCGTCGTCGCGCCTCTTCGCAGTTATCACGAAGACCTCGCAGCCGGCGAGCGTGAGCCCGACGCGGCACTCGAGCGCCAGCTGGCGGCGGCCGTTAACAAAGTCCAGTCGGACGGCCTTGTCAAGGCGCAGCCGAGCTACGTCGGGGGTCACATCCTCGACATGAAGGTCATCGACGAGCGCGTCGAGGCGCGCTTCGCCGGCACTCAGCGGCTCGTGCAGACCCGCATCAACGAGCGCAACGCCTTCATCCGCGAACACGCCGAAGAACTACAGGCTGAGCTGCTCGAACAGGCTGAGGCCGTGACGGACTCCTGGCCGCGTGGGACCTCCAGGCCGCCGCGGGTGAGTGGTCGCGGGTTCGGGGCGTCTTCGCGCAGCTGGTCCCGCAGTGGGACATCTCGTCTGAGCTTCCGCCCAACCCGCTCGCCGGGGCGACTCAGGAGCTCGAGCGGGCCTTCGCTCCCGCCGCCGGTGGGCAGCTCCGAGATCCCCGCCGCCTGGTGCCGGCGCCCCTCGCGCTCGTCGAAGCAGAGAAGCAGGTGGCCTGATGGCTCAGGACGCCCTCGACCCCGGCCCCAACGGCACCTCCCGTTCTGGCCGCGCAACGCGGATGGCTCTGAGGACACAGAGCGGATGCCTCGTGGCCAGCGATGGCAGCAAGACGAACGCGGCGAGTGGGTCCGGATCGACGTGACCCCTCGTCACCCGGACGGCACGCCTGATTCATCCACCCCACACCACGACCTAGGAGGTCACCATGCCGGATGACAACAACGATCCACTGATCGAAGCGCTTGCGGATGCCCGCGAACGCATCGCGCAACTCGAACAGGCACAGGCAGCGCAGCAGGCGGCCAGCATGTCGCCCGAACAGCGCGAGGCGGCTCAACGACGGGCCGAAGGACAGGCCCTCCTCGACGCGGTCCATGCCGCCAATCGCAAGCGCCAGCTCCCTCCGACGCACTTCACCGGCTGAAGGCGCTCCGAAAGAAGACCAAGCCGGAGACGATCCCCGCGTCCCGGGACACGCCCCTGAGGCGCATCAGGAACTGCGCGAGGCCGCCAACGCTGAGCGTTCGCGCGTCCGTGAGATCGGCCGGGAGCGCCAGGAGGCCGAGGAGACCCGCCGGGCGGCGCGAGAGGCGCTTGTGCAGGCCCTTAGCCGCGGCGAGGACGGTGCCGCCGAACAGCGCGCGCTTGAGAAGGCCGAAGCGCAGGCGGCGAAGAGGTGGACGGAGATCGAGGAGCCGCTAATCGACGGGTTCGTTCCGCCGACGCCGCGGTCGTCGACTACATCTCCAGCAGCTTCCCGGCCATCCGTCGTGAGAAGCTCGAGCGCAACAATCGGCCGAAGAGCGGTTCGTAGCCGCCGCGCAGGAACTCCAGCTCGCCACGCGCGAGCTGAACAAGGAAGCCGGTGCCTGGACGCCGCTGATCAACGCGGTGAACGGCGGCCCGCCTGCCGGATCCGAGGGACCGGCGCTCGCGCTCGACGCCCTCGCCAAGGAGCTGAAGCGAATCCTGTCGGGCGCTTCGCCCAGCCCCACGCCGCTCGGCCAGCGACCCGTCGAGAAGGGCTCGGTGGCGGCATGACCGCTACAACGGCATGGCGACCGCCGCCGCCGGGTGAACACGGTGCCGTCCGCCGCAGTTCTCGAGCTGGCGCCTGGGCGACTGGCTCAACGAGTCGGCGGACGGCAGGGGCTATGTCGAGCGAGAGCGCTACGACCTCGCCCTGAGGACGCTGAAGGCCGCCGGCGTCACGGTGAGCCGCGAGCACCTGTTTCTCGTTGCGCTCGTCGCTCGCGCCGTCGAGCCCTCCCGTCGCAGGCCGGCGCTCAGCTGGTCGGCTCACCGGGAGGTTGCTCACCTCGACCGTCCAGAGCAGGACCGCCTGCTCGAGGCCGCCGAGCGCGAGGGCTGG
>CADCVU010000075.1 GCA_902806245.1 uncultured Solirubrobacterales bacterium
CAGGCCGAGGAGGGCACCGAGAAGGCGCCGACCTACGCCCACCACCGCAAGTGCCCGAACTCGCTGAACCTGATCGGCATCGTCGGCGACCGCCTGAGCGACCGCGATCGCCGCTGCGACGACAAGTGCAACCTCCAGCTCGAGGGGACCGGCCAGAGCCCCCGCGACGCGAAGATCATCGGCAGCCGCTCGAAGGAAAACGTCATCCGCGCCGATCGCGCGGACGGGATCGTCTTCACGAACTTCATGACCCAGTTCGGGGACTTCAACAACATCTACGTGCACGAGACCAACGGCTTTCGCAACGACAACCTGCTCACCCGCTGGGGCCGGGAGTACGGACTGCTCTCGTTCACCTCCGACAACGGGCTCTACGAGGACATCGTCGGCTACGGCACGGGCGACTCGGCGATCTATCCGGGCTCGGGCCCGCAGCGCGAGCGCTGCGGCGACTACGGGATCGAGGTCCGCCGGGTCAACTCGTTCGGCAACACCATCGGCCACTCGGGGACGGCCGGCGACTCCACGTTCGTCCACGACTCGAAGTTCCACGACAACGCGGCCGGCATCACCACCGACTCGTTCGCCTCGGGGCACCCCGGCATGCCGCAGGACTGCTCGCGCTTCGAGAACAACCAGATCTACTCGAACAACCTGAACGTCTTCAACAACCGGCGCGACCAGTACTGCCGCTCCACGCCGCCCGACCGCCGCGACCGGCGCATCGTCTGCCCCTCCTTCCAGGTGCCGGTCGGCACCGGGATCCTGATCGCCGGCGGCAACGGGAACGTGGTCAAGGGCAACCACATCTACGACAACTGGCGCAACGGCGTGCGCCAGCTCTACGTGCCCGCGGCCGCGCGCGGAGAGGCCGACCCGACCAAGCAGCGCGACACTTCGAACCGCAACCGCTACACCGGCAACCTCATGGGCGTCAGGCCCAGCGGCGCGCGCGACCCGAACGGGCGCAACCCCGCCGGAGGCGACGGCTACGCCGACTTCTGGTGGGACGAGGAGGGCGTCGGCAACTGCTGGTCCGCCAACCGCGGGCCGGGCGGCTCGAAGCCGACGACCAACCTCTTCCCGCAGAAGTGCCCGGTCGACACCGCCGACAACCTCGAGACGCCGGCCGGCGACGCGATGAAGATCTCCACGCAGGCCCCGTGCGCCACGTGGGATCCCGAGGCCAACAGCGATCCACCGGGATGCGACTGGTTCAACACGCCGCCCGAGCCGAAGTGAGCCCGGCGACGCCGACCCGGACGCGGCGGCGCGTCGCCGTCTCGCCGCTGGCCCTCGGGCTCGGCGGACTGGCCGCGGCTGCGCTCCTGGCGGCTGCGCTCGCACTGCTCGGGCCCGGAACCGAGCGTGGCGCGGCCGCCGGAGGCGCCGGTCAGCTCACCTGGGCGACGCCGCCGCGGGTCTACGCGCCCCCCGGCATGCCACGCGACCGCATCCTCAGTGGCGTCGTGCGCAACGACTCGGTTCGCGTCGCCGAGGTCGAGGCAGACGAGATCCGGGTATACACCGCGGACGGCGACCGCCTGAAGTCAGCCGGGATCTTCCTCGGCGCGTTCTCCCGCGGGCTGTACTCGGGTCCGCGCAAGGGGCAGGCCTCCGACATCGAGGAGCGGCGCACCGGCCGGCTGCTGCGCGTCGGGCCGGGCGCCGAGCAGCCGCTCACGGTCTCTTGGCGCACCGGACCGGCCGGCCGCGCGGGCACCCGGATCGAGTACGGCTCGGGGTCGCTGGCCGTTCCCTAGCGCCCCGCCGCCCCCGCCGCGCCCGCCGCGTCGCCTGAGAGAATGGGTCCATGCTCACCACCGCCGAGCCCGCCTCCCCGCGCGAGCGCATCGAGGCCATCGAGGACCGTTTCCTCTCCCCGCTCGCCACTCGCTCCTATCCGGCTCGCCGCGCCGGTGCGGAGGAGGACTCGCCCGTGCGCACCCCCTTCGCGCGCGACCGCGACCGGATCGTCCACTCCAAGGCCTTCCGCCGGCTCAAGCACAAGACCCAGGTCTTCATCTCGCCCGAGGGCGACCACTACCGCACCCGGCTCACCCACACGCTCGAGACCTGCGGCATCGCCCGCACGGTGGCGCGCGCACTCGCGCTCAACGAGGACCTGACCGAGGCCATCGGGCTCGGGCACGATCTCGGGCACCCGCCCTTCGGCCACATCGGCGAGGACGTGCTCGACCGCCTCCTGCTCGCCCGCTACGGCGTCGGCTTTCGCCACAACGAGCACTCGCTGCGGGTCGTCGAGCGGCTGGAGCGGGAGGGGAGGGGCCTCAACCTGACCGAGCCCGTGCGGGACGGGATCGAGCGACACACCGGGCCCGAGCCGCCGGCCACCCTCGAGGGCCGGATCCTCCGCCTCGTCGACCGCTTCGCCTACATCAACCACGACATCGACGACGCGGTCCGCGCCCGCGTGCTGGACGCGGACGAGCTGCCGAGGACGGAGCTCGACGTGCTCGGGGAGACCGGCTCCGAGCGCATCGACACGCTCGTGCGCGACCTCGTCGCCGCCTCGGCCGAGGCCGGCGACATCGTCCAGGGCGACCGGGTCGGCGCGGCGATGGCGAGGCTGCGGGACTTCATGTTCGAGCGCGTCTACCTGGGCGCGGCGGTCCGCTCGAAGCACGAGCACATCGAGCGGGTCCTCTCCACGCTGTTCGAGGTCTGCGCACAGCGACCGCCGGCGGCGCTGACGCCGGGAGCCTCCGAGCCCGAGCGCGTGACCGACTGGATCGCCGGCATGACCGATCGCTACGCGGAGCGGGCCCACGCCGAGCTGGCCGGCGAGGACTCCGGGGGGCTCGCGCAGCCGGCTCGGCCTGTGGCCGTGCCATCGTGAGCCCCACCATGGCTCTGTTCACGCGCGGATCGGTCGAGCGCGTCAAGGAGGCGGTCGACATGGTCGAGCTCGTCGGTGCGCGCACCGATCTGCGCCGGGTCGGCACGCGCCACGTCGGCCTCTGCCCCTTCCACGACGAGCGCACCCCGTCGTTCTCGGTCAATGCCGAGCACGCGCTCTACCACTGCTTCGGCTGCGGGGAGTCCGGCGACTCGATCAAGTTCGTGCGCGAGACCGAGGGCCTCGAGTTCGCCGAGGCGGTCGAGCACCTGGCCGAGCGCTACGGCGTCGAGCTCGAGCGCGAGGAGGAGGACCC
>CADCVU010000076.1 GCA_902806245.1 uncultured Solirubrobacterales bacterium
CGGAATGGGGGGAGCAGGATTCGAACCTGCGTAGGCATAGCCAACGGGTTTACAGCCCGTCTCCTTTAACCACTCGGACATCCCCCCGGTGGCGGCGGCCGATTCTAGAGCGCGCGCCGCGCTAGGAGGCGCCGCGCAGCCGCTCGGCCTCGGGCAGGGCCTTGAGCTTGCGCAGGGTGTGGGTCTCGATCTGGCGGATGCGCTCGCGCGTGACACCGAACGCGCGCCCCACCTCCTCGAGGGTCTTCGGGTCCTCGCCGTCGAGCCCGTAGCGCATGGAGATCACGCCGCGCTCGCGCGCCGGCAGCGCTCCGAGCGCGCGGGCGAGGCTCTCGCGGCGCATGTTGTCGATGGTCTGCTCGAGCGGAGAGACCGAGCCGTCGTCCTCGATCAGGTCGCCGAACTCGGAGCCATCCTCTTCCCCGATCGGGCGCTCGAGGGAGATCGGGGCCTGGGCGATGCGGCGCATCTCCTTGACCTCGCCCACGGGGCGGTCGAGCGCGGCGGCGAGCTCGGTCGCGGTCGGCTCGCGCCCGAGCTGCTGGACGAGGCTGCGCTCGGCGTAGGTGAGCTTGTTGATCCGCTCCGCCATGTGCACCGGGATGCGGATGGTGCGCGACTTGTCGGCGATCGCGCGCGTAACGGCCTGGCGGATCCACCAGGTAGCGTACGTCGAGAACTTGTACCCGCGGCGATGGTCGAACTTCTCGACGGCCCGGATCAACCCCAGGGAACCCTCCTGGATGAGATCGAGAAAGGAGAGCCCGCGCCCCATGTAGCCCTTGGCGATCGAGACCACGAGCCGGAGGTTCGCCTCGATCATGTGCTGCTTGGCCGCCATGTCACCGCGCTCGATGCGCTCGGCCAGCGCCACCTCCTGACGGCCGGTGAGCAGTCCGACGCGGCCGATCGAGCGCAGGTACAGGCGCAGCGAATCGAGGCTCGGCTCCACCGTGAGGTCGAGCTCGGGCCGCTCGGGCGCGGCGTCCTCGTCCGCGGCGGCGCCGTCGTCTCGCTCCGACGCGCGGGCGAGCGGCTCGCCGTCGCCTCCGTGGAGCTCGATCCCCTGCTCGACCAGGTGCGCCCGCAGCTCGGCGACCTGCTCGCGCGTGACCTCGACCTCGGAGAGGCAGGCGGCTATCTCCTCGAGCCTCAGGAAGCCGCGCTCCTGTCCGAGCGCGATCAGGCCGCGGATTTCCTCGCCGTCGAGCGCGGGCGGAAGAGCCTCGGCAACGGCCCCACTCCGATCGTCTGCGCTCATCTTCCCCCGTGAATCCCGGTCGCGATCCGACGGCGCACCCTGAACCGCCGGGCCAGCATGGCGAGGGCCGCGACTATACCGCGGTCGGCGGCCGGACAAGGTGGCGCGGGAGATATCGTCAATCAGGTCATGACCGACCTTGCCCTCCCCTCCGCCGGCTCCGCCGCGGACGTCCAGGCCGCGCGCCCGCACAGTCGCCTCAGCCTCTCGCGCGTCGGCGTGACCGGGGTCGAGCGCTTCATGCGCCTCGGCCCTCCCGGAGCCGAGGGGCCGCACCCCGCGACCATCGAATGCTCGGTCGATCTCGGGCCCGACCAGCGCGGCGCGCACATGTCGCGGTTCGACGAGGCGATCGAGGAGGCGATCGGCGAGACGGCGCTGCGCGGCTCGATGGCGGCCGAGACGCTCGCCGCGACCATCGCCGAGCGCGTGCGCGAGCGCCAGGGCAGCCGGCTGGCCGAGGTCAGCGTGTCCGCCCGCGTCCCGCGGCTCCGCGAGGCTCCGGTGTCGGGGACGGTGAGCCAGAGCGTCTACACCCTGCTCGGGGCGGCGGCGGCGAGCGAGATCCGCACGCGACGAATGACCGGCGTGAGCGCCCAGGGCATCACCGCATGCCCGTGCGGGCAGGCCATGGCGGCCGACGACGCCCGTGAGCGTCTCGCCGCCGAGGGCTTCGACTCCGACGAGATCGAGCGGGTGCTCGCCTGCGTCCCGATCGCCACGCACAACCAGCGCGGCGTCGGCACGCTCTGGATCGGCGTGCCCGAGGGCACCGAGCGAGCGAGCGTCGATCCGCAGCTCCTGCTCGAGATCGTCGAGGAATCGATGAGCTCCGAGATCTACGAGCTGCTCAAGCGTCCCGACGAGGCCTACGTCGTCGAGAAGGCGCACCGGCGTCCTCGCTTCGTCGAGGACTGCGTGCGCGAGATGGTGCGGATGTCGGTCGAGCGCCTCGCCCACCTCGGCGAGCGCGCCTTTGTGAGTGCGCGGCAGGAGAACCTCGAGACCATCCATCAGCACAACGTGGCCGCGGAGCGCCACGGCCTGCTCGGTCAGCTCGCGGGGGAGCTGTCCGGCGCGCCCGGATCCGGCACCGGACCGACGCGCGCGCAGTGGCTCAGCGGCGACTGAGGCGCGCTTTACGCGCCCGTCAGCCTCCAGGCGAGGAGGAGCGCTGCGGCGAGCTCGACTCGCCGGCGGGCCGGGAGCTCAGTCCCGTGAAGTACTCCGCTCCCGAGACGAGCGTCAGCGCCAGCGCCGCGTAGACGAGGGCCAAAACCCACCACGCGTAGGGGTCGGGAGCGAGGATCAGTGTGACGATGGCCACGACCTGGAGCGTCGTCTTGTTCTTGCCGAGGCGGCTGACCGAGACGGTGATCCCGCGGCGACCGGCGACCGAGCGCAGCGCGGTCACCGCGAGCTCGCGCCCGACGATGGCGACCGCCACCCACACGGCGACGCGATCCTGGACCGCGAGTACGGCCAGCGCCCCGGTGATCAGCGCCTTATCGGCGATCGGGTCGACGATCCGGCCGAACTCGGTGACCTCGTTGGTGCGGCGCGCGAGGTAGCCGTCGAGCGCGTCGCTGAGCGCGGCCACGACCACGAGCGCGGCCGGGACGATCGGCGAGCCCCCGCGGCGGGCGTCGAGCAGGGTCAGCACGACCACCGGCACGAGGGCGACCCGCGCGAGGGTGATCGCGTTGGGCAGGTTGAGCGACCGCACCGTGGAGCTCGGCTACCCGCTCGCGGCGGCGTGGCGGTCCCGATGGCGCCGGCGCGACCACTCGATGGCGGCCGAGCTGCCGAACGGCGTGAGCAGGGCCGCGGCGGCCAGGATCGGCCAGGCGAGCACCCCGCGCAGGCAGGCGACCCAGATGACCGCGCAGAGGGTGAGGAAGCCGACCCCGTGGGTCAGGCCGAGCACGAACTCCGCGGTCTCGTCGATCTCGCCGAGCCAGACGACGAGCAGGGCGGCGAAGATCGCCGACTCGACGTGGGTGAAGATGCGGACGAAGGCGGGCAGGGACACGTGCGCGGAGGGTAGGCGGTGGCGTACATTGCCCTCGCCCCAGTGTTAGCGAACGGAGAAATGAGCATGAAAGGAGCAAGCAAGGCGAGCCGCATGTGCACGACGACGAAGGCGTGAAGGATGGCGACAACCCGGAGGACGTCTCGCGGCAGGACAAGCGTCCCAGGCCCGTCGGCCCGGCCACGGCCTCGCTCGACAAGGCGATGGGCGACGGCACGATCGCGCCCGATCCGGACACGCCCTCGCGGACGCCGCGGGGCTAACGTCGCCGGACTGGGCGCGGTGCGCGAGTCGCCCCACGACCTGTCGGTCACCCGGGGATGACGAGAAGATGCTGCGTCGTGGTGGCTGCATCGCCGTCGCGGCGTCCTACCATCGCTCCGAATGACCGGTACGGGTCGGGCCTTCGAGCGGGCTCAGCGCAAAGTACGGGCAGACGACGACGGCCTGTGGAAGCGATGCGAGTGAGCCGGTCGTGCCCTCGGCGCCGGTCTCAGCTCGCTCGTTCCGCGGCACGAAGGACCCTGCGCTCGTCGAAGGGCCCGAACCAGCGGTCGAGCTCGCGACCCGAGCGGTCGAAGACGATGACCACCGGCTCGGCCGGCACCCTGAGCTGGTCCCACGCGTAGGAGTCCTGATCCCAGAGAACTCGCATGTTGCGCATGTCGTGCTCGCGGACGAAGCGCGGTGCGCTCTCGGGCGATCCGTGAGAGCCGAGCCCAATCACCTCGACCCGCGCCCGCTCACGAGCGGCGAAACGGTCGACGGCGGTGGCATTGCGCTGGCAGATCGCGCAACCGGGGCCCCAAAGCCAGAGGGCGACGGGCCGGCGGGCGGGTGTCAGCCCGGCGAGGTCGACCGGGCGGCCGTCGGCTAGGTCCTGGACGGTGAGCGCGGGGAGTCCGGGAGGCTGCGACTCGCCGGGGGTGCTCGCGCAGCCGGTGGCCGCGAGAGCGAGCAGGAGCAGCGAGAGGGCGAGGGCCAGGGCGCGCCTCACTGCGACTGCTGACGACGAGACCTCATCCTGACCGAGCCTAGCCCGACTGAGGCGAAGCCGACGATGGGATTCGAACCCATGACCCCCGCTTTACGAGAGCGGTGCTCTGGCCAACTGAGCTACGTCGGCGGCGGCGGCCGAGTCTAGCCCCGGCCCGCGATCCGCGCGCTCACTCCGCCGCGCCCACC
>CADCVU010000077.1 GCA_902806245.1 uncultured Solirubrobacterales bacterium
GCTCGAACCCGTACTTCGAGTCGGCCAAGAAGTAGGCGGCCTCGTGCGCGCCCCGCTCAGGGCGCGATCCAGGCCGAGCGCATGGCCCGCGCGTTGGCGAGCTCGGCCTCGACGAACCCCGCCGTGCCCGATCCCGGCGGCCCGAGCGCGTCGGCGTAAAGAGACGTCGAGACCCTCGCTCCGGCCTCCTCGGCCACCCGCCGCTCGAGCCTCGGCTCGACGGCCTCCTCGGTGAAGACGGTCCGCACGCGCTCGGCCCGGATCTCGTCGACGAGGGCCTTGATCTGCTGGGCCGAGGGCTCCGCCTCGGTGGTCACGGTGGGCAGGACGCTGCCGATCACGTTGAGGTCGTAGGCGCGCGCGAAGTAGCCAAAGGCGTCGTGCGAGGTCACGAGGTCGCGTTGCTCGGGCGGGATGGGGGCGAAGCTCTCACGGATGGACTTCGCCATGCGGTCGAGCCGCTGCCGATAGATCGCCGCGCGGCGGCGGTAGGCGTCGCGCCCCGCCGGGTCGGCCCGGGCCAGGCCGGCCGCGACGTTGTCGACCATGCGAGCCGCCGCCGTCGGGTCGTGCCAGACGTGGGGATCGCCCGGGAAGCCCTCCTCGTCCGTGGGCAAGAGGGTCACGCCGCGGGCGGCCTCGACGCGAGGCGCGTCGGCGCCGGCCTGCTCGAGCAGGTCGCCGAGCCAGTCGTCGAGGTTCGCCCCGTTCGCGACCACGAGGTCGGCCTCGGACACGGCCTCGGCGTCGCTCGGCGTCGGCTCGTAGTCGTGGGGCTCGGCCTCGGCGTCGAGGAGGCCCGTGACCTCGACCCGGTCGCCGCCGACCTGGCGGGCGAAGTCCGCGACCTGCATCGTCGTGGCCACGACCTGGACTCGTCCGCTCGAGCCGCCAGTCGCGCCGCAGCCGGCCACAGACGCGACGGCCGCGGCGAGGGCTCCGAAGCCGACGATAATGAGAATCGTTCGCATCTCGCGCGTCGCACGTTAGTGCACCGCGGCGCCGCGTGCCAGACGACTGCCTCTCGGTGCTCGGATGCGGCCGGCGCCGGACAGCGCCGCGAGCCCGACCACCGTCGCCACCACGAGCACGATCGCCGGTCCCGCGCCGATCGCGAGGTGCCACGTGAGGTAGAGACCTACCAAGCCGCACGCCGCGCCGAGCCCCGAGGCGAGTGCGACCATCGGCCAGAAGCTCCGGCACACGAGCCGCGCCGCCAGCGGAGGTCCGAGCAATAGACCGGCAAGGAGGATGCTGCCGACCGCGCGCAGGCCGGCGGTCACCGCCACGGCGACCAGCGTCAACAGGACCGCATCGAGCAGGGCGACGCGGTAGCCGAACGCCCGCGCGGCTGCCCGGTCGAAGGCGACGAGCGCCAGCTCCTTGCCGGCCACGCCGAAGACGACGAGCACGGCCACTGCGACGAGCCCGGCGAGGATCAGGTCGCCCTCCCCGACGCCGAGGATCGACCCGAAGAGCAGCTCCTCGAGTCGGGGCGCGCTGCCGGTCACGGCCAGCACCGCGATCCCGCCGGCGAAGAGCGTCGGCAGCAGGATCCCGGTCGCGGTATCGGCCGACAGGCGGCGGTCGCCGGCGATCGCGCCCGTGAGCCCCGCCGTGGCCGCGGCGATGAGCACCCCGCCGAGCCCGAGCGGAAGGCCGAGCAGCAGGGCGAGCGCCGCACCGAGGACGATGGTGTGGGAGATCGACTCGCCCAGAAAGGACAGCCGGCGCAGGAGCACGAAGCACCCGAGCGCGCCGCACGTCGCGCCGCACAGCAGCGCCTCGGCGAAGGCACGGCGCATGAAGCCCGACCCCCACGGCTCGACGACCCAATCGACCGCGCTCATCAGTGGTGATGATGGGCGTCGTCGAGCAGCGCGGTCTGCCCGTCGATGAGCAGCAGGTCGCCGCCGTAGGCGCGCCGCAGGACCTCGGATCGGAAGACCTCGTCGGTGCGCCCGGCGGCCACGAGCGAGCGGTTGAGCAACAGCAGCCGGTCGCACACCCGCGCCGCCTGGGCCAGGTCGTGGGTGGTCATGACCACGGTGCGCCCCGACCGCCGCTCCGCCTCGAACACCTCGAGGAGCACCTCGGCGGACGGCGCGTCGACCCCGGTGAGCGGCTCGTCGAGAAGCAGTACGTCGCCCTCCTGAGCCAGAGCGCGCCCGACGAGCGCGCGCTGGCGCTGACCGCCGGAGAGCGCGCCAAAGGAGGTTCGAGCCTCGGCGGCGAGCCCGACCTGCTCGAGGAGCTCGCGCGCGCGCCGCCGGTCGTCGGGCCCCGGCCGCCGGCGCCAGCCGAGCCGGGGGTAGCGGCCCATCAGCACGACGCCGAGCGCGTCGATCGGAAAGCTCGCGTCGATGGCGCCGGCCTGGGGGACGTAGGCCGGGCGCCCCTCGACGCGCGCCGAGCCGCGATGCGCGATCGTCCCCAGCAGCGCGCCGAGCAGCGTCGTCTTGCCCGCGCCGTTGGGCCCGAGCACCCCGGTGAACGTCCCGGACCGCAGCTCGAAGGAGACGTCTTCGAGGGCCTGACGGCTCCCGAAGGAGACCGAGAGCCCGCTCGTCGCCACGGTCGGCGACCCGTCGGCGCTCACGCGGGCGCCACGCGCGTGAGCCGGCTCGCGGCCGCGCTCGCGGCCGCGATGACCCCGAAGCCCAGCCCGGTCACCACGGCGATCGCCGCGCCCGGAGGCAGGTCGAGGGCGCGGGCGAGCAGCAGGCCCGCGACCGTCTCGAGGGCGCACAGGCCCGTCGCCCAGGCGAGCATCGGCGCGAGCCGCTCGGTGATGAGGCGCGCGGTCGCCGCGGGCACGACGAGCAGCGCGGACACGAGCAGGCTGCCGACGGCCGGCAGGGCGCACACGACGACGAGCGAGACGAGGACGAGGAGCGCGGAGGCGCTCACGCGCTCGCCGGCGCCGGCCGGTCCGGCCCAGGTGCGGTCGAAGGTGGTGGCGGCCAGGCGAGGGAGGAGGACGGCGAGGACGCCGACCGCGACCGCTGCGCCGACGAGGCAGAGGACGACGTCGGCGCTCGAGACCGCGAGCAGCGATCCGAAGAGCAGGCGGTCGACCGGAGCCGCTCCCCCGCCCCGCGCGGTCAGGAGCACCGCGCCCGCCGCGAGCGCGACGGCGAGGGCGAGGCCGGTCGCCGCGCCGCCGCGCAGCCGGTGGTCGGCCTCCGAGGCCGAGATCGCCGCCGAGAAGCCGAGCGCCGCGAGCAGAGCGCCCGCGAACGGGCCGAGCGCTGGGAGCGCGAGCCCGACGACCACGCCGGGGAAGGTCGCCACGCCGACGGCATGCGCGAAGAACGCGAGCTCGCGCAGAACGATCCAGCAGCCGAGCAGGCCGAGCGGAATCGACAGCACGAGCCCGGCGAGGAGCGCGCGCTGCAGGTAGGGGGCGTCGAGGGCTTCGAGCACCCCGGCGACGATACTGAGAATCAGTCGCGCGGCCGGACTCGCGCGCTGGCGGCGCGGCTCGCGTCAGGCCTCGCGGGGCACCGAGGCCGGCCCGTCGGACAGGCACGATGCGCAGGTGCCCCTCAGGGCGATGTCGTGGCCCTCGACCCGGAAGGCCAGGCGCCGGGCCATTCGCTCGACCGAGCGCTCGAGCCCCGCGTCCTCAAAGGCGCTGACCCGGCCACAGCGGTCGCAGATCAGGTGATGGTGATGCTCGCCACTGGGGTGGGCGGGCTCGTAGCGCGAAACCCCTTCTCGCTCGACCCGGTGCAGGAGGCCGAGGCCTTCGAGCAGCTCGAGCGAGCGGTATACGGTCGCCACGCCGATGTCGCGGCCCTCGGCCCTCAGCCGGTCGGCGATCTCGCGTGCGGTGAGCAGACAGCCGTGGCCAGCCAGGGTCGCGACGATGGCCATGCGCGGGCCACTCGAGCGATGGCCCGCGTCGCGCAGCGCCGTCTCGGCGTGCTCAGTCCAGTCGGCGCGTACGGAGGGAACCTTGGCTGTCGTGGCCATCGATCTGACGATACCGCGACGGAGCCGAGCCACCGCACGGCGGCGCCTAGTGCGCGTGGCCGTGCTCGGCTCCTGCGAGCTCCTCGGCGTCGAGCCGCGCCGAGAGCAGCACCGCCAGCGCGGTGGTGATCGGCACCGCGGCGATCAGGCCGATCGAGCCCACGAGCGTCGCGACGATCTCCTTGGCCACCAACTCGCTGTTGAGCGTCTCCCCCAGCCCGAGCCGGGTGGAGGAGAGGAGGAGGAGAGCCGGTAGCGAGGCGCCGACGTAGGCGAGTACGAGCGTGTTGACCGTGGCGGATACGTGATCGCGCCCCACCTCGAGTGCGCGCCGGAACAGGGTGGCGAAGCTCTGAGCGGGGTCCGCCGCCCGCAGGGCCAGCACCGTCGAGGCCTGGCTGACGGTCACGTCGTCGAGAACGCCGAGGGCGGCGATGACGATGCCCGCCAGCAGCAGTCCCTCGAGCGACACGCCGCTCGAGTTGGCCGCCAGCAGGGTGGCCTCCTCCGTGGCCAGGCCGGTGAGATTGGTCAGGCCGGTGAAGGTTACGGCGAGCGCGATCGTGAGCAGGAGGCTGGCCGCGGTTCCCAGGGCGGCCGCGAGAGCCTTCGGCCCGACTCCGTGGGTGAGCAGGATGGTCACGAGCATGATGGCCAGCGCACCGACGATGGCCACCGCCAGCGGTGGCTCTCCGGTGAGGATGCCCGGAAGCACGAAGGCGACGACCACCGCGAGGCTCACGGCCAGGCCGATCAGCGAGAGCGCTCCGCGCAGCCGGCCGAAGACGACGACCAGCGCCGCAAAGGCGATGGCGAGCCAGAGCATCGGAGCGCGGCGCTCGAAGTCCGCGAGAAGGTACGAGCGCTCGCGCGCGCCGGGCAGCGGCTCCTCGGGGGCGACCCGCAGGACGTCGCCGACCTCGAGCGGCGGATCGATCCCCCCCACGCCCAACTGGAAGGCTTTGATGCGACCGCGGTCGGGACCGGTCCGGATCCGGACCGCCACCCCTCGGCAGGTGCCGTCGAAGCCGGCGCATCGCAACTCCGCGATGCGCAGGACCTCGGCGCGCTCGGTCGCCGTTCCGAGACCGGGGCCGAGATCGAGCGCCGGCTCGCCGGTCGGCCAGAGCAACACGAGCCCGGCGGCCGTCGCGACGGCGATCAGCGCCAACACTCCGACGAAGAACCGGCCGATCGTCGAGCCGAGCATGCTCAGCGACCTCTAGAGCTCGTGCGGCTCGGCGCGGTCTCGGAATCGGCCGAGAAAAGACTCGCGCCCCGCCACCGCTGGTCGAGCGGTGACGGGGCGCGAGAGGTCGAACCCTTAGCGGAGAGCGCGAGCTACTCGCCGGAGCCGGCCGTGTCCTCCGAGTCGTCGCCGGAACCGGCATCGCTCGAGGAGCTGCCTTCGCTGGACGCGCCGCCGCTTGAGCTGCCCTCGCTCGACGAGCCGGCGCCCGAGCTGCCCTCGCTCGAGGAGCCCTCTGAGCTGCTGCTTGCACCGCTGGAGCTGCCGGTGTCGCTCGAGGACGAACCGGACGTGCCGGCCGAGCTGCTCGTGGATCCCGAGGACGAGCCTTCGCTCGTCGAGGCGCCGTCGCTCGAGCCACCGCTCACGGTCTCGCTCGAGGTCGAGGACTCCGTGGAGCCGCTCGTGCTCGAGGAGGAGTCGATGCCCGCCGAGCCGCTCGAGTCCGAGGACTCGGATCCGCTCGCGACCTCGGTCTCCGTGCTGCCGGTCGACTCGGTCGAGCCGCTCGAGCTGTCGCTGCCTGCGCTCTCGCTCGAGTCGTCTCCGTCTGAGGCGGACTGGCCACCGTCGCTCGAGGAGCTCTCTGCACTCGTCTCCGAGCTGCTGCTCTCGCCGCTCGACGAGTCGTCCTCGCCGTTCGAGGAGCCCTCGTCCTCGGTCGACGAGTCATCCTCGCCGTTCGAGGAGCCGTCGTCCTCGGTCGATCCGTTGTCAGATCCGCTCGAGGCGTCCTCGTCGATGGCTTGGTCGTCGCCCGAGCTCTCGCTACCGCTCTGCGAGCCGGTCTCGTCGGAGCCGCCCGGCGCGTCACCGGTCGACTCGCCCTCGTACTCGGAGTCGGCCTCCTCAGCGGCGGCCTCCTCAGCGGCGGCCTCCTCGGCTGCTGCTTGCTCAGCCGCGGCCTCCTCGGCCGCTGCGTCCTCCGCAGTCGCCTCCTCGGCCTGCGGCTCGGACTCCTCGGCAACGGGAGCGGACTCTCCACTCTCGTCGTTCGCCGGGGCCTCGGGCTCGCTCTGAACCGGCTGCGTCGATGCCTCCTCCTGCACAGCCGGCTCCTCGGCCGGCGCGCTGTCGGTGGACTCCTCGGTCGCCGCCGGCTCCTGCGCCGCCGTCTGGCTCTGAGTCGTCGGAGCAGCCTCATCCGTGCCGGACGAGCTCTGCGCCGCGTTCGACTCGGTCGACCTCGTTCGAGTCTGCGGAGCCTCGTCGGTCTCGGTCGCCACCGCGACCGCCGAGCGCTCCTCGCTGCTCGACGCCGGCTTCTGCTGACGCTCGCTCTCGTAGAGATCGGGGCCACCTCGGCCGCCGGACGACGAGAACGCACGGCCGTCCAGATATGGCTGCGGGTTCATCGGCCTGCCGCCGTACGGCGCGCCGGTCCGGGTCTCGAAGTGGAGATGCGGTCCGGTCGAGTTACCGGTGCTTCCCACGTAGCCTATGATCTCGCCGGCCCGGACGCGGTCGCCCATCCCCTCATCGGAGAACCTCGAGAGGTGGGCGTAGCACGTCGTGAAGCTGCTCGAGTGCTTCACGCAGATGAAGTTGCCGTAGCCCCCACTCGAGGACGTGCCCCGAAGGAAGTTGACGACTCCACACGCCGCGGCCCGGATCGGCGTGCCGGTCCGTGCCGAGAGGTCGATGCCCGCGTGGCTCGGCCGGCTCTGGGTCCGGTAGCCCGACGTGAACGTGCCCTTGCCGCTGAGCGGATCGCGGAGCTTGTTGGAGCATCCGCTCGAGCCGCCCTCGTCGCGCGGCTTCGACTCCTGCTTCGGCTTGTCGGGCTTGGGCGCGGCGGGCTTGGACTTGGCGTCGTCTCCCGAGTCACCCTTGCCGCTGTCGGGCTTGGGCGGGGCGGGCTTCGCCTCATCCTCGCCGCGGTCGCCTCCGGCGTCGTCGTCACCGGAGTCGGAATCAGATCCCGAGTCGTCGGACGGCGCGGAGGCCCCGAGGCCGCGCAGGCCGCCGTCGTCCGACCGCGCCGAGTCGTCGCCTGAGCTGTCGGACTCGTCGCCCGAGGGCGCGGTCCGCTCACTAGAGGCCTCCGGGGAGCGGAACTCGATGGCCACGAGACCACCGTCGTCCTCGCTCGCCTGGGGGGCCGCCGCCTTCGCGGCCTTGAGGCCCGCCTGCTCGTTCTCGTCGAGCTCGGTCTCCGAGGCCATGCGCACCGCGAACTGCGTGCGGTCGCCGACCGGAGTGCGGTCGTTCGCGACCGCGGGCGCGATCTTGAGATCGGGACCACCGATGTCGGCGGCCGGACCGGTCCCGCCGCCGGAGCCGAACAGGGCGCCCCAGGTCTGCGGGCCGACGATGCCGTCGACCGAAAGACCCTCGTTGCCCTGGTAGACGCGGACCGACTGATCGGTCGAGGCGCCGAAGATCCCGTCGACCTCCATGCCGAGCTCGCGCTGCACGTCGGCCACAGCGCGGCCGGTGCTGCCGAGGCGGAGCATGGCGCCGGACTGGGCGCCGCCCGCGATCGCGCGGTTGGCCGGCGACTCGGCGGCGATGCCGGTCTGGCTCGATCCGCCCGAGCCGGAGGAGGCTGAGCTCTGCGCAGCCGCGAGCGAAGCGCCGGGGCTGGCGATCATGGCGGCGGCCATGGCGGTCGAGGCACGCCGGCGGCGGGCAGCCTGACGACGAAGCTTGGGGGCGGTGACGCGACGGCGGCGTGAGCGCTCGAGCGAGCGATGCCAAAGCTCGGGTGCACTCAGATCCCTATGGAGAGCTGTCATCGAAGGCGGCCTTTCTTTCTCAGTGCCTACGGGGTTAGCTGACGGGCTCGCGTGGGAAAGATCACGCTACGTCGCACACTGGCGACGATTCGCCCCTGCGGCTCGAGGCCGCCTTGGGTTCCCCGCTCCGGTCCTCCCTGAGAGGCCGGACTCGGCGTTAACTGGCGTTGGACCGGCGGCAGCATACATATTCCGGCGGCGTTCGTACGGACGATCGAACCACGGCGCCGGTTTTTCCTGCCCGACTGCGTTCTCCTTCCGCTCGCAAGGTTCTGCCCGGGAGGGGAGCGAGAGAGCGGGCTCGGTGCTCGACGCGGCGTCCGTGCGGGCGCCGCGCGACCTCAGGCGCCGCAGAGTTCGCGGCGCGCCGCGAGCGGATCGCTCGGCACGCGCAGCGAGTGCAGCTCGACGGCCACGCCCAGGTTCTCCACGAATCGCCCCGGGGTGAGCGGCGCGTTGACGGCCTCGAGCACCCGGGCGAGCCCCCCGCAGCGAAGCGCCGCCCGGGCGGCAGGGATGCGCGGGTTGTCTCGGAACCGGCGGCTCGCCCGGACGGCGGCCGGGTCCGCGAAGCGGGCGAGGAACCATGCCGCGGGCAGGAGCTTCTCGTGCCCGGCCCGCGCGGTGCGCTCGGGCCCGA
>CADCVU010000078.1 GCA_902806245.1 uncultured Solirubrobacterales bacterium
GGAGTTCGATCACGTGCTCGTGGGGGGACTCGACGCCGAGGCGATCCCCGGGCGGCGACCGCGGCGCGCGGGCGAGGGCGCGGGCGCGCCGCCCGAGGCGAGCGTGCGCGACCACGAGGCGGCCATGCGCCGGCTGACCTACGTGGCCCTGACCCGCGCCCGACGGTCGCTGGTCGTATCGTGGGCGCAGCCGGCCGCGGGCGAGGGCGCCGCCACGCCGCGGCCGTCGCCCTTCGCCGAGGAGGCGCGGGCCGCGGTCGGTGGCGAGTGGGAGCACGTCGACGAGGACCTCTTCGGCCCGGCCGAGGGGCTGCACTCGACCTTCCGGATGATGCGCGACGAGCTGCTCGACCAGGTCGCGCGGGTGGGCGGGCGCCTGGCCGAGATGCGCCTCGACACCTACCTCGACGTGGCCCAGGCCGGCACGCGCTACCTCGAGCTGCTCAAGATCGCGGCGCTCATCGAGCGCCAGAAGCAGGGCCAGGGGATCTCCGACGCCCTGCCCGAGGTCAACGACGTCCTCCTCCAGGGCGCGACTCGCGAGCAGCGCGAGCTCTTCGAGACCTCGGCCCTCGACGACTACCTGCGCGACGGCGAGCGCGACGAGCGCCGCCGCGCCGAGGCCCTCGGAGCACGCTCGCAGCCCTCGCTCGAGAGCTTCCTGCCCCGGCGCGGCGAGGGGCTGATGCTCTCGGCCTCGGACATCGAGACCTACCGCCTCTGTCCGCTCAAGTACAAGTTCGCCCGCGTCTTCCGCATCCCGCAGGAGCCGACGATCAACCAGCGCTTCGGGATCGTCGTGCACCAGGTCCTCGAGCGCTTCCACGGCCAGGGCGGCGGCTCGCTCGACGAGCTCATGCAGCTCTTCGAGGCCTCGTGGCGACGCGCGGGCTTCGGCAACCGCTCCGACGACCGCCAGTTCCGGGCCCGCGCCGTCACAGCACTCGAGCGCTACTGGGAGGCCGACCGCGAGGATCCCGGCGAGCCGGTCTGGTTCGAGCGCTCGTTCTCGTTCAGGCTCGGTCCGCACCTCGTCCGCGGCCGCGTCGACCGCGTCGACCGCCTGCCCGACGGCGGCTACGAGCTGATCGACTACAAGACCGGCAAGGCCAAGACCGCGACCGAGCTGCGCGAGGACATCCAGCTCTCGATCTACCAGATGGGCGCGCGCGAGTCGTGGCAGCTTCCCACCGCGGCGCAGAGCTACCTCTACGTGCTCGACAACGAGAAGGTGCCGGTCTCGCACTCGGAGGACGAGCTCGAGCGGGTTCGGGCGACGGTCGGCGAGGTCGCCGACGGGATCCTCGAGCAGCGCTTCGAGCCCAAGCCCTCGTACGAGATCTGCTCGTTCTGCGACTACCGGATCGCCTGTCCGGCGGCGGAGCGGTGACGCTGCGGAAGTCCCTCTCTCGGGTACGCTCGCTTCGCTCGCTCAGGGAGCCCCTCGATAGATAGGGACTTCCTGCGCGTCGGCAACCGTGATTTGGTTTCGGGCTCGGCCGGGTAATCGACGGACATGCCCGTCGCCATCGTCACCGCCTCCGACTCGGGGATCGGCAAAGCCACCGCGGTCGCCCTGGCCGGCGCCGGCTTCGACCTCGGCATCACCTGGAACACCGACGAGGCGGGCGCGCGCGAGACGGCGCAGGAGGTCGAGTCGCACGGCCGCCGGGCCGAGGTCCGCCAGCTCGACCTCAGTCGCCTGCCCGAGGCGGGGGAGGTGATCGACGACCTCGCCGAGGCGCTCGACGGCCTCGACGTGCTGGTCAACAACGCCGGCCAGGGCTCGTCGACGCCTATGGTCGAGATGGCGTTCGACGAGTGGCGCGACGTGCTGGCGGTCAACCTCGACGGTGCGTTCGTCTGCTCCCAGCGCGCCGTGCGCCGCATGATCGACGCCGGGGCCGGAGGTCGCATCGTCAACGTCACCTCGGTCCACGAGCACATCCCGAAGCCGGGCGCCGCTCCCTACTGCGCCTCCAAGGCGGGCCTCGGGCTGCTCACCAAGGTGATGGCCCTCGAGCTCGCCGAGCACGGGGTCCTGGTGAACGCGGTGGCGCCCGGGGAGATCGCCACGCCCATGACCGGCCAGCACGAGGTCGACCCCGCGGAGGCCGAGCGCAAGCCCTACATCCCGCTCGAGCGGCCCGGAGCCGCAGCCGAGATCGCTTCGCTCGTGGTCTGGCTCGCCTCACCCGGCGCGACCTACGCCACCGGGTCCTCGTTCGTCGTCGACGGCGGGCTGATGCTCAAGGCCGCCGACCAGCGCTCCTAACCGGCTACCGGATGGCCGGCAGCCCGTCGATGCTCTCGGCGTTGTGCTCTGCGACGTAGCGTGCCAGCGCGTCGGGCCCGCCCGTTCGCAGCCGCTTCGTCTTCGAGGCGTGCATGTGCGGTCGTTCTCCCGCGTAGGACATGAGCGGAACGCCGTAGCCGCACGAGCTCGAGATGCGCTCGATGTCGACGACGATGATCGCCCGGCGGGCCTCGGCCACGGTGGGCTCCTCGAACGCCGCCTCGTCGAGCAGTTCGCCGAAGCGCGGATCGCGGTCCGTGATCGCCTCGCCGACGCCGTGGAGGCGGACGATGCGCGGCGGCCCGGCAAAGGCGCAGAGCATCACCACGATTCGCCCGTTCTCGCGAAGGTGGGCCACCGTCTCGGCCCCGCTCCCGACCAGGTCGACGTAGGCGATACGTCGCGGACCGAGGATGCGCAACGTGCCGATCGGGCCCTTGGGCGAGATGTTCACGTGGCCGTCCACCTCGAGCGGCGCCGAGCCGACGAAGAACATCGGCTGTTCCGCGATCCAGGCGGCAAGGTGGCTGTCGATGGCGTCGTAGGTGCGAGCCATGCCAAGACCCTAGCCTCGGCGCCGCGTCCGACCTATCCGTCGTCCTCCGGTCCTCGCTGCCTCAGGAACCGCTGGAAGTCCCGCGCGATCGCGTCGGCGGAGGGGATCCGCTGCGGCGGCGACAGCTCCTCCGACTCGTCGGCGCTCTGCTCCAGGCGCTCGACGAAGGCCTTGACGTCCGGGTCGCTCGCCACCGCGGCGCTGACCTGGCGCTCGTAGTCCTCGGCGGCCTCCTCGAGCGCGCTGGCGTCGACGGTCATGCGGGCCAGCCCCTCGAACTTGCGCACCAGCGCGAGCGCCGCTTTGGGGTTGGGCGCGGCGGCGACGTAGTGGGGCACGGAGGCCCACAGGCTCGAGGACGTGAGATCGGCCTTGGCAAAGGCGTCGTGGAGCACGCCGACGATGCCGGTCGGTCCCTCGTAGCTCGAGCGCTCGAAGCCGAGCCGCTCGATCAGCGAGTCGTCGGAGGCGAGGCCCGTGATGTGGGTCGGACGCGTGTGAGGGACGTCCGCGAGCAGGGCTCCCAGCGTGACCATCTCGCGCGCGCCGAGCTCGTGGGCGGCCTCGATGATCGTCCTCGTGAAGGTGCGCCAGCGCAGCGAGGGCTCCGGCCCCGCGAGTAGCACGAGGTCGCGCTCCGAACCGGTGACCGTCGCGGCGTGGAAGGCGAGCTCGGGCCACTCGATCACACGCGCGTGCCCCCCTGAGAAGGCCACCGTCGGGCGGGTCTCCGAGAAGTCGAAGAACTCCTCGGGATCGATGGCCGCGACCTCCTCGGCGCCGAAGCTCTCGATCAGGAAGCCGAGCGCGGCCGAGGCCGCCTCACCTGCGTCGTTCCATCCCTTGAAGGCGCAGACCAGCAGCGGATCGCGCAGATGCGGACGGTCACTCCAGCTCAGCTCGGCCATGCTGTCACCGTACCCGTCGGCTCGCACGGGCAAGCCGAGGCACCGGCCCCGTGCGCGGGGGGCCGCCGCCGCGCCCTGGCGCCTACGCCCGGCCCTCAGCCTGGTACTCGCGCAGGAAGCCCTCGAACAGGCGCCGGTGACCCTCTTCGTCGCGCTGGATGGAGATCACCATGTCCTGGGTGACGAGGTCGACGCCGTCGCAGAACTCGACGATCTTCGAGTAGTGCTCGATCGCGCCGGTCTCCGCCTTGATCACGCCCTTGATGACGTGGACGATGTCGGTCTGCTCGGTCGCCGGCTGGAGGAAGTCCTGCTCGGCGGAGAACTCGAGCGAGCCGGGCACCACTCCGTAGAGCTCCTTGATGCGGTTTGCAAATTGCTGAGCGTGGCCGAGCTCCTCCTGCACGTCCTCGTCGAGCGACTCCTTGATCTCCTGCGCGCGCACGCCGTCGGGATTGATCGAGTTGGTGACGTAGCTCATCACCGTCTCGAGCTCCATGAAGTAGGCCCGCTTGAGCATCTCGATGATCTGCTCGCGCTCCTCGCGGCGGTCGTCGCTGAGGATGCCGGCGGTGGGGCGGTTGGGAATCTCTGAAGTGGTCATGACTGCGAGATCCCCGGACCGCCCGCGGGGCAAACGCAGAGTGAAGTGCTTGAAAAGCGCCGAGACGGGCACCTAGAGGGTGACGATGAGCGGCGGACGGCAACCCGGTTACCTGCCTCAGGCGCGCTCCGGAGCGGCAGGCCGCGGCCTTGTGCGCCCGCGTCGAGGGCGCCTCGTCGCGGGGGTGCTGGCCGGTCTCGCACGGCGCTTCGGGATCGGTCGGTGGACGGCGCGAATCCTGTTCCTCGTCTCCATGCTGCTGCCGGGGCCACAGGTGGTCGCCTACCTCGTGCTGTGGGTCGTCATGCCCCGGGAGCCCTGAGCGTTCGTACACGCGGCGCTCGGCCCGCCAAGGCCCGCCAACTAGGCTCCCATCGTGGCTGAGGTCTCCGATCCCGGAACCATCGAGGCGCCTCCATCGAGCCTGCGCGAGCGCCTGCTCGCCCAGCCCGAGCGAGCGCCCGAGCTCGTCGCCCTGGCCGCGAGCGAGCGCTTCGCGGAGCCGGCGCGGCGGTGGGCCGAGCGCATGGCCGCACACGGCCATTCCTCGGAGGAGATGGCCCGGATAGCCGTTCGGCGCCACACGCAGATCGCCCGGGCCGAGGGCGCGGTGGTGGGTCTCGGCGGGGCGGTCACCGCCGCGGCCGACCTCGTCGCGCTCGCGTGGGTCCAGAGCCGTCTGGTCTTCTTCGTGGCCGCGGCCTACGGCTACGACCCCGCCCACCCCATGCGCCCGGCGGAGCTGCTCGCCCTGCACGACCTCTACGAGACCCCGGCCGCGGCCCGGGCGGCCCTCGACGGGGTCGGTCGCTCGCTCGCGGGCGCGCTGGCCGACCGCACGCTCGACCGCGGCCGCGAGCAGACGCTGCGGCGAAGGCTGCTCGGCTTCGTCGGACGCAAGGTCGCCAGACGAGCAGCCGCGCGTGCGATCCCCTTCCTGTCCTCGCCGATCTCGGCGGTGCAGAACGGGAGGCTGACCGCGCAGATGGGGACGCGCGCGCTGCGCTACTACGGGGGCTGAGCGGCGCCGGGAGCCGTCCGAGCCCGGCGCTACGGTCGCCCGACGATGGCCCAGCCCTCGTTCGATTCGCTCGACCAGCCGACCCTCGTCGCGCCCGGCAAGGCCTTCGTGCGCGAGCTCTGCGACGGCCAGGCCGTTGACTCGGTCTTCGTGGTGCGTGAGCGCACGCGGCGCCTCAAGAAGAACGGCGACCCCTTCCTGAAGCTGAGGCTGGCCGACGTCACGGGCACGTGCGAGGCGGTCCTGTGGGACGGCGTCGACGACTCGTTCGCCTCGTGCGCGGTCGGATCGGCGGTGCGGGTGGCGGGCGCGTTCTCGGTCGACTCACGCTACGGGGCGACCCTCACGCTGCGGGCGGTGCGGGCGGCGGAGGAGGGCGAATACGAGCCGGCCGATCTCCACGACGCCTCCCCGCTGGCCTTCGACCAGATGGTCGCGGACCTGCGCTCGCTCGTCGCCACCGTTCAGAGCCCCGCCCTGCGTGCCCTGCTGTGGCGGTTCTTCGCTGACGACTCGGAGATCTGGGCGCGTTGGAGCCGGGCGCCGGCGGCCAAGCACTACCACCAGGCCTACCGCCACGGGCTGCTGGAGCACTGCCTCACCGTCGCTCAAGCGGTTGGCGCGGTGTCGGCGACCTTCCCGGGGATCGACCGCGACGTCGCGGTGACCGGCGGGCTCCTCCACGACATCGGCAAGATCGAGGCCTACGCCGAGGTCGGCGAGGGGATCGAGATGACCGACGCCGGCCGCCTACAGGGCGAGATCCCCCTCGGCTACCACATGGTCCGTTGCCAGATCGAGAGCATGCCGGGCTTCCCGCCCGACACCGCCCAGGCCGTCCTGCACATCATCCTCTCCCACCACGGCGCGCTCGAGCACGGCAGCCCTGTCGTCCCGTGCACGCGCGAGGCCACGCTCGTGCACATGATGGACAACCTGGGCGGTCGTCTCGGCAGCTTCGACCGGATCGAGAAGACGCTCGGCCAGGGCGAGCAGTGGTCGTCGTTCGACCGCGGCATCTCCGCCTCGGCGTACTTCGCCGCGCGCGACGGCGGGCTGCACGCCGCGTAGCGCTCCTTGCGTGGGCGCGCGGCGGCGGCTGAGCGCGGCCTGGCGGCACGAGGGCCTCCGAGCGGGCTCCGAGGTCGCGTTCCTCGAGCAGTCCGGCGAGGGCCACCGCGTCGAGGGACGCTGCACGGCGGTCGAAGCCGGGCGGCCGTGGTCGGTCGGGTACGCGATCGTTACTGACACGGAGTGGATCACTCGCAGAGCCGAGATCACGGAGCTCTCGGGGCGCGGGGAGGCACGGACGGTGCTCGAGCACGACGGCGGCGGCCGCTGGCTCGTCAACGGCGCCGAGGCCCCGGAGCTCGACGCCTGCCTCGACGCCGACCTCGAAGCCTCGGCGTTCACCAACGCCCTCCCCGTACGCCGGCTCGGTCTCGCGGTAGGTGAGGCCGGCCGATCGCCCGCGGCGTGGGTTCGCTCGCCCGGCCTCGGAGTCGAGCGCCTCGAGCAGACCTATCTCCGGCTCCCCGACGGCGACGGTCTCCGTCGCTACCGCTACGAGGCTCCTCAGCTGGGCTTCACCGCGGAGCTCCGCTACGACGCGGCCGGCCTGGTCACCGACTATCCCGGTCTGGCGGTGCGCGTCGTGTAGAGCGCCGAGCTCGGGGTGCTCGGAAAGTTCCGCAAAGAGCGACCTACGAGCGTTACTTCTCGGCGACCTCGTCGGCGCGGGCCGAGGCGCGACACCTATCCTGGCGGGGACATGGCCAAGGACACCGAGAAGCTGATCCGCCAGCTCTCCCTGATCTCCTTTCTGATGGCCGAGCGCCGCCCGGTGACGGCGCTCGAGATCAAGGAGGCGGTGGAGGGCTACGCGGGCATGAACGAGGACGCGTTCGCGCGCCGCTTCTACGCGGACCGGGCCGAGCTCGAAGCGCTCGGAATCGAGCTCAAGGTCGACAAGCCCGCCGAGGGCTACTTCGACGCCGAGAACTACACCCTGCCGCCGGAGAACTTCTACCTCTCGGCGATCGAGTTCAGCGACCAGGAGCTCGGCGGCCTGCGCACGGCGCTCTCGCTGCTCGACGGTGAGTTCGCCTACGCCGAGCCGCTCCGCCTCGCGCTTCAGCAGCTCTCGTGGGGACATCCCTCGCCGCTCGCGGCTCCCGAGGAGCGCTCGGTCTCGCTCGCGATCACCGCCACCGCCGGAGGGCGCGACCTCTCCCAACGCCTGGCCAAGATCGAGACGGCGATCTTCCGCCGCAAGACGATCGTCTTCGACTACTACACGATGGGCCGTGACGCCGAGGAGACGCGCCGCGTCGACCCCTACCAGCTGCTCTTCCGCGGGGGGCGCTTCTACCTGATCGGTCGCGCCCGCGAGCGCGACGACATCCGCGTCTTCCGGCTGTCGCGGATCCGCGGCAAGGTGGCCTACTCGAGCAAGTCGGAGCACGACTTCGGTCAGCCGAAGGACTTCGACCCGCGGGTCTACGCGACGCGGGCCGACTGGCAGCTCGGCGAGCCGGTGGGCAGCGCGCGCGTGTGGGTCTCGAGCCGGGTCGACTGGCTCGTCGAGCGCCACTTCGGCCACGTGGGAAAGGTGATACCGGCGGCCGAGGCCGACGACGCACCCGCGGAGGACGGGATCGTCTTCGAGACGCCGTACGCCGACGAGCGCCTGCTGATCTCCTGGGTCCTCGGCCTCGGGGAGCGCGCGCGCATCCTCGGGCCGGCGGAGCTGGTCGAGTCGGTGACCGAGCGCGTCCGGCTTGTGGTCGAGCGCCACACGGGCTCGCTCGACGTGGCGCCGGCGGTGGTCGGCTGGGCCGGCGAGAACGGCGCCCGCGAGCCGGCGCCGGTGGAGGAGGCCTCTCGCGACGCTCCGCGCGAGGCGCCGATCCGGCCCGAGCGCCTGGCCAGGCTCATGACGCTGACCGGGATCCTGGTCCAGGCCGCCCGCGAGGCGCGCAAGCTCGACGTGGCGGAGCTCTGCCAGGCCCTCCAGACCACCGAGGCCGAGCTGCGCGAGGACATCGACGTGCTGAACATCGTCAACTTCGGTGGCGGGAGCTACGTGCTCTACGCCGAGGTCCAGGGCGATCAGATCGAGGTCGATCCCGAGCCCTACGGCGACAGCTTCGCGCGACCGGCGCGGCTGCTCCCGCTCGAGGCCAAGGCGTTGATCGCCGCCATCGACCTGCTCGGCGAGCACCTGCCCGAGGGCTCGCTCGCCTCGGCGCGAACGAAGATCGTCGCCGCGCTGGGTGAGGACCCCGCGGGCGGCGGTCTCCAGATGACGAGCGCGCGCGGCGACGACTCCGACGTGGCCCGCGTGGTCAGCGGCGCGGTGGCCGAGCGGCGGTTGCTCGAGATCGACTACTACAAGGAGAACGAGGACGAATTCGTCTCGCGCCGGATCGAGCCCTACCAGCTGCTGAACGGGCGGGAGGGGTGGTACGTGCACTCCTTCGACCCCGAGCGCGAGGCGGCGCGCAGCTTCCGTCTCGACCGGATCCGCTCGGTGACCCTGCTCGACGAGCGCTTCGAGCCCCGACCCGGCATCGAGCCCGACGTCACCGGCTGGCCCAGCACCGGCGAGGTACCGGCCTCGCGTGCGGTGCGGGTATGGGTGGCGCCCGAGCGCGCGCGCTGGGCGCGCGAGGACCGCTCGGTGATCGAGGAGCTTGACGACGGCGCCGTGGTCGTCGAGCTGCACTACGCCGGCGACGACTGGCTCGCGCGCGAGATCCTCAAGGAGGCCGGGGACGCCGCGGTGCTCGAGCCCGAGGACGCGCGAGTCGCGGTGCTCGAGGCGGCCGAGGCGCTGGCGGGAGCGGTCCGGGGCTAGCTGCGGCCGTCCGGCGCTCGGCGGCCGCGATTCGAGCGCGAGCCGGAGCGATCGCCGTCGCCGACCATGCCCGCGGCGCTCGCAGGACGCTTCTGCGCGCGCCGCTTGACCTCGTGGTGCATGAGCCGGATGTGAACCCGGTCGTCCTCGTCGGTCACGTAGTAGAAGCGCCCGCCCGGTCCCGCCGCCAGCCCCTCGACGTTTCCCAGGTCGAAGGACTGGATCAGCTCGGCGTCCACCGGCCCGCCGTCCTTGGGCCGCGGGAGCTTGACTCGATAGTGCGCACATGACGCGCTCCCGGCCTCGGGGTGGACATCGAGCAGCGCGCTGGTCTTCTTGGCGCTGGCGGAGTCGAGGGAGCCCGCGATGGCGTGCAGCTCGCGGCCGCGCCGGTGTAGCGCGCGGATCCCGGCCGGTTCCTCCGGGGTTCCCACGTTCTCGAGCATCCATACCCGCCTCGCCACCGGCGCGGTGCGACGATCCTCGAACATCCGCTCGATCCCCGCGAGCTCCACGACGAGCGGGTGTCCCTCGGCGGTTACCGGGTAGCGCAGGCCGAGGAGAAGCGCGCCGCGGTCGTCGAAGGCGGCTCCCTCGACGTTGATCGGGACGTCGGTCTTCTCGATGCGCGCTGCTGCCCGCTTGCCCGCCTGCTTTGGCTTTCGCTCGACGAACGTCTCGCGCACGCCGGAAGGCGCGCCGAGCAGATCCGGCCCGAGGGCGCGGAGCGCGTCGTTGACGGCGCGATGGAGCCGGAACTTGTTCAGCGCGATCTCCAGCTCGGGCGTCGCTGCTTCGATGTCGCCATCGAAGTCGGCCTCGCGAAAGCGCGCGATGAAGGCGCGCTTTCCTTCGAGCGGACCCGACTTGCTCCCGTAGTGCGAGCCGACGAGGTACACCCACCCGTCGTGGCGCGCGCACGCTTCGGTGTCCTCGGTCTTGCCTCCGTGTCGACGGACCTCGAACCGAGGGCGGACGATCTCCCAGGCGGCCTTCGCGTTCCCCTTGCCGTGCGTGTGCCCGATCAGCGCGACGCAGTCCTCGACCGCGCCTTCGTCGAGCACGGTCCAGAAGCCCTGGTCCCATCCTCGGGCGGAGAGCACCCGATCGTTCTCGAGCGGAAGCAGGTCCGACGCCTCGTTGGGGTGCAGATCGAGGTCGGCGGTCTCGACCTGCGGCGATCCACCCTTGGTCATGCTCGAGCCCCCTCCGTCGGCCTAGTAAGACGAGTCGATACCCCGTTCCTCCGCGCGCAAAGCGCCGGACGAAGGTCGCGTCACCCGTCCGCGGGCGGCGCGGGCTCGCTGGCCCCGATCAGGCCCTCGACCCGCTCGACGCTCGCCTGCACGCGGGCGACCATCGCATCGAGCGCATCGCGCGCGCTGCCGACGCTCTTGCTCGCGCCGGTGAGCGCGACCCGGATGCGCTGTGCATCCTTGAGCGCCGAGAGCGCCTCGTCGGCGGCGTCGCGCACGCCTGCGGCGTCGACCGAGAGCGTGCGCTCGCGCGCCATGAGAACGCGGCAGCGCGCGTAGCGGTAGGCGAGCTCGAGCGGGCGCGAGTCGAGCTCCTCGCGGTCGAGCGTCACGATCATCTTGTTGCCCTCGTACTCGTGCAGCGGCTCGCGGCCGGACGGCACCTTCGCCTCCGAGGCGACGACGAGAATCGCGAAGGTGGCCTCGCGCGCGGCGAGGGATCCGTTGAGGACCTCCCAGGCGGCGTTCTTGGAAAGCTTCTCGTCCTTGACCTCGAGCGCGATGCGCCCGCGGCACTCACCCTGCGCGGCCTCGAGCTCGATGACCACGTCGCCGAGCTTGGCGCCGCTGGCAGAGCGCTCGTCGCCGACGTGGTGGGCGACGTCACCGCGCGCCGCGGACATGCCCTCGAGCGCGTCGAAGCAGGCCTGCTCGAACGAGCGGCCCTTGGCGGTGCCGCGCTCGCGCTCGGCGTCGATCTCCGCGCGGCTCTCCTCGGCGTCGCGCAGACGGCGGATCTCGCCGGCGAGCTCGGCCAGGCGCTGCACGTGGACCTCCTCCTTCTCGCGGCCCGCGCGCAGCTGTCGAACCACCTCGCCCTTCAGGTCCGCGAGCGGGTTGTGGCCGTCCTGCGCCGAGAACTGCTTGAGCAGCTCCGCCCGCGACTCCTGGAGCGACTTGGCCACCAGCTCGCGCACCTGATGCTGCACCGCCGTGTTGCGGTCGCCGCCGAAGTGGCGCGCCACCAGCTCCCCGACCTGGTCGGCGTGGGCGTCGAGGGTCTTGGCCATCGTGCCCGTGTCCTCGCCGAGGTGGCGCTCGAACTGCTTCTGCATGTGCTCGGCCACCGCCCGCGCCTTCTCGGCGAAGGAGCGCTCGACCTCGCCCGAGAGCTTCTCGAACTCTCGCCGCACGAAGTCGACCTCCGCGCCGGTCGACTCGCGGTCGAGCACGCGGGCACCGATCTCGAGCGCGTCGGTCACGGTCTCCTCGCCGGAGATGCCGAGCTCGAGCCGCCGCTCGACGAGCTCGGCCAGCGTGCGGTCGTCGACCCGTAGGTCGTCGATCGTCACGCTGCCGTCGCGGACGTCGACCCGGGAGGCGGAGAGGGGGAAGGTCAGTGCGGCTTCCATAGCCATCCCACGGTAGGTCGCGCGCCGGACGGATCTTCTGACTAGCCTGCCGAGCTGCCGTGCCCTCCCGCCGCGATCAGATCCGCATGTCCGACGACGAGCTCGCGCGCTTCCTCGTCGAGGAGAGCACGGTCACGTGCGCCACGCTCGGCGCTAACGGTCGGCCGCACCTGATGCCACTTTGGTACGTCCCGGAGCGCCACGACATGATCGCCTGGACCTTCGCCAAGTCCCAGAAGGCGCGCAACCTCGAGCGCGATCCTCACGCCACGCTGCAGGTCGAGGCCGGCGAGGAGTACGGCGAGCTGCGCGGAGCCATGCTCGAGTGCGACGTCGAGCTCGAGCGCGACGTCGAGGCGGTCGCCCGGCTCGGCCTGGAGCTCATGCACCGCTACTCGGACGGCGCCTCGCCCGCGGACCTCGAGGCGGGGGTCCGCGCGCAGGCCCCGAAGCGGGTGGGTATGCGCTTCACGCCGACGAGGATCGTCTCGTGGGACCACCGCAAGCTCGGCGACAGCTACTAGTCTCGCGCGCGTGCCGGATCTAAAGGGACTCATCCTCTCGGGCGGCAAGGGCACGCGGCTGCGCCCGATCACCC
>CADCVU010000079.1 GCA_902806245.1 uncultured Solirubrobacterales bacterium
CAGGCGGCGGCGCTGAACGCGCGCGGCCGCGCGCCGCCGCGGCGGCGGTCGGGGCGTCGTGGGTGGTAGCGGCGGAGGAAGAGTGGGGGCAGACATGCGCTCGGCCCGCGGGCGCGGGCTACGCGAGGTTAGGCGACGGCCCGGCGTGCGGGGCGATCCGAGCGACTTCCCGTTTGCCCCGTCGTGCCCCGGGCATGCTCGGAGGAGATAGCCGCGAGACCCGAGCGAGAGACGAGATCGACATGGCACAGACGGATCAGGAGGGAATCGCCGCGCAGTCCGGCACCTTCACGATCGGCGGAGACCTCGAGGTCAACCGCCTCGGCTTCGGCGCGATGCGCATCACCGGCGAGGGGATCTGGGGCGAGCCCGACGATCCGGCCGAGTGCCGCCGCGTGCTCCAGCGGGCGGTCGAGCACGGAGTCAACCTGATCGACACCGCCGACTCCTACGGCCCCGAGGTCTCCGAGCGGCTGATCGCCGAGGCGCTGCGTCCCTACCCCGACGATCTCGTCATCGCCACCAAGGCGGGACTGACGCGCTCCGGCCCGAACCAGTGGACGCCCAACGGACGCCCCGAGCACATCCGCGAGGCCTGCGAGGGCAGCCTGAAGCGGCTGGGACTCGAGCGGATCGACCTCTATCAGCTTCACCGCATCGACCGCAACGTGCCGGTCGAGGAGTCGCTGGGCGCCATGACCGAGCTCCAGAGCGAGGGCAAGGTGCGTCACATCGGCCTGTCCGAGGTGACCGTCGAGCAGCTCGGGCAGGCCCGTGGGATCACCGCGATCGTCTCGGTCCAGAACCGCTTCAACCTCGCCGATCGCAGCGCCGCGGACGTGCTCGAGGTCTGCGAGCGCGAAGGGCTCGGGTTCATCCCCTGGTTCCCGCTCGAGACCGGTCAGCTCGCCGGGACCGGAGGTTCGCTCGACGAGGCCGCGCAGCGCCACGGCTACGCGCCGGCCCAGCTCGCGCTCGCGTGGCTGCTGCACCGCTCGCCGGTCATGCTCCCGATCCCGGGCACGTCGTCGGTCGAGCACCTCGAGGAGAACCTGGCGGCGGCGGCGATCGAGCTGTCCGATGAAGAGGTACACGAGCTCGAGCAGGCGGCGGGCTGAGGGATGGCCGACGATTCCCTCCACCAGCAGCTGGTCAAGTACCTCACCGACGCCCACGCGATCGAGGAGCAGGCGCTCCCGCAGATGAAGGCGGCACCGGGGATCGCCAAGGACGAGCGCCTCGCGGAGATGTTCCGCGCGCATCACACCGAGACCGAGGGTCACGAGCAGCGTGTGCGCGAGCGCCTCGAAGCCCTTGAGGAGTCGCCCTCGCGGGTCAAGGACGCCGTCATGAAGGCCGGCGGCGTCGGCTTCGCGCTGTTCGCGAAGTCGCAGCCGGACTCGCCCGGCAAGCTCGTCGCCCACGCCCTCTCGTACGAGAACCTCGAGCTCGCCTCCTACGAGCTGTTGATCCGCGTGGCCGAGCGTGCCGGCGACGCCGAGACCGCGGAGGTCGCTCGGCGCAACCGCGACGAGGAGCAGGCGATGATCGACCGCCTCGAAGGGTCCTTCGACGCCGCGGTCGACACCTCGCTCGCCGAGAAGGGCGCCGACGATCTCCAGGAGGAGCTCGTCAAGTACCTCGAGGACGCCCACGCGCTCGAGGCGCAGGCGATCCAGCTGCTCGAGCTCGGCCCGCGGATGGCCGGCGAGCCGGTGACCGCGAAGCTCTACGCCGATCACCTCGAGGAGGACCGCTCGCACGCGACCGTGATCGCCGGGCGGCTCGAGGCCCACGACCGGAGTCCCTCGAAGCTGAAGGACGCCGCGCTGCGGCTCGGCGCGCTCAACTGGGGCGGGTTCTTCAAGGCCCAACCGGACACGCCGGGGAAGCTGGCGGCCTTCGTCTTCGCCTACGAGCACCTGGAGATCGGCGGCTACGAGCAGCTCAAGCGCGTGGCCGGACGCGCGGGCGACCCCGAGACCGTGCGCGTCGTCGACGAGATCCTCGTCCAGGAGCGCTCCGCGGCAGCCATGGTCGCACTCGAGTTCGACCGGGTGGTGGACGCCTCGCTGCGTGCGCAGGGCATCGGCGTGACCTGAGCCGCCCGGCTGACGGCTGCGACTAGCCGGAGTCCCGGCTCCCGCGGCGGTCGGTGAGGCGATCGACCAGCCGGCCGATGCGCTCGCTCGTGCCCTGGAGCGGCTCGACCGCGTCGGCGACCACGGTGATCTTCTCGTCGAGCTCCGACACCGCTCCCGAGAGGTGGCTGGTGTCGCCCACGAGCGAACCGAGCCGGTCGAGGAGCGACCCGAGGTTCTCGTTGAGGACGACCAGCTTCTCGGGCAGCTCGGGCATGTCGGTGGTGGCCTCGACGAGGGCCGGAAGGCTGGCTGAGGCCGCGGCCAGACGGCCGACGTCGTCTGTGCTCCCGGCGAGTTGGTCGAGGGCGGGACGCGCCTCGAGCAGGGCGTCCAGCGTCTCTGCCGCCGCCGCGATCCGAGCCAGGTCGGAGCTCGTGCCCGCGAGCTGATCGAGCGACCCCGTCGAGCCGGCGAGCTGGCGCAGAGCGTCGGTGGCGTGAGCCAGCTGCTCGAGGCTGCCGGCCGCGCCGGCGAGGCGGTCGAGCGCTTCGCGCGCCCCCGCAATGCGCTCGAGGGCGCCGCCGGCCTCGGCCAGGCGATCGAGCGATCCGGTCGCGGCGGCGAGCTGGTCCAGGGACTCGGTGGCTGCCGCGAGCTGGTCGAGCGATCCAGTCGCGGCGGCGAGCTCGCCGAGGGAATCGGTGGCGCCCGCGAGCCGGTCGAGCGCGGGCCGCGCCGCGGCGATCTCCCCCAGCGTCTCGCGCGCCGTGGCGATCTCTCGGAGCGTCTCGCCGAGATCGGCCAAACCCCGCAGGCTCTCGCTCGCGCCGGCGATCCGGTCGAGCGATTCGCGGGCGCGAGCGAGCTCACCCAGCGCGGGCGAGGCGGCGGCGAGCTCGCGCAGGGCCGAAGTGGCGTCCCCGAGCCGACCGAGCGCCGGAGTCGCCGCGGCGAATTGCGCGAGGGCCGGCGCTGCGGCGGCGAGCTCGCCGAGGGCATCGGCCGCGCCGCCCAGTCGTGCCAGCGACTCGCGCGCGCCGGCGATCTCGGTCAGCGCGTCGCGGGCCAGGGCGATCTCTCCGAGCGTCTCGCGCGCCGCCGCGATCTCGGTGAGCGACTCTCTGGCCTCCGCGATGTCCTCGAGAGTCTCGCTCAGGCGATGCGCTCGAGCGACCCGCCCTCGGCTCCGATCTCGTCGAGGCGTTCGACGGCGTCGGCCAGCCGGTCGAGGGTCGGCTGTGCGCCGGCGAGCCGCTCGATCGCGAGCGTCAGCCGGGAGAGCCCTGCTCCGACGTCGCCGACCAGGGGAACGATCGTCACCTCCGAGGCGACTCGCACCACGGCGGTTATCCGGCGCACCGCCATGCCGCCCACGGCGAACGGCAGCTCGAGCAGTCCTCTCACCACCGGCGCCGCGGGGCGGGCGTCGGTCTCGCGACGAGGGGCGCTCGAGCCCTCGATCACGCGCTCCTCGGCGGCCTCACGACCGCGACGGCGAGGGTCGTGCGGGTGGCTCGGGCTCTGGGTCGGCGCTGACGACACCTGTCTCCCCTCGGACGCGGCGGCGGCACCGACGCGTACCCTCGATCATACGCCCGGGTCGCACAGCCCGCGCGCCCGGCGGCGTGTCGAGACGCACACTCCTGGACGGCCGATACGGGTAGGGAACGACCAAACGGCAGAGGAGAGCGATGCGCGACCCACTTCCCCCCGGTCCTCCCTACCCGAGCGCGGTGCAGACGCTGGGATGGTGGGCCCGTCCCGTCGCCTTTCTCGAGCGCTGCCGTGCGCGCTACGGCAGGCGCTTCACCATCCGTCTGCTCGGCTCGCCGCCCTTCGTCATGCTGAGCGACCCGGAGGAGGTCAAGCAGGTCTTCACCGCCCCGCCCGAGGTCCTGCATCCCGGCGAGGGCGCACGCATCCTCGAGCCGGTGGTCGGGCGCAACTCGGTCATCCTCCTCGACGAGGAGCGACACCTCGAGCAGCGAAAGCTCATGCTGCCCGCCTTCCACGGCGAGCGGATGGAGCGTCTCACGGGACTGATCACCGAGGTCGCCGAGCGCGAGGCAGCGCGATGGCCGCTCGACGAGCCGGTGGCCCTGCACTCACGCCTCCAGGCGATGACGCTCGAGATCATCCTGCGTGCGGTCTTCGGCCTCGATCCGGGGCCGCGGCTCGACGCGCTGCGGGCAAAGCTCACCGACATCCTCGAGCTCGGGGCGCGCCCGAGCGCGATGCTGCCGTTCCTTCAGCGCGACCTCGGTCCGCTGACGCCGTTCGCGCGCTTCGCCCGCCTGCGGGCCGAGACCGACGAGCTGCTGTTCGAGCTGATCGCCGAGCGCCGGGCCGAGGCCGCGGAGCGCGACGACGTCCTCGCCATGCTGCTCGAGGCCCGCCACGAGGACGGCTCCGAGATGTCCGCCCAGGAGCTCCGCGACGAGCTCATGACCCTGCTCGTCGCCGGCCACGAGACCACTGCGTCGGAGCTCGCGTGGGCGCTCGAGCAGCTCGTCCGCGCGCCCGGCGCCCTGGCCCGCCTGGTCGCGGAGGTCGACGGCGACGACCCGGGCGACGACGCCTACCTGACCGCAACGATCCAGGAGACCCTACGCCGGCGGCCGGTGCTCCCCAACGCCGCCCCGCGGCTGGTCAGGCAGCCGGTCGAGATCGGCGGGCGGACCTACCCGACCGGTGTCTGCGTGGTCGCGCAGTCCTACCTCCTCCACCACGACCGCGCGATCTACGACGATCCCTACGCCTTCCGGCCCGAGCGCTTTCTCGACGAGCCGCCCGGCACCTACACCTGGATCCCGTTCGGAGGCGGTCGCCGTCGCTGTCTCGGCGCGAGCTTCGCCATGCTCGAGATGAAGGTGGTGCTGCGTGCGGTCCTGGCGCGGGCCGAGGTGCGCTCCGGCCTCGACGGGCCGGAGTTGACCCGCCGGCGCTCGATCACCCTGAGCCCGGGGCAAGGCGCGGTGACGGCGCTGCACGCGCGGACCGCGATCGCGGCCTGAGCCTCAGCCGGGGGGTGGAGGCGTCCACCCCCCACCACGCACCAGGTCGCCGAACCCCGTCCAGGCGAAGTTCATGAGCCACAGGGCGACGCGCTCGGTCGTCGCGTTGGAATGGTCGACCCACCAGTCGGCGAGCGACTCGGCAGCCCCGACGAGTGCGTGGGCGAGCGGATCGGTGGCGCCGACCCGCGAAGGATCGAGGCCCTCCGCGGCCGCCGCCTCACCGAGGAGCTGAGCGACGAGTCGGGCGATCTGTCGGCGCAGGCGAGCAGCCTCGACGGCGAAGGGGCCGTCGCGGCGGGTGGGCTCGCCGAAGAGGACGCTCCAGCTCTCCGGCTGCTCGGCCACGAAGGTGAAGAAGGCCAGCAGCCCGAACCAGAGCTGCTCGTCGGGCGGGGCGTTGGCGTCGGCGGCCTCGTCGATGGCTTCGAACAACCGCCGGCGAGCGCGCTCCATGCAGGCGATGTAGAGGCCCTCCTTCGAGCCGAAGTACGCGTAGACCATCGGCTTGGTGATCCCGGTTCCCTCGGCGATGGCGTCGACGGAGGCGGCGTGGTAGCCGCGCTCGGCGAAGACGCGCTCCGCCACCTCGAGCATCTCGCGCTCGCGCACGGCGCGCGGGACGCGGCGGCGGGCGGCGGGCGGCGGCGTGATCGGGCTCGGCGCGGCGTCGCTCATGGCACGCTCAGCCTAGGCGACGGGGCGCGTCGCGCGACGTGCGCGCGGGCCTAGACCAGCACGAGGTCCGAGGCCGGCGCCGGGCGCCCGAACAGGAAGCCCTGCCCGAGCGGACACCCGCGCTCCACGAGGAACGCCAGCTGCTCGGGAGTCTCGATCCCCTCGGCGATCGCGCGCATGCCGAGCCGCTCGGCCAGCTCGAGCATGGCGGTCACCATGGCCGCCGAGCTCGCGTCGCCGGGCAGGCGCGCGACGAAGGATCGGTCGATCTTGAGGATCTCGCACGGCAGCTCGGCCAAGCGGCTGAACGACGAGTGTCCGGCGCCGAAGTCGTCGATGGCCAGGCTGAACCCGTGGCGACGGAGCTCGTAGAGCACGCGCTGGGTCCGGGTCGGGTCGGTCATGGCCGAGGACTCCGTGATCTCGACGATGACCGAGCTCGGCTCGAGACCGGCGCCGCGGACCTCCCCGGCGATCCGCTCGACGATGTCGGGCTGCCACAGCTCGCGCAGCGAGAGGTTGAACGACATGCTCACCCGCGCTCCGGCCCGGCGCCACTCGAGCGCCTGGCGACAGCCCTCGCGGACGACCCACTCGCCGATGTCGTCGATCAACCCGAGGTCCTCGGCCAGCGAGATGAAGCCCGCCGGAGGGACGAGGCCGTCGCGATCCTGCCAGCGCACGAGCGCCTCGTAGGCGAAGACGTGAGGCGCCAGGTCCGCCCGTGCCGGCGCGCCCGGCGGCAGCGACTCGAGGCTGACGATCGGCTGATAGTGCAGCCGCAGCTCGTCCTGCTCGATCGCCTTGCGCAGGCGCGTGGCCAGCCACAGCCGCCCCCACTTGTCGCTGGTCTCCTCGGCGAACTGGTGGGTCGGTCCCTCGCCTGGGCGCTTGGCCTGAGCGGCGGCCTGGTCGGCGTGGCGCAGCAGGACGGTGGTGCTGTCGGCGTCGAGCGGGAAGAGGCTGATGCCCACCGCCGCGTCGATGTAGACCTCGGTGCCGTCGAGGTCGAACGGGCGCTCGAGGGCGGCGTGCACGGCCGCCGCCAGCTCGTGGGCCTGGGCCGCCCCACCCGCGTTCGGCCCGGCGCGCGCGGCCGGCGACTCGGGCTCGAGATCGGCGGCGAGGATCAGGAACTCGTCGGCCGCGTAGCGCGCGACCACGTCCATGGGGCGTGCGGCCTCGCGCAGCCGGCCCGCGGTCTGGCGCAGGAGCTCGTCGCCCCCGTGCCCCCCGAGGCCCTGGTTGACGAGGCTGAAGCGGTTGAGGTCGACGTGGAGGACGGCGACCTGGCGCTCGGCCCGGCGCGCCCGCTCGACGGCGGCGTCGGCCTCGGTCCTGAACAGACGGCAGTTCGGCAGCTCGGTCAACTCGTCGTGGCCGCTCAGGTACTCGATCCGCTCGCGTGAGAGCTCGCGCTCGGAGACGTCGCGCACGAGCGCCATGAACCTCCGCCCCTCGCGGCCCTCGAGCACCCCGACGCGGATCTCGGCCGGGAAGGTATGCCCGTCCTGGCAGCGGGCGTTGATCTCGACGGTGCGGGCGGCGCCTCCGCAGAGCGCGTCGTCGACCTCGGTCAGGTCAGCGACCGAGGCCTGTGGCTCGAAGAGGTCGCCGAGCGAAAGACCGGTCAGCTCGCCGCGCGGGTAACCGTAGGCCGCGCAGGCGCTCGAGTTCACGTCTACGACGGTTCCGTCCTCGTCGTAGAGGAGGTAGCCGTCGGACGCGTACTCGACCAGGCAGCGGAAGCGGTTCTCGCTGTCGGCGAGCGCCTCCTCGAGACCGGTTCCGTCTGTCTTCAGCTCCATGGTGGCATCGTGCCTCGGGGCGCGACCGCCTACGGTACCGGGGCCCGACGCGCGGGGAGCCGCTTGGGCGGGTGCCCTCAGACGCTCCGCCGCCGGGCGGGGTACCCCGTTCTCAGTCCCGGATGCCGTGACCGCCGGCCGTGATGGCCGTCGCCTCCGAGGGAGAGCCGTGATCGGTGCCGTCCGGATGCTGTGCCGCGTCGTACGCGCGCTCTGTGTTGGCGGGCACGGCCAGAACCATCCCGGCCACGACGAGAATGGTCACGACGACGCCACAGAGTCCGAGTATGAGGTCGATGCTCATGGCCGTGTGACGGCGGTCATCCAGAAGGCCCCGGCGGCGAGGATCGAGGGCACCCACAGCCCGACGAACAGGCCCTCCGGGCGCAGACCGGCGAACCACAGGCCAACGGAGAGCAGGAACGAGATCCCGGCGGCGACGAGGAAGAGCGTGGTGCCGAGTCGGTGCCGGCTCCCGCGCAGGGTCGAGGTACTGGCCATGCAGGCCTCCTTTCGGGTTCGGAAGGCCTACGGCGCCTGGGCGCCCCGAGATCGCACGTCGCGCCTCGGATCGGCTACTCGGCGGCCGAAGCGCGCGCAGCCAGACCGAACGGACTCCCCTCGGAGTCCTTGCAGATCGCCAGGCGCTCGCCGGGATGGATGACCGTTCCGCCGAGCTCCGCGACCCGCTCCAGCGCGATCGGGACGTCGTCCACCTCGAAGTACGGCAGCGAGAACGTGTCGCCGGGGCCGCGGCCGTGAGCGTGGATCCCGACCGCCGTGCCCCCTGAGCGCGTCTGCCAGCCCTCGCCCTCGGCGCCCGTGCGGGGCTCGAGGCCGAGGCCGAGCACGCCGGTCCAGAAGTCCCGCGCGCGGACCGCGTCGTCGGCCGGGAACTCGATCAGGGCCACGGGTGATTCCGCCATGCGCACACGCTACCGCCGTCCCTCGGAGTCCGGCACGCCGCGCGGGCGCTACACCGTCCGGCGGCCCACGATCGCTACGTAGAACACCTCGCACCCGTCCATCAGCAGGCGGTGGCGATAGCGCTCGCGCTCGACCACCTCGAGGCGCCCAGCCGTCGTCTCGTCCTCGAGATAGTCGCCGAAGTCGCTCGCGCCGGGTTCGACCAGGTCCTCGGGGACGGTCACGCCGAGCCAGGCGCCCACAGGGAACCGACGCCACGCCGCGTCGAAGCTGGTCGCGGTGATGTGGCCCAGCCCGAGTGCGCCCACCGCCACCAGGCAGTTGAGCGCGTGCTCGTCGATGACCCCGGGGACCCGCGGGTGGTCGGCGAGGTCCCCGATCAGGTACTCGGCGTAGAGGCCCGGCCGGTCGCGCTCCGCCGCGTCGCGCGCCCCTTCAGCGTTGTCGAGACCGACGATGGTGTCGACTCCGCGCCGGCGCAGCTCCTCGGCCACGACCCCGTTGCCGGCGCCGAGGTCGAACACGCGCAGCTCGGAGGCGCTCCCGCCCGCCGCGGCGGTCCGGGTGAGCACGGCGTCGGCGATGCGCTCGGGAGAGGCGCACTCCAGCCGGTGCTGAACGACCTCCTCGTACAGCCCCGGGATCGCGTAGACGCGGTCGTATTCGTGCAGGCGCATGCGGTCGCTGCGGCCGTCGGAGTAGGTCACCGTCAGGATCTCCTCGGCCTGGTTGCGCCCGGGGACGCTCTCGAGCTCGACGGCGTAGTCCACGCCCGCCAGGCTAGGGAACCTCTCGGTCGCTTCCAACCTTCGGTCGCCGCGCGCGTCTGTACTTGTCACAATGCGCGTGCAGCCCCCCGCGATTCCTACTTGGGGCTCCAGCGAGCCGTCATCGAAGCCTCCGCTCTCACCCGTACCCGCACGCTTCCCCGTTCGCGGCGCCTCCTGGCGGTGCTCAGCGACGATCGCCTCGCCGTCGAGGCGAAACGCGGCAACGAGGTCGCCTTCGAGGTCATCTACGACCGCCACCACCGCGGGCTGCTCGGCCTCTGCCGCCACGTGCTCCGCTCTCCGGAGGACGCGGAGGACGCCCTCCAGCAGGCGTTCGCATCCGCGTTTCGCGCGCTGCCGGGCACGGACCCCTCGCTTCAGCTCAAGCCCTGGCTCTACACGATCGCCCGCAACCGCTGCCTCAGCATGCTGCGGGCCCGGCGCGAGCTCGCCGTCGGCGAGGTCGAGAGCCAGAGCTCGACGGTCGGCCTTCCCGAGGAGGTGGAGCAGCGTGCCGAGTTGCGCGACCTCCTCGCCGACCTCGAGCACCTCCCGGAGCAGCAGAAGTCCGCGCTCGTCCTCTCGGAGCTCGGGGCGCTCGACCACGCCCACATCGCCCAGGTCCTCGACTGCGAGACCAAGCAGGTGAAGGCGCTCGTCTTCCAGGCTCGCTCGGCCCTGATCGAGAACCGCCGCGCGCGCGGGATCCCCTGCGCCGAGATCCGCGAGCGACTCGCGAGCGCGAGCGCCGGCGAGCTGCGCCGTGGGTCGCTGCGCCGGCATCTGCGCCAGTGCTCGGGCTGCACGGAGTTCCGCGACGACGTGCGGCGCCAGCGCAAGATGCTGGCGCTCGCGCTGCCGGTGGCCCCGACCCTCGGCCTCAAGGAGAGCGCTCTGGCCGCGGCGGGGATCGGCGGGAGCGGCGGCGCCGGCGGCGGGGGACTGATCGCTGCGCTGGGCGCGAGCGGGGCAGCGAAGGTGGCGACCGTCGGGGTGGCCGCGGGGGGCGCGGCCGGCGGCCTCGTCGCCGCCGATCCGGCCCTCGTTCCCCGCGCGCAGGCCGCGGTCGAGCAGGCTGCGGGCACGGTGGGAGGCGTCGTCCTGCGCCCGTTCGAAGGTCCCGGTGGATCGAAGGGCGGCGGGCCGGCGGTGAGCACGTCCTTCGACTGGGACAGCGCCCAGGCCGAGGCGCGCCGCGAGTCTCGCAGCGAGAGGAGGCTCGAGCGCGAGCGCTCGCCCGCGACCGAGCCCCCGCCCCCGCCTCGCGGCGAGGGTGACGGGGACGAGCCGGGCGACGCTCCGGCGGTCGGCAGAGCCGTTGGAAGGCCGGATGGGTACGGCCGGGAGGGACAGGGACGCGGCTCGCGCGGGCGCGGCCGGGAAGACCGAGGTAGCCGCTCGAACGGTCGCGGACGCGACGAGCGACCGAACCGCAGGCCAACCCCGCGGCTTAGCGCGCGACGACGCGCCGAAGGCGCCGGGCGCCGGCTCATCCGGCCCGGCGTCGCCCGAGGCGCCGACCGGCTCCCGAAGAAGTCGCGGCCGGACGGCGAAGAGGCACGGGAGCGCCCCTCGCTCGAGACTCCCCGCGCTCTCCCGGATCGAGGCAAGAGCGAGAACGAAGGGCTCGACTCGCCCGGCTGAGTCGCACCCCGCCGCGTCAAGTATCCAATCTCGACGCTTCCCCGCCGTTCCAACCGCGAAACGCAACTACTCAGGAAGCATCCGCATGAAGCGACTACTTGTTCCGGTCGGGTTGATCATGGCCCTTGCCGTACCGGCTGCCGCACAGGCCGACCCGCAGCCCAACAACGCCGACTTCCGCAACGCCAAGCAGGCGTGCACCGCTCTCCGCGGCGACACTCCGGCCGAGCGTGAGGCCTTCCGCGCGCAGTTCGGAGCCAACGCCTTTGGGAAGTGCGTGAGCGCCGCGGCGAAGGACGAGCACGGCGAGCGTCACCGCGCCCGCAGCCTCGCCGTCGAGCAGTGCAGTGCCGTTCCGAAGCAGGGCGGCGCCTTCGGCCGTTGCGTCGCTGAGAACGCCAGCAGGAACAAGGCGCGCTTCGACCGGGCCGACGCCCGGGCCCGCGAGCGCCGGCATAACGCGGCGGCGCGGTGCAACGAGCAGCGCGAGACGCTCGGAGCCGAAGCCTTCGCGGCGAAGTTCCCGCCGAAGTCGGGTGAGGGCCGCAGCGCCTTTGGACGCTGTGTCTCGCAGACCGCGCGCGCGCAGAACGGCTCCTAGCCGGACTGCCGCCGCACCAGTCGGGAGATCAAGGGCCTCGCTGCGGCGGGGCCCTTGTCGTTCCGGGGCGAGGTTCGAGAAAGTTTTTTGCGAGCCTGTCGATCACGACGCTCCCCGTTCGACGTGTGGGTAGAGCGCGTAAGTCAGTCGGCCGCGACGGCCCGGCAGGCCGGCGCCGAGCCCGAAACCCACCCCGAGGAGGCATCCGATGCGAGTCATGGTCCTGATGAAGGCCAGCGAGGACAGCGAGGCCGGCGTCATGCCGAGCACAGAGCTCCTGACCGAGATGGGCCGGTACAACGAGGAGCTCGTCAAGGCCGGCGTGATGCTCGCCGGCGAGGGACTGCACCCGAGCTCGAAGGGTGCCCGCGTGCGGTTCTCCGCGGGCGAGCGCACGGTGATCGACGGGCCCTTCACCGAGACCAAGGAGCTGATCGCCGGCTTCTGGCTGTGGCAGGTCAAGTCCATGGACGAGGCGATCGAATGGGTCAAGCGCATCCCCAACCCCGACGAGGAGGAGCACGAGGTCGAGGTTCGCCGGGTGTTCGAGGCCGACGACTTCGGTGAGGCGTTCACGCCCGAGCTGAGGGAGCAGGAGGAGCGCCTGCGCGCGGAGACGGCCACGGACGCGTAGTCGTCGGCCGTCCTGCGCCTACCCCGCTGCCTCAGATCGGCGTGACGGACCCGCCTGCCCATCGCGCGATCGACGCGGTCTGGCGCATCGAGTCGGCACGGCTCATCGCCGGCCTCGCGCGGATCGCGCGCGACGTCGGGCTGGCCGAGGATCTCGCGCAGGACGCGCTCGTCGCCGCGCTGGAGCAGTGGCCACGGTCAGGCGTCCCGGACAACCCGGGCGCCTGGCTGATGGCCACCGCCAAGCACCGGGCGATCGACCGTCTGCGGCACACGGAGATGGCCGAGCGCAAGCACGCTGAGCTCGGTCGCGAGCTCGAGACCCGCCCGCCGGAGCCGGACCTCGACGCCGCGATCGACGACGACATCGGCGACGACCTGCTGAGCCTCGTCTTCACGGCGTGCCATCCGGTGCTCTCGACCGAGGCGCGGGTCGCACTCACCCTTCGCCTGATCGGGGCGTTGACCACGGCCGAGATCGCGCGTGCCTTTCTCGTCGCCGAGGCGACCGTCGCTCAGCGGATCGTCCGGGCCAAGCGGACGCTCGCCGAGGCCCAGGTCCCGATCGAGGTGCCCACGGGCACCGACCGCGCCGATCGGCTGGCGTCGGTGCTCGAGGTCGTCTACCTGATCTTCAACGAGGGTTACTCGGCGACCGCCGGGGACGACTGGATGCGTCCCGCGCTCTGCGACGAGGCGTTGCGTCTAGGGCGGATCCTGGCCGAGCTCGCCCCGGGGGAACCCGAGGTCCAGGGGCTCGTCGCCCTGATGGAGATCCAGGCCTCGCGCTCGCACGCGCGGACTGGGCCCTCGGGCGAGCCGGTCCTGCTGCTCGAGCAGGACCGCGCGCGCTGGGACCGCCTCCTGATCCACCGGGGGCTCGCGGGCCTCGAGCGGGCCGAGGAGCTCGGCGGCGCGCTCGGCCCTTACGCGCTCCAGGCGGCGATCGCCGCCTGTCACGCCCGCGCCCCCACGGGGGAGGAGACCGACTGGACCCGCATCGTGGCGCTCTACGACGCGCTCGCGCAGCTCGCGCCCTCCCCGGTCGTGGAGCTCAACCGCGCGGTCGCGGTGGCCATGGCCTTCGGTCCGGCCGCCGGCCTCGAGCTCGTCGACGAGCTGACCGCCGAGCCGTCGCTGGCGGACTACCACCTCCTGCCGAGCGTGCGCGGCGACCTGCTGGCCAGGCTCGGTCGCTTCGACGAGGCCCGGGGCGAGCTCGAACGCGCGGCGGAGCTGACGCGGAACGCCCGCGAGCGCGCGCTGCTGCTCGCGCGTGCCTGCGAGGCGGCGCCCTCCCCCGACCGAGGCGCACCGACGACCGCCGAGAGCTCGGCCAAAGCCGGTTAGTCTCGTCCCCTCACGACGAGGAGTGTCCGATGTCCGCCACCGAAGCCGCCCTGCCGACCCGCTCGAGCGCCCCGCACCGCACCCACGTCGTACAGAACCAGGTGCCCGCGCTCGAGGGCTTCGACGCCTTTGGGGAGCATCGCCCGCTCGTCGAGGGGCTGCATCGCGAGGGCGGCGGCTTCGCCGAGGACCGCGCCCAGGAACTGGGCCGGCTGGCCGGCGATCCCGAGCTGCTCGCGCACGGCGTCCGGGCCAACGAGAACCCACCGGTCCTGCGCACGCACGATCGCTTCGGCCACCGCATCGACGAGGTCGACTACCACCCGAGCTACCACGAGCTCATGCGCACCTCGCTCGCGCACGGCCTGCACGCGCTGCCATGGCGCGAGCGCCGGCCCGGCGCCCACGTCGCCCGCGCGGCGATGTTCCTCACCTTCACGCGCGTCGAGGCCGGCCATATGTGCCCGATCTCGATGACCTACGCCGTGGTACCCGCCTTGGCCGCCACCCGGCCGCTCGCCGAGGAGTGGGCACCACGGCTGAACTCGTCGGCCTACGACCCGGTTCTGCGCCGTGCGGCCGACAAGCCGGGCGCGCTGGCCGGGATGGCCATGACCGAGAAGCAGGGCGGCTCCGACGTGCGGGCCAACACCACGGTCGCCGAGCCCGTCGGCGCCGGCGGCCCGGGCGCCGAGTACGAGCTCGTCGGGCACAAGTGGTTCTGCTCGGCACCGATGTGCGACGTCTTCCTGGTCCTCGCGCAGGCGCCGGGCGGGCTCTCGTGCTTCGTCGTCCCCCGCGTCCTCGACGACGGCACGCGCAACGCCTTTGAGCTTCAGCGCCTCAAGGACAAGCTCGGCAACCGCTCGAACGCCTCGAGCGAGGTGCAGTTCCACGGCGCGCTCGGCCGGCTGCTCGGCGAAGAGGGGCGCGGGGTGCGGACGATCATCGAGATGGTCAACCTCACCCGCCTCGACTGCGTGCTGGGATCGGCGGGCGGCATGCGCCTCGGCGTCGAGCAGGCCACCCACCACGCTGCCCATCGCTCGGCCTTCGGGCGCCGGCTGATCGACCAGCCCCTGATGCAGAACGTCCTGGCTGACCTCTGCCTCGAGTCCGAGGCGGCCACCGCCGTCGGGCTGCGCCTGGCCCGCGCGTTCGACGTCGCCGACCAGCGCGAGGTCGCCTTCCGCCGCCTGGCCACCGCGGTTAGCAAGTTCTGGGTCTGCAAGCGCGGGCCGGCCCACGCCGCCGAGGCGCTCGAGTGCCTGGGCGGCAACGGCTACGTCGAGGAGTCGGGTATGCCGCGGCTCTACCGCGAGATGCCGCTCGCCTCCGTGTGGGAGGGCTCGGGCAACGTCAACGCCCTCGACGTGCTGCGCGCGCTGGCCAAGTCGCCGCAGGCGCTCGAGGCTTTCCACGCTGAGGTCGAGCTCGCGCGGGGGGCCGACCGGCGCCTCGACGCGGCGCTGGACGGGTTGGACGCGCTGTTCGCCGAGCCGGAGACGCTCGAGCAGCGCGCCCGGTCGGTCGTGTCCCGGCTCGCGGTCGTGCTCCAGGCCTCGCTGCTCGTGCGCCACGCGCCGGCGGCGGTGGCCGACGCCTTCTGCGCGGGGCGCCTCGGGGCTGAGCCCGGTCTCACCTTCGGCACCCTGCCGCCGGGGCTCGAGCTCGAGGCGATCGTCGACCGCCACCGTCCGCGGCTCTAGTCCGGCCTGGCGAGCCGGGACGGGTGGTAACGTCATCGGTGCCCGAATCGCCCGTCAGGCTCTCTCTTCCTCCCGCGCGAAGTCCGACCAGAGGGATAGGTGGGCGGGGGCGAACGAATGTCGAGCAGCGAGCACGGCAGAGCAGTCACGCGCTTGGCGGAGCTTGAGATGCAGGCGCGCTACCACCGCGATCGTCACCGTCTCTACGCCGCGCGGGTCGGCGGCTCGCGGCCGACGAGCCTGAGCAAGCTGGCGGAGCTGCGGCGGGCGCGCGAGCTGGCGGAGGGAAGCTTCCGCCGCGCTGAGGCAGAAGACCGGAAGCGATCGCCGAGCCGAGCCTCGGCGGAACGCGGTGAAGACTTCAGTCGTGACTCGGAAGGACGCAGGGTCTCGCCGAAGCGTACGTAGGGCGCCGCAGACAGCGCGCTCGCCGCTGGTCAGGGTCCCGGAAAGGGGTCCCTGACGAGCAGCTCGACGTTACGGTCGCCCTCGCCTCCGCGCGCGTCCGGCCGCCCGTCCTCGCCGTTGAACGAGTCGGGATCGTTGAACGAGAGCTCGCGGGAGATCGATCCGAGCCGGGTCACCGACTCGGGCGACGAGCCGCGGCCGTCGGG
>CADCVU010000080.1 GCA_902806245.1 uncultured Solirubrobacterales bacterium
CTTCGTCTCGACCAACCGCCAGCAGCTCGAGAACCCCGACAACATCACGATCGTCCAGCAGACGGGAGACATCTTCCTGTGCGAGGACAGCCCCGGTGAGCAGTTCATCCGCGGCCTGACCCAGGAGGGCGAGATCTTCGACTTCGCCCAGGCGCTCACCAACGACAGCGAGTTCTGCGGTGCGGTCTTCGACCCGGACCGACAGACGCTCTACGTCAACCAACAGGGCGAACGGGGGATCGAGGGGCTCCCGGAGACCCCGACCGAGGGACCGGTGGACCCGCGGGCAGCGGTCACCTACGCGATATACGGGCCGTTCGAGAAGCGCTTCGGCGACAGCCGGCGCGGCAACGGGCCAACCACGACGCGCTAGTCACGAGGAAGGTGCGAGCGACCCCCGCTCGCACCTTCCCCTCGCCACCCGTGTCCTCCAAGGCGACGACCGAGCACGGCCTCTCCCGCCGTGCCCTCTTCGGTGCCGGCCTCGGCCGCCTCGCCCGCAACCGCCTCGAGCAACTCGAGGCCCTCACCGGCGAGGAACGTTCCGCCCCCGCGGCCGCGGAGCGAGGCATGGGAACCGCACAACTCAAGCAAGAGCTCCGGAGAGCCTTTGGCGCGGACGGTCAGCAACCCTTCCTGCGACAGCTCGAGCCGGTGGCCGAGCGTCTGGTCGCCGCGGCTCGGGTAGAAGGCGGCCAGCTGGCGCTCGATGTGGGCGCCGGGGACGGAAACGTGGCCTCGGCCCTTGCGCGGCGCGGCGCCGTAACCGAGGCGTGCGATCTGGCGCCGGCGATGGTGGAGCGCGGCCGCGCCCGGACCGACGCCGAGGGTCTGGCTGTCGAGTGGCACGAGGCCGACGTCGAGGCGCTTCCCTCGGGCGACGGCGTGTTCGACGTCGTCCTCTCCTCGTTCGGGGCGATCTGGGCCCCGCGCGCCGACCGAGCGGTCGCGGAGTTGACCCGCGTCTGCCGGCCGGGAGGAACGATCGGGCTCGCGGTGCCCGTTCCGTCGGGCTTTCTGGGCCGCACGATCGCCCTCGGCCGAGAGGCGGCCGGCTGGCCCGCAAAGGGTCAGCATCCAGAGCGTTGGGGCCGCTACGAGACCGCATATCTGCACCTCTTCGGTCTCGAGGATCTCGAGGTCCTCGACGAGACGCTGCAGCTCGAGGTCGAGGACGCCGACGAGCTGTGGGAGGCACTGTCCTCGCCCGCCGGCCCGCTCGGGCGGGCGCGACTTGCAAAGCCCGACCAAGCCGACGACCTGCGCGACCAGGTACTGCGCCTTGCCGCCGAACACGGGGAGATGTCAGGGCGCGCCGTGGTCCCGTGTCCGTACGCGCTCCTCATCGGGCATCGCTCCCTCGAGTCTCCCTGATCCGGTCCCGACTCGAGCGGTCAGCGGGAGCGGGGACGTGGTCAAATCGCCTGCCGGAGAGCGCCCGAGGTGCACGCCTCCCGCCCCTCGAAGGCGCGCCCGAGGCTCAGTCGGAGCCCAAGCTCGGCACCGGCCCACGCCTCCACCAGCCGGAGGGCGGCGGGCAAGGCCTCATGCTTGCCGCACGTGCTGCGCGGCTGGGTCGGCGCTGAGGGCGCGACCGCTTCATCCTCGACGCCAACGGTAAGCCTCCACCGCGAGGAGCGCCAGCGCCGCGACCGGCAGGACGACGCGCAGGAAGGCAAGCGCATCGGCCTGGAGCAGCAGGGCGTTCACCGCCAGCAGCCCGGTCGCCGCGATCGCATAGGGGACGTAGCCGGGCCTCACCGGAGGTGAGCCAGGCTCGCGGGGCCGGGCCGATGTGCGAGCTCGGCGGTCTTACCTTCGGCGCTCATCCCGGAGGCGGCGCTATGGGGCTCTGGCGCAGAGCCCTCGCGACGGCGAGGAGGTTCGCCGCTGCGGCTCTCGCTGTGGAGTGCGACCAGTCGTGCCCCTCGTCGCTCTCGAGGTACGACGGCCCGGGGCCTGGTCCCTTGTTCCAGTAGGTCCACGACTGACTGGGCACGGTGAACCCGATGTCGATCAGTCCGCCGGCGATCTCGGTGATGACGTGGTGAGCGCCGTCTTCGTTGCCCGTAACCACGCAGCCGGCGACGCGGTTGTAGGCCACGGGCCGACCGGCGCCATCGGTCTCTCCCAGCATTGCGTCCATCCGCTCGAGCACGCGTTGGGCGACACTCGAGGGCTTCCCCAGCCAGGTGGGGGTCGCGAGGACGAGGATCTCGGACGCGACGATCCGCTGGCGGATGGCGGGCCACTCGTCACCGTCGCCCATATTCGACTCGACACCGGGTCGGACATCGTGATCGACGACCCGGATCAACTCTGTCTCCACGCCCTGTCGCTCGAGCGCGTCGAGGAGGACGCGGGTCAGAGCCTCGGTGTTCGACGTGGCCGGCGTGGGGTTGAGCGTGCAGCTGAGCGCGACGGCGCGCATCGGCCCGCCGCCCGTGTGCGTGGCTACGTTCATCATCGAGGCCTCGGATCCGGGTTTCTCCTCGCGGGTCCGGACGCAGGCTAGGCGCGGACCGAGTCCGCGGCTGCCGTTGCAGCGGCTTCGTCATCGGGCTGTAATGGGCCGAGCATCGACGCAACGCGCGAGCTCGAGGGCTCGGGAACGCCGTCTGAGGCCTCGACGTAAGGCTTTCGTCACCCGGACGTCGTGCGCGGTTCGGTACGTTCGCCCGGCCGTGAAGCCCCGCGCCGACTCCGCCGACTCCGCGTCGCCGAAAGGAGACGGCGCCGGCGACGAGGTCGACTTCGAGGAGGAGGAGGGCCTGCTCGGCGGTCTCGACGGCGACGCTCGGGAGGCCAGGCGCGCCCTCCTCGAGGACCTTCGGGCGCAGGGCGTCTCGCTCGAGGAGCTGCGCAGGGCGGTCGCGGAGGATCGTCTGGTCCTCCTACCGCTCGAGCGCATGCTCACCGAGGGCCTGCGCCTCAGCGCGACTGAGGTCGCCGCGCTCTGCGGGCTCGACGCGGAGTTCGTCGCCTCGGTTCGCCAAGCCCTCGGGCTCGCCTCCCGCGCTCCCCACGAGCCGGTCTTCCGCGAGGAGGACGTGGAGGCCTTTCGACGCCTGGAGCGCCTGCGCGGCGAAGCCAGGATCCCAGACGAGGGCCTGCTCGAGGTCATCCGAGTGCTGGGACACGGCTTCTGGCGCACGAGTGAGGCGCTGCGCACCGTGGTCGCGGAGGCGGTCGGGCAGGGCAGCGGGAACGAGCGCGAGATCGGGGCGAGCTACGTAGAGGCCGCCGCTCGGATCCGACCCGTCGCCGAGCCCTTCCTCGTGGGTGCGCTGCACGCACACCTCGTCGAGGGCGTGCGATCGGAAATCGTCACGCGCGCGGAGATCGACTCGGGACGGGTGGACGACACCTGGGAGGTCGGCGTCTGCTTCGTCGATCTCGTCGGCTACACGCAACTCGGGGAGCGAGGACCGATCGAGGACGTGCTCGGCGTCGCGGGTCGGCTCGCAGCCGCGGCCGCGGAGGTGGCCCACCCGCCGGTCCGGCTCATCAAGACGATCGGCGACGCCGCCATGCTCGTCTCCGCCGATCCCGAGGCTCTGCTCGAAGCAGCGGGGAGCCTGCTGGCCGCGATCGAGGCCGACGAGCGGCTGCCGCCCGCGCGGGTCGGCCTCGCGTACGGGACCGCTCTCACACGCGGCGGCGACTGGTTCGGACGTACGGTCAACCTCGCCAGCCGGCTCACCTCTGCGGCCGCGCCCGGCACCGTGCTGGCGACCCGGGAGATCCGGGACGCCGCTGCGGGCCGGTGGTCTCCCGCCGGAGCGAAGGCCCTCAAGGGCATCGAGGGAGAGGTCGAGCTCTTCGAGCTCGACCGGGTCTAGCGGTGGGGCCGTCGGCCGCCTGGTGCCGGCGCCGGGCCGAACGTCGCGCATGACCTCCGCCGCCACCCGGGAGGCCGAGGTCGTGGTCGTGGGCGCGGGGCTCGCCGGGCTCGTGGCCGCGCGGGAGCTCGCCGCCGCGGGGGCCTCCGTCCTGGTTCTCGAGGCCCGCGCCCGGGTGGGCGGGCGGACGCTGGACCTCCCGCTCGAGGACGACCGGATGGCCGAGCTCGGTGGACAATGGATCGGCCCCACGCAGCGCGCGATCGCCGAGCTCGCCCGCTCGCTCGGGGTCGCGAGCCACCCGACGCACGACGTCGGCGAAGCGCTCACCGAGTTCCGCGGCCACCTGCTCCGGCACTCGGGCGAGCCGCCTCTCGATCCGCCGGTCATCGCGCAGGTGGCGAGGGCGCACGACGAGCTCGATCGCATGGCCGACCGTGTCCCGCTCGAGGCGCCGTGGAGAGCCGAGGACGCGCTCGAGTGGGACGGCCAGACGCTCTGGGCCTGGATCGAGCGCAACGTCGAGAGTTCGGCTGCGCGAGAGCTCCTGGCGCTCGAGGCGGTGGGCGTCTGGGGCGCGGAGCCGTCGGCGCTGTCGCTCCTCCACGCCCTGTTCGAGATCCACTCCGCAGGCACCTTCGACACGATGATCGAGGTGCGCGGCGGTGCGCAGCAGACCCGCCTGCTGCCTGGTGCCCAGACGGTGTCGCTGAGGCTCGCGGAGGAGTTGGAGGCGCGCGTCGTGCTCTCCACCCCGGTGCGGCGGATCGAGCACGACGAGACAGGCGCGCGGGTCCTGGCCGATGGGCTTACGGTCCGCGCTCAACGGGTGATCCTGGCCGTCCCGCCGGTGCTCTGCGGGCGAATCGCCTACGACCCGCCTCTGCCCGCTGCTCGGCGGGAGATCAACCGGCGGATGCGCGCGGGCGCGGTCGTCAAGCTCGCCGCGGTGTACAGCGAGCCCTTCTGGCGCTCCGACGGGCTGAGCGGACGCGCTCAGAGCGATCGCGGACCGGTGGGGGAGACGACCGACAACTCGCTCGGGGACGGGTCGCAGGGGATCCTCGTCGGCTTCGTGGCCGGACGGCACGCCACTTCACTGGCAACCCACTCGCCGGAGGAGCGGCGCCAGGCCGTCCTCGCCTCATTCGAGCGACTGTTCGGTCCCCGGGCCGCGCGCCCCGAGCGCTACCTCGAGCAGTCCTGGGTCGAGGAGGAATGGACCGAGGGGGCGTACGCCGGTCACTTCGGTCCCGGAGGATGGACGCGACTCGGGCACGCGCTTCGACCGCCGGTCGATCGCCTGCACTGGGCGGGAGCCGAGACAGCGACCGTGTGGGCGGGTTACATGGACGGCGCAGTTCGGTCGGGGTGCCGAGCGGCCGCGGAGGCACTCGACCGCTTGGTCTGAGCGCGCGAGGTAATCATGCGAGCCGCCCTGGTCGCGCCGTCACCTCGAGGCAGCACCTCGTGGTCGAAGTCCTCCTCGCGCTTCATCGCCCTCGGTGAGGCCCGACGGCCCCACGCCTGGGATGGTTCGATCCATCGCCGCTCCGCTAGGACTGAGGGCTCCGCTCCGGCGTCTCGAGCCGCTCGTCCTGCTCGAGCGACCGCCGGCTCGAGCCCTCGTCGTGGCGTTCGCGCAGCCAGCCGGTGAGCTCGCTCGCGGGGACCGGGCGGCTCAGGAAGTAGCCCTGGAGCTGATCGCATCCCAGGCGGGCGAGCTCGCGCCAGGTCTCGGCGTTCTCGACACCCTCGGCGACCACGCGCAGCTCGAGGCTGCGCGCGAGCTCGACCGCCGAGCGGACGATCGCCCGATCGGTGCGGTCGCGACACATGCCGAGGACGAACGACCGGTCGATCTTGATCTCGTCGACCGGCAGGCGCTTGAGCCGCGAGAGCGACGACTGTCCCGTTCCGAAGTCGTCGAGGGACGACCTGACGCCGAGCTCTCCGAGCCGAGCGAGGACGTCGAGGACGCGCTCGGGGTCGCTCATGATGTTGTCCTCCGTGATCTCCAGCTGGAGCCGCCCCGGCGGCAGGTCGAAGCGCTGCAGCGCCTCGGTCACCTGCTCGGGGAAGCGCAGATCGAGCAGGCTGGGCGCGGCCACGTTGACGGCGACGTTGAGGTCGATACCGGCGTGGCGCCAGGCGGCTACCTGCCGTAGCGAGCGCTCGAGGACGCGCAGGGTCAGCGGGCCCATGAGCCCCGTCTCCGCGGCGAGCGGCAGGAACTCGGCGGGCTGAAGCAGGCCGCGCGTCGGGTGTTGCCAGCGGACCAGGGCCTCGACCCCACCGATCGCGCCCGTGCTCAGGTCGGCCTTCGGCTGATAGTGCACGACGAGCTCGTCGCGTACCACGGCGCCGCGGAGGTCGCCGACGAGGACGAGGCGGTCGCGGCTGCGGTCGTCGCGCTCGGGCGCGTAGATCTCCGCGCCCGTGCGGTCGTCCTTGGCGTTGTACATCGCGATGTCGGCTCGCCGCAGCAGCGACTCGCCGCTGTCGCCGTGATCGGGGAACACCGCGACGCCGACGCTCGCGCCGACGTCCACGTGCAGAGCGCTCAGCGCGAACGGGCGCATCACCGCCTCCCGTACGGCTTGGGCCACCTCGAGCGCCTCGCCGACGCCGTAGCCGAGCGGGAGGACCGCGGCAAACTCGTCGCCTCCGAGTCGGGCGAGCAGTGAGCCCTTCGGCAGCGCCTCGGCTAGCCGCGGTCCGATCTGCTCGAGCAGCCGGTCGCCGACCTGATGGCCGAGCGTGTCGTTCAGCTCTTTGAAGCGGTCGAGGTCGATCACCAGCAGCGGAGCGCGCTGGTCTGCGGCGCGCGCCCGGGCGATCACGCGCTCGAGCTCTGCGTAGAGGAAGCGTCGATTGCCGAGTCCCGTCAGCTGGTCGGTGAGCGCGAGGCGGCGGGAGTCCGCAAGCTCGTGGATCTCGCGGTAGGCGAGGAGGGTCCTGAGGCCTGCGGCGAGCACCGTGAAGGCGGCCAGGAGGACCGCGGACAGCTCGAGCGCTCCGAAGTGTCCGTAGACGAGCAGAGCGAGGGCGATGAGGACGGCGATGCCGGGGACGGCGAGCGCCGGCCATTGGCGCGGGCGGTCCCCCTCGAGGGTCTTCGCGGGCTGCCAGGCGGCGAGCGCGAAGAAGAACATCGCCGACGGCCACAGCGCATCCACCAGCGACCCCTCGGAGTAGGTCTGCGTTGCGACCTGGTACACGTAGAGAGCATCGGCGATGGCCGACGCCCCGAAACCGAGGCCGAGGGCGAACCAGGTTCGCCCGGGACGCCAGCCGGTCAGGGCGAACAGCCCCATGACGACGGCGAAGAGCACGAGGTCGGCCAGCGGGTAGGCCAGGCTCGTGGCGAGCGCCGCGAAGCTCCCCTCCGAGCCGGCGACGATCGGCGGGAGGAGGAAGGCGGCGGCGAGTGCGCCCGTCCCGAGGGCGACCACGGTCCCGTCGAGCCACGCGGCCGGCGGGAACTGGCCGAGGCGTCGGCGGGCGAGCAGGCCGAGGCCTATGTAGGCGGCCGGGTAGAAGAGGAGCCAGCCCGCGTCGGCCGGCGAGGGGGAGGGCCGAGCCCGCTCCGGCACGTCGGCAAGCGCGATCGCCCAGTAGGTCTCCCCGAGCGTCCAGAGAGCCAGGCCGGCTGTGATGGCTATCCAGGCCCCGCGGTCGGCGGGTACGAGCAGAGCGCGTGTCAGGCAGAGCGCCACGGCGGATCCGAGCAGGGTGAGGAAGACCCACCCGTCGACCAGCAGGCTGGCGCGAAGCGGAAGCGCCGCGTAGACGAGATAGAGGGTCAGGACGACGGCCAGAGCGCCGGAGAGGACCCAGACGAACCGCCGGGCCCTGGCCGGGAGGGCACCCGCGGCGGGCAGGACCCTCGCCATCGCGGTGGCGACCCTTGGCGGGCGAGGGCTCAAGGCGCCTCGCACGGGGTGCGGCGCCGCAGACGCGCCTGGGCCCGCACCATCCGATAGGCGTCCAGGAAGAGTCGCATCGCTTGAGTTATCGGCCTGGCGCGACGAACCTTGAGGTAGCCGCGCGGGGTTCGCCGTCGCTATGGACGCATATCCCAGCGGTCGGCGAGTGGTTGGCGCCCACGAGACCCTCTGGGCTAAGCTCGTTCACCGAGCCGGCTGTAGGCGCTGACACGGCGATCCGCGAGCGACCGCTCAGAGCACGCCCGCCAGCGGGCCTCAGCCACCTGGTCCGCCGAACGGGATGGAGCGTTGGCAAAGCAACTCGCAGAGTGGATCGAGGAAGACGTCGGCGATCTGCGCGACGCCCCGCTGAGCTGGCTGTCCGCACAGCACTTCTTCCGAGATCCGGCTCGACCGAGCTTCTCGAACCCCGACTACTTCTTCTCGCCGGCCGACGGCATCGTCGTCTACCAGGAGGAGGTCGGTCCCGCCGATTCGATCGTCGACATCAAGGGGAAGTCGTACTCGCTCCGCGACGCCCTGAGAGACCCGAGCTACGACCGGCCGAGCCTGGTCATCGGAGTCTTCATGACGTTCTTCGACGTGCACGTCAACCGCGTGCCCTACCCCGGGCGGCTCTCCTACCGCCAACTCGACCCGATCGACACCCTCAACCATCCCATGCTCGAGGTCGAGAAGAGCATCCTCGAGGACCTGCGGGTCTCGACCGGGGACGCCGAGTACCTGCATCACAACCAACGGATGGTCAACCGCGTGGACACGTTCGCCTTCGAGAGGCCGTACTACGTCCTGCAGATCGCCGACTACGACGTCGACTCGATCACCCCGTTCGAGCTCAAGCAGAACCAGCCCTGCCTGCAGGGCCAGCGCTTCTCGCAGATCCGCTACGGCTCGCAGGTGGACCTGATCATCCCCCTCGACGAGAAGTGGGAGCTCGTGCCGACCCAGTCGATCCACACCCACGTCGAAGCGGGGGTCGATACGCTCGTCGCAGTCCGTGAGCGCTGACTCGGCCGCGTGAGCCGGCTGAGACCGTCCCGCTCCCCGCGAGCGGCCGAGCGTTAGGCCGTCCCGGCCGCCGCCTTCTCGCGCTGGCGCTCCGGGCTCACCCGCACGACCTCCCACGCCAGCCCGAGCCGCTCCATCGCGCTGATGAACATTCCACCCAGGTCGAGCTCACGGCGCCGCAGCCCGTGGAAGGCCGAGGTGGGAAAGGCGTGATGGTTGTTGTGCCACGACTCGCCGAACGTGGCCAGCGAGAGCCAGCCCACGTTCGTGGAGTGGTCGTCGGTCGGAAACCGGCGGCGCCCGAAGAAGTGGCAGATCGAGTTGATGCTGAAGGTCGCGTGGTGGAGCAGGAAGACGCGGACGAGGCCGACCCACAGCAGCGTCAGCAGCCCGCCGGTGACCGTGCCCTTAACGAGCAGGCCCACCAGGAAGGGGATGACCAATCCGGCCAGCATGAGCGGCTTGTCGGCAGCGTCGATAAGCCGCATGCCGCGGTCCTTGACGAGGTCCGGTGCGTAGCGAAGCCGGTCGGCCTGGCCGACGGTGTTGAACAGCCACCCGACGTGGGCGTGCCACAGGCCCTTGAGCGCGCCGAGCACGCCGTCGCCGTTGCCGTGCGGGCTGTGGGGGTCGCCTTCCTCGTCGGTGTGGTCGTGGTGCTTGCGGTGATCGGCCACCCACTTGATGACCGAGCCCTCCACGGCCAGGGTGCCGAGCACGGCAAGCGTGTAGCGGACCGGGCGGTAGGTCTGGAACGAGCGATGGGTGAGCAGCCGGTGGAAGCCCACGGTGATCCCGATGCAGGTGAGCGTGTAGGCCACGGCCAGGGCGACGATGTCGATCCAGGTCACGAGGCTTCCCCACAGGAGGAAGAGGGCGGCCACGAACGCCCCGAAAGGCAGGACCATGGCGAGGAAGTTGGTGATCTGGTGGGCGCGGCTGTGAGCGGCGCCTGAGTGAGAGGGCTCGGCGAGGGCGCCGACGTTCGTAGTCATGCGATGAGGGTACCCGGCCCCGTTTGCGCGCAAGCGCGGGCGGCTTGACGCCTCCCGCCCCCGACGAAGGGCGCCGGCGATCCTCAGCGGTCGATGAAGTAGAACCGACTACGTGCCGACTGCCCTCCACGAACCGGGTGTTCGCGGCGTCGGCCGAGCTCGAGACCCTGCACGCGATGACGTTGCCGTAGCGCCGTCGAGCGCCCGAGGATGCTGAGTCTGCTCGCGGATGATGGTCGGCGTGAGCGAAGCTCCCGCCGCAAACGGCAGGATGCTGCTCCAGCTCCGCTACAGCGGGGGAGAGGGGGGCTCACGCGCGACCGGGGCGGTCTTCGCCGCGGGATGCGCGGTGGTAACCGGGCTTGCTCTCGCGCTGGCCGCGGGAACCGGCGGCGCGGAGAGCTCGCCGACCGCCGTCGGGGCCGTCAAGCTCGCGCTCGCACTCGTCCTCCTGGCCTACGGGCTGTGGTCGCTGCGCCGGCCCGCCGATGGGTCTGCACGGTCCGGTTCCTCGCGCCCCGCGAGCCGGCTGCACACGTTCGCGGTCGGGCTCGCGACGATGGCCACCAACTTCACGAGCCTGGCGCTCTACTTCCCGGCCATCCACGAGATCGGCGTCTCGCCGGCCGGTCTCGCGGGAAGGGTCGCGGCCGTCGGGTTCCTGTTCCTGGCCACCATGCTTCCCGCCCTCGTGCCGCTCGTGCCGTCCGGCCCGGTCGGGCGGGTGCTCCGGACGCCGCTCGAGCGAGCTCACGAGCTCGTCGACGGGCACGAGCGCATCCTCATCCCGGTGCTGACCTTTCCCTTCGCGGCCTACCTCGGCGTTCAGGGAGTGGTCAGGCTCGCCTGAGCGTCGCCGGCGCGCTCAGCGGTTCGCGCGGGGCGTGTACGGGAGGGTCGGGCCCTGTCGGCCGCGGCGTCGAGGGGAAGTGCTCGAGCACCCAGGCCGGCCCGAGCTCGAGCCGGCGGTAGGAGGCTCCCCGGATCAGCCGGTAGTCCCGGGTACGCGGATCCATGGGCAGGTTCGCCTCCACCGGGTACCACGCGTTGTGCTCGGTGACGAGCTCGTTGAGCCGCTCGAAGCGCCACGCCCGGGCGCGCTCGCGCCAGCGCCGCGAGAACTCGGCGAGGTCGTCGCCGAAGATCTCCAACAGCTCCTGGTAGGCCGCCTCGAGCCGTCGCCGCTCCGCCCGATAGGCCACCTCGATGTCGCGCAGCCGCCGCATGTAGCGCGGCGCCGAGTTCGCCCGGATGTAGGACTCGATGGTCTGGGGCGCCACCCGGACCCGCCGGCGCTGCCGGCGGGTCGGCGCACTTCGGGTGTCCGGGGTCTGCTCGGGCTGTGAGCTCATACAGCTCAGAAGTAGCGCATCGGGTTCACCGGGTTGCCGCCCACGCGGGTCTCGAAGTGGACATGCGGGCCGGTGGAGTTCCCGGTGTTGCCCGACTTGGCGATCACGGCGCCCTTGCGGACCGACTGGCCCTTTCGCACGCCGAGGCGCGAATTGTGCCCGTAGCAGGTGCTCAGGCTACGGGTGTGCTGGATGCAGATGTAGTTGCCGTAGCCGCCGTACGGCGCGCTGATGGCCACCCGGCCGCCGTCGGCGGCGTACACGTCTGTCCCGGTCGGAACGGCGATGTCGACGCCGGCGTGCAGGCGCCCCCCGCGCGGTCCGAAGGGAGAGGTGATCCTCCCCCCGCGGACCGGCCAGATCAGCTTGCC
>CADCVU010000081.1 GCA_902806245.1 uncultured Solirubrobacterales bacterium
ACCTTCTCGTAGGGCTCGTCGCGCATGTAGCCCTCGCCGCCCTTGAGCTGGAGCGCGCGGTTGGCCTGGTACCAGAGGAACTCGGAGCCGGAGATCTTGGCCATGGCCGACTCGAGCGAGTAGTCGGGCACGCCGGCGTCGACGAGGCCGGTGGTCATGTAGGCCATCGACTCCAGTCCGAAGAGCTGCGAGACCATCCAGCCGATCTTGTCCTGAACGAGCTCGAAGTCGGCGAGACGGCGGTCGAACTGGCGGCGCTCGGTCACGTGCCGGATCGCGCCGTCGAGCAGCCACTTGGCGCCGCCGACCGAGCCGGTGGCCAGCGACATTCGCCCGTTGTTGAGGATGTGCATGGCGATCTTGAAGCCGTCGCCGGGGTCGCCGAGCACGTTCTCGGGCGGCACGCGCACGTCGTTGAAGTGCAGATGGCGCAGGTCGTTGGCCCGCAGGCCCATGGTGTCGTAGCGGTGGCCGACCTCGAAGCCCTTCATCCCCTTCTCGAGGATGAGGGCGATGTGGCGGTCCTTGTCGCCGACCTCGGCGCGGGCGAAGGTCACGAACACCGAGCCCTTGTCGCCGTTGCCGATCCAGCGCTTCTCGCCGTTCAGCAGCCACGACCCGTCGGACTGGCGCACCGCCCGCGACTCCAGGTGGTAGGCGTCCGAGCCCGCCTTGGGCTCGGTCAGGGCGAAGCCCGCGAGCTTGCGACCGCTGGCCAGGTCGGGGAGGAAGCGCTCCTTCTGGTCGTCGGAGCCGAACAGCGCGATGCCCTTGAGGCCGATCGACTGGTGGACGCCGAGCACGACCGAGAGCGTCGGGTCGACCTGGGCGATGTTCTCGAACACGCGGCAGTACCCGGTCTGCGAGAGGCCCTGACCGCCGTAGCGCTCGGGGACGTAGAGGCCGAGGATGCCGCGCTCGCCGAGCTCGCGGATGAAGTCGTCGCCGACCCATCGGTCCTCCTCGGCCTGGCGCCAGTCGTAGTGCTCGTCGACGCACTCGTGCAGCGAGGCGATCAGTCCGCGCACCTTCTCGCGCTCCTCGTCACGCGGACGCGGGAACGGGAAGACGACCTCTTCGTGGATCTCGCCGAGGAAGAGGGACTTCGAGAACGACGAGACACCCTCGACGCGCGAGGTGTCCTGCGTCGTGGTGGTGGCCTCCGCCTCGGTGGTCACTGGGTCTGTCCCTGCCCGTTGAACCGCGGTTCTACGCGCGGTCGGGCGCCCGTCGACAGCCTCAGGCCACCGCCGCCAGCTCCCGCGGCTCCGGTCCTGCGTACTTCGCCGTCGGGCGGATCAGCCGGCCCTCACGCTTCTGCTCGAGGATGTGCGCGGACCAGCCGCCGACCCGCGCGCAGGTGAACATGGGGGTGAACATGTAGGGCGGAACCTCGGCCATGTCGAGCACGACGGCCGACCAGAACTCGACGTTGGTGGCCAGCACACGATCGGGACGGCGAGCCTGGAGCTCGGCCAGCGCAGCGCGCTCGAGGGCCTCAGCGGCGTCGTAGCGCGGCGATCCGAGCTCGCTGGCGGTCCGGCGCAGCACGCGCGCCCGGGGATCCTCGGCGCGGTAGACGCGGTGGCCGAACCCCATCAGCCGCTCGCCGCGATCGAGCGCCTCCTTGACCCAGCGCTCGGCGTCGCCGGTCTGCTCGACCTCGTCGAGCATCTTCAGGACCCGCGAGGGCGCGCCGCCGTGCAGGGGCCCCGACAGCGCGCCGACGGCCGCCGACAGGCACGCGGCGACGTCGGCGCCGGTCGAAGCGACGACGCGGGCGGTGAAGGTCGAGGCGTTGTTGCCGTGCTCGGCGGCCGAGATCCAGTAGGCGTCGAGCGCCTTGACGTGATCGGGGTTGGCCTCGCCGCGCCAGCGGATGAGGAAGCGCTCGGGAATCGAGGCGGCCCTGTCGACCTCCTCCTGGGGGACCGCGGGCTGATCGTCGCCGCGCGCGGACTGGGCCACGAAGGAGAGCGTCATCACCGCGGCGCGCGCCAGGTCGTCGCGAGCCTGCTCGTCGGTCACGTCGAGGAGCTGCTCGAGCTCCCAGCGGGGAGCGAGCTGCGCGAGCGCGGACTGGACGTCGACGCGCGGATCGCCGGTGCGGGGGACGGGGAGCTCGAAGGGTTCGGCCGGGGGTAGCCCCGGCTCGAACGTGCCGTCCACCAGCAGTCCCCAGACCTGCTCGAAGGGCACCGTCCCGACCAGATCGTCGATGTCGACGCCGCGGTAGCGCAGCGCACCGCCGGCCTTGTCGGGCTCCGCGATCTCGGTGGCAAAGGCGACGACGCCCTCGAGCCCGGACATGACCTCGCTCATCGGGCCGGAGAATAGTGCAGCGCGATGATCCGGCTCGCCCCGGCGGAGAGGGAGAGCGCCGCGACGCTTGTTACCTCGACCGTCGCGCCCGCTCCGCCTCGGTGAACTCGCGTACGAGTCGCTCGCCCTCGAGGGCGCTGCGGATTCGTCGGTCGGCGTAGGGCTGCGCCACGATCGTGTGCCAGTCGCAAGCGTCGTTGTACGCGGTGGCCAGGAGGACCACCTCGCCGGGCCCGAGCAGCGGATCGCCCTCCCAAAGAGTGACCTCAGGCTCCGCGCGGTGGCGTCCACCTCGCCCCCCGGCGGCTTCGACGGAACCGCCGTACTGGTTGACCGTGACCGTGCCTCGCAGGTCTCCCTTGATGTTCCTCACGACGCGCACCGCGGACTGTGTCTGTGGTATCTCGACCGTCCTGGCCGAGGTCGGCGCGCTGGCTTGACCGGCTCGCCCGACCACGCGGCCGACGAAGACGTTGTCGGCGGAGGCCACCAGCTCCCGCTTGTCGGCGGGATCGAAGGCGTAGGAGACCTCGGCGTTCGCCGGCCCGTTCTCGGCGCTGCGCGCCGGGCCGGTGGGCTCGTCGCCACAGCCCGAGCAGAGCGGCATCCATGCGGCGACGATCAGCATCCTCCCCCCGACTCGCGTCCTCGGCGCGGATCCTGCCGATCTAAGTCTCGGTATCACCACGTCCGCCTGTAGTCGTCGACGTCGTGCGCGCGGTAACTCGAAGTCGGCGTTCAGCGAGCGCAGTTGTACTGATCGATCTCCTCGCCCAGTACGGGCTCACCCTGCTGCCCGAAGAATGCGCGAGTCGCAGCGCGTGACCGACCTCGTGCACGGCCACCGCCCTCGGATCGGGCGGATGTCGCAATCCGTTGCGAGTGATGTTGCACGGGTTGAATCCGATCACGTCGGCGCCCGCACGGGGAGACCAGAACGCTTCCCATCGCACATCGCAGTCCCTGAAGTCGACGACTTGAGGTCGGCGATCGTCGCTGCGCTGTCCGGCACGATGTCGACGCGCCCCAGACGATTTCACTCCGCGACGGCGAAGCGGCGTGCCGAGTCGAGGCGAGTGTGGTCCTCCCAGCGGATCTCACAGTCGAACGGCACCGTACAGTCGACCGAGTCGCCGTCCAGGCGATGGGCCTGCGCGGTAGGCGCCCACGCCGACGAGATCCCCAACAGGGTGAGGGCACCGAGTGCGGCACAGACGGTCGCTCGTGGCCAACGAAGGGGCCGATGTGGGTCTCGTGTCGGGTTTGCCTCATCGCGCATGCCCACCTAAGCGCGGAGGCGGTACGAACTCGCCCCCTACCCGGCCCCGGTCGCCAGCGTGATCAACGGAAGCACGACCACCGCCATCACGATCAGGATCATCCCCAGGGCGATGACCGGCCGCGAGCCGTAGATGTGCCCGCCCACCGCGATCAGGAAGCCGAGCGCCAGCAGGCTGAGAAAGGCGTTGGGCGAGACGTCGGGTAACTCCGGCGGAGCGAGCACTGGACCGAAGTATCCTGGGCGAGTGCCAGCCGAGGTCGCAAGCGCGCAGGACATGGCCTCGCGGCTCGCCGAGGTCGGGTACCTGGCAGGGGAGTCGGCGGCGCTCGTCTCCTACCTCTCCACCCGTCTCGGCAAGCCGGTCCTGGTCGAGGGGCCGGCCGGCGTCGGCAAGACCGAGCTCGCCAAGGCGCTGTCGCGGGCCACCGGGCGCCGGCTCGTGCGCCTGCAGTGCTACGAGGGCCTCGACGAGGCGAAGGCGCTGTACGAGTGGAACTACCGCAAGCAGCTCCTGCGCATCCAGGCCGAGGCCGCCGAGGCCGGCTGGGAGCGCGTGCAGGACGACATCTTCGGCGAGGAGTTCCTGCTCTCGCGGCCGCTGCTCGAGGCCATCTCCGACCCCGACCCGGTCGTGCTGCTGATCGACGAGATCGACAAGACCGACCAGGAGTTCGAGGCGATGCTGCTCGAGCTGCTGTCGGACTTCCAGGTCTCGATCCCGGAGCTGGGAGTGATCGAGGCCCGCTCGCAGCCGTTCGTGCTCCTGACCTCGAACAACTCGCGCGAGCTCACCGAGGCGCTCAAGCGCCGCTGCCTCTACCTGTGGCTCGACTACCCCGACGTCGAGCGCGAGCTCGAGATCGTCCGCCTGCACGCCCCCGAGCTCGGCGAGACGCTGGCCCGGCGGATGATCGAGGTCGTCCACATGGTCCGCGCCCTCGACCTCAAGAAGCCGCCCTCGATCGCCGAGTCGATCGACTGGGCGCGCGCGCTGCTGCTGCTCGGAGCCGAGGAGCTCGACGCCAGCGTCTTCGAGCGCACCATGAGCATCATCGTCAAGCACCGCACCGACCTCGACGTGGTGGCCGAGCGCGTCGGCGTCAAGCTCGCCTCCGATGGACTCTTCGCCACCGGAACGCGCCGGACCGCCTGAGGGCGTGTCGGGGCACCGCGGCGCACTCTACGGCGGCCTGCCGCCCCGCCAGGGCCCTCCCGGCTTCGACGCCCGCGTGCTCGAGCTCGGCGACGAGCTGCGCCGCGAGGGGCTCGCCGTGGGGACCTCGGAGCTGCTCGACGCCTTTGGCGCGCTGAGCGAGGTCGAGTGGACCGACCCCGCGGGCTTCCGCGAGGCGCTCGCGGCCACGCTGGCCAAGTCGCAGGAGGACCGCCGCGTGTTCGACGCGCTGTTCGATCGCTTCTTCTTCCGCGCCGTCGAGCGCGAGGCGGTCGAGAAGGGCCTGACCGAGCAGCGCTTCTCGGCCGACGGCGAGGACGGGGGCTCGGAGATCGACTTCGACTCCCTGCGCGACGCGGTGCGCGCGGCCATCCGCGGCGGCTCCGACGGCGAGATGCGCGACCTGGCCCGGCTCTCGATCGCCGCGCTCGGGCGCCAGGGCGAGGGCTCGGGCGTGATCGGCGTGGACGTGCAGCGCATCCGTCGCTCGCTCGGGCTCCGCGCAGATCCGGCCGGCGAGGCCGAGGCGCGCGGCGATCCCGACGCCGTGCCGACCGAGCGACTGCGCGAGTTCGAGCGCCACCTGCGGCGTGAGCTCGAGCGCGCGAGCGTCGAGCGTACGCGCTCGCTGCC
>CADCVU010000082.1 GCA_902806245.1 uncultured Solirubrobacterales bacterium
AAGCTCGACGTGATCATGGTCCCGAAGGTCGAGGGCGCCGAGGACATCCACTACGTCGACCGCCTGCTCGCCCAGCTCGAGGCCAGGCACGGACTCACGAAACCGATCCTCGTCCACGCCATCCTCGAGACCGCGCTCGGGGTGACCAACCTCGAGGAGATCGCCGCGGCCAGTCCGCGCATGCAGGGCATGAGCTTCGGCCCGGCCGACCTCGCCGCCTCGCGGCGCATGAAGACGACGCGCGTCGGCGGCGGGCATCCCGGCTACCGGGTGATCGAGGACCCCGATCCGAGCAACGGAGACGCGCCGCGCGTCTCCGCGCAGCAGGATCTATGGCACTACTCGATCGGTCGCATGGTCGACGCCTGCGCGGCCGCCGGAATCCTGCCGTTCTACGGCCCCTTCGGCGACATCGCCGACATCACGGGCTGCGAGGCTCAGTTCCGCGCCTCGTTCCTCATGGGCTGTGTCGGGGCTTGGACGCTGCATCCGCGCCAGATCGAGGTCGCCCGGCGGGTGTTCAGTCCGGATCCCGAGGAGGTCCGCTTCGCCAAGAAGGTCATCGAGGCTATCCCCGACGGCCGCGGCGTGCACATGATCGACGGCAAGATGCAGGACGACGCCACCTGGAAGCAGTGCAAGGTGATGGTCTCGCTGGCCGAGATGCTCGCCCACAAGGACCCGGGGCTGGCCGAGGAGTACGGGCTCGAGGGCAAGAGCCCGGAGGAGGCAGGTGTGGAGCTGGGCGAGGCGGTTCCGTCCGCGGGTTGAGGGCTCGCAGCTGACCGCGCGGGTCGTTCGCTGCGGTACCCGTGGCTTCGAGGCCGCCTGCGCGCCTCAGCCGCCTCGTACCCCTTTTCGCCGAGGTCGCCGACCTGTCCGCGGCCGGCGGCCGAGCGCCCGGCGCCCGAGCACCGTGGCTGCCCGTCGGCCCATAGCGAGGGCCGGACTCGGGTCGCGCGGGTTGAGCAGGCCGAGATCGCCGAAGTCGTGATAGCTGCGCAGGAGCTCGCGAACGGTCAGGTCACCGCAACGCAGTCCCGCCCATGCCGCCCGCACCTCGAGTCCGAGCACAAGTGCTGCGACCCCGTTGCGCTGGGGAGGCTGCGGGCCGAGCGGGAGGCCGGCGAGGGTCGCGTAGAGGCGCCAAGATGCGTCCACGCCACAGGCGTCCCCCACGCCGAAGCCCTGGGGAAGTCTCGCGTTCGCCTCGATCAGAACCAGCTCACCGGTGCCGGCGTGGCGCTTGAACTCGACGCTCGCGTGCCCGACGAGTCCGGCCCGGTCCTGAAGCCGCCGCGTGAGCTCGATCGTGTCGGGCATGGGCGCTGAGCGGTGGATGGACCCGGAGCCGTAATCGAGTGGCCACTGGCGGACCTTGTGCTTTCCGTAGACGAGCGGCCGCGAACCGTCCGCCGCCCGGAGCATCACCACGGTCTCCAGGTTCTCCTCCCCCCGAGCACGTGCTCGGTGACGAGCATGGCCACGCCGTCGTCGAGCGCCCGCGCGACCTGGCCGCGGAGCTCCGAAGGATCGCGGGCGAGACGCGTCCGGTGGTCGCCGGACCTCCCCAGGTGACCCAGGATCGGCTTCGTCACGCACGGGTAGTCAGCGCGGTCGGCAACCTCCTCCAGGTCCGCGGCGCGGGTCACCTTCCACTTCCAGGGCACGCGCAATCCGGCATCCTCGGCTATGGCCTGCCACGCCGCCTTGTCCATGAGCGCGAGGTGTGCACCATCTTCGGACCGAACATCCGCAGATTCGGGCTGATGCGCGCCCGCTCGCGACACAGGAGCTCGGTCGCCGCGTCCGAGCCCGACAGGACGACGGCGGGGCCACCCGCCGCGAGTCGCTCGAGCTCGCTCAACCACGACCCGGGCTCCGACGCGATGGTCGGCATCGTGCGCCCCTCCACGCCGCGGCTGTTAGCGACGAACGAGAACGGCGGGCGCGCGAGCACGTGTACGCGCACTCCGCGCTTCACGAGCGTCCGGGCGATCCTGAGAGCGCCGTCGTTCGCATCGAAGAGGATGGCGGGGGCCAGCGCGCCGGTAGGCGTGGAGCCCGACGCGGTCGTGGTCGCCGAGCGCTTCGCTCCGCCCACCCGATCCGGAGCGGACGGCGACACCTCGGCGGTCTGCGGCTGAGCCCGTGCGATGGCGCGCTCGAGGGAAATGGCGAACCGCTCGTCATCGCGCTCGATCGACTCTTCCCCGGTCGGCTCGAGGAGCCTGCCGACCGGCGGTCCCTCGTGGATCCCCGTGCTGGTGCCCGACTCGACGACCCCGTGCTGCGTCTCCTCCACGGAGCGCAGACGCCCAAACGGTCTGGTTTGCGTGGATCACGATCGGCGTCCTGACCTGCTCGAGGTCCTCGAGCTCGGTGCGGCGGTAGGTGGTGAGGATCGCGGTGAGCGGCACGTCGTGGCGCGTGCGCGTCGGCCGCACGCGAAGTCAGCGACCCTCGTCGGGCGTCGACGCCTTGGAGTGCACCGGGATCTCGTCGACTCCGGGCGCGGAGTATAGGTCTGCCCCCCCGCAGCGCGTCGTCGAGGCCGACACCCGCGATCAGCGACTCGAGCCGCGACCACGGGCAAGTCCGGAGTGTGACGCCGGGTCTCCCCGAACCGGCCGCGGCGATACCCGGGCCGCTCGCCCAAGCGCCATCGCTAGTCTTCCGCGCCGCCATGCGCTTCTTCGAGTACGAGTCCCGCCGCATCCTCGAGCGCGAGCGGATCCCCATCACGCAGTCGGGCCACGCGACGACTCCCGAGGAGGCCCGCCGGATCGCCGACGAGGTCGGCGGACCGGTGGTCATCAAGTCCCAGGTCCTCACCGGCGGGCGCATGAAGGCCGGCGGCGTCAAGTTCGCCGAGACCCCCGAGGAGTGCGAGGCCTACGCCCGCGACATCCTCGCGCTCGAGATCAACGGCCACGTCCCGCGCGGCGTGCTCGTCGCCGCCAAGGCGCCGATCGCTCAGGAGTACTACGCGGGCGTGATCTACGACGGCGTACGCAAGCTCCCGACCTTCGTGTTCAGTGACATGGGCGGGATCGACATCGAGGAGGTCGCCGAGACCCATCCCGAGCACATCGGCCGTGGACACTTCTCCACCGTCCTGCCGCACATGGACTTCAGGGCGAAGGACGCGATCGCCCAGACCGGCCTGACCGGCCGCGAGCTAACCCGCCTCACGCCGATCCTCTCCGCGCTCGCGCGCCTGTTCGTGAAGTACGACATGACGCTGGCCGAGATCAACCCGCTCGTCCGGCTCGAGGACGGCTCGTTCGTCGCCGTCGACGCGCACATGGACATGGAGAACGAGGCCCGCCCGCGCCACAAGGCGCTGCTGGCCGAGCTCGGCGTCGGCGAGGACGAGACGCGCGAGGCCCGCGAGGCCACGCCGTTCGAGATCGAGGGCGAGCGCATCGACTCCGTCGACCACCGCGGCGTGGCCGGCAACGTGACCGAGTTCGACGGCAACCTCGGCCTCGTGATCGGCGCCGGCGGCGGCTCGCTGACCCTGTTCGACGCGGTCCGCCGCCACGGCGGCCGTCCCGCCAACTACTGCGAGATCGGCGGCAACCCGAGCGTCTCCAAGGCCGCCAACCTGACCAAGCTCGTCCTGCAGAAGCCCGGCGTCGAGAAGATCGCGGTGATGATGTCGATCGTCTCGAACACGCGCGTCGACATTGTCGCGCGCGGGGTCATCAAGGCGTGCGTCGAGCTCGGCTTCGACCCCGCCGAGAAGATCGCCATCTTCCGCATCCCGGGCGCGTGGGAGGAGGAGGGCTTCAAGATCCTCGAGCGCTACGGGGTCGAGTACGCCGACCGCTCGGTGTCGATGCACGAGGCGGCGCGGATCGCGGTGGAGAAGGTCTCGGGCGGCGGCGCGGACGGCGCGGGGCCGCTGCGCGGCGAAGAGACCGACGCGGAGAAGCCGCCGGCCGAGCGCCTCGCCGGCGCCGGCGAGGTCGTGGAGGGCTGATGTCGATCCTCATCGACGAGTCGACGACGTTCATCGTCCAGGGCATCACCGGCCGCGAGGCGGTCAACCTCACACGCGAGTGCCTCGACTACGGCTCGACGATCATCGGCGGCGTCACGCCCGGTCGCCGCGGTCGCGAGGTGCACGGCGTGCCGGTGTTCGACTCGGTCGCCCAGCTCGTCGAGGCGACGGGCCAGGTCCCCGACGGCTCGGTGGTCACCGTCCCCCCCGCCTTTACGCGCGACGCCGTCTTCGAGGCGATCGAGGCCGGGGTGAGGCTGGTGGTCATCGTCACCGAGCGCATTCCCCGCTTCGACGTGGCGCAGATGGTCGAGCTCGCAGCGCTGCGCGGTGCGCGCATCATCGGGCCGAACTGCCTCGGGTTGATGCGGCCTGGCGTGGCCAAGATGGGCGGGATCGGCGGTCCTGCCCGCGACGCCGCCAAGGCCTACGGAGCGGGCGCCGTCGGAGTGATGTCGCGCTCGGGGGGCATGACCACGGAGATCTCCTCGACGCTGACCGCAGCCGGCCTCGGGGTGTCCACGGCGATCTCGATCGGCGGCGACGCGATCATCGGCTCCACCTACGCCGAGCTGATGCCCCTGTTCGAGGCCGATGAGCAGACGCAGGCCATCGTCATCTACTCGGAGCCCGGCGGGCGCATGGAGGCCGAGCTCGCGCGCTGGGTGACCGAGAACAACTCCCGCCTGCCGATCGTCGCGTTCATGGCCGGCCGGTTCATGGACGAGATGCCGGGGATGAGCTTCGGCCACGCGGGCACAATCGTCGAGGGCAAGGCCGACACCGCCGCCGAGAAGATCGCGCGGCTCGAGGCCGCCGGGATCGCCGTCGCGCAGGAGATCGCCGAGATTCCGGACCTGGTCCGCGAGCGCTTGGGTGCCGGCGCAGGCTCCGGTAGCGGACGCCAGGTGGTCGCCTGATGGCCGGCCTGTTCATCGACGTCGAGGTCGACGAGTCGGTCACGGGCGACGCGGATCTCGCGCGCCGGCTCGAGGAGGCCTGCCCGGTCGACATCTACGCCGACGCCGGGGGCCGGGTCGAGGTCGTCGAGGGCAATCTCGACGAATGCGTGCTCTGCCGGCTGTGCATCGACGCCGCTCCGGCGGGCACGGTGCGGGTCAAGAAGCTCTACGACGGAACCGAGCTCGCGGCGCGCTGATCGCCGCCCTCGCCGGCGACATGCCCGAGCTGCCGGAGGCCGAGAGGGCCCGGCTCGTGATCGAGGAGCACGCGCTGGGGCGGACGATCGCCGCGGTCGACGACAGCGACACCTACGTCTGCCGCCCGCACGCGCCGGGCGAGATCGCCGCGGCCCTGGAGGGAGCGAACCTCGCTTCCGCCCATCGACGGGGCAAAACGCTCTGGGTCGAGACCGGCGGTCCGGTTCTGGGTCTCCACCTGGGGATGGCCGGGAGGATGGTCGCCGACCAGGAGCCCGCCCCGCGCGGTTGGACCGCTTCGCCCTGAACTTCGAGGACGGTGGCCGGCTTGCCCTCCGCGACAAGCGCCGTCTGAGCCGGGCGGTGCTCGATCCGGACCTGTCGCGGCTCGGTCCGGACGCGGCTGAGGCGACGCGCGTCGACTTCGGGCGCCTCGGGCAGGGCGCCACGCCCGTCAAGGCTCGCCTGCTCGACCAGTCGCGCATTGCGGGCGTCGGCAACCTACTCGCTGACGAAACCCTCTGGCGAGCGAGAATCGACCCGCGCCGACCGGCGGGCGAGCTCGCCGATGAGGACCTCGACGTTCTGCGCCGGGCGCTGCGGGCGGCGACCCGAGATGCCATCCGCAAGGGCGGAGTCCACACCGGCGACCTGATCGCCGAGCGCCGCCGCGGCGGTCGCTGTCCTCGCTGCGGAGCCACGCTCGAGCGGGCGAAGGTGGGCGGGCGAACGACCTTCTGGTGTCCTGCGGACCAGGCGGCGTAGCCAGCGCGGGCGCGCCCGTACCTCGAACCGGCGAGATTCGACGAAGGTCAACTCCGCTTATTCGTGGGCCGAGCGCGGGGCGGCTGTTTGGCGACTAGCCGCCCGCGGCTGTGCCGAGGGTCGTAGGCCGTCTCGCGGGCCCGCGAACGAGTCCCCTGGGTTGCCTGCTTTCGAGTTGAGGGGCAGCGAGGCTGAAACCCGCCGCCCCTTCCGCGCTTAGTTGGCGCAGACGACGTACGGGGTGTAGGTGTCACCGGGTCCGCCGGCGCCTCTAACCTGCCAGCCGTTTGGCGTCTGGCCGGTGGTGGCCAACGCGCTGCCGACGGCAGGAGCCGTGACCGAGGGCGGCTTAGCCGCGTTGCTCGCCGAGTAGCCGCCGCCGACTGCAACCTTCCCCGAGGCGCAGGACGCGGTCGCGGTGCCGGCCCCCGAAACCGGTGACCCCACCACTACGCCGGCACCGGTTGTGCCGCTGGAGCCGGTCGGACCCGCCGGGCCGGTGTTTCCGGTGTCGCCCTTGTCGCCCTTGGACCCGGTCGCGCCGGTGTCGCCCTTTACTCCTTGGATGCCCTGGATGCCCGCCGGCCCGGTCGCGCCGTGTCGCCCTTGGCGCCGGTCTCACCTTGAGCGCCGGCTGCGCCGGCTGCGCCGGTGTCGCCCTTGGCGCCGGTGTCGCCCTTCACACCCTGAATGCCCTGAATTCCCTGGAGGCCCCGCTCGCCCTGGGCGCCGGTGTCTCCGGTGTCGCCCTTGTCGCCGGTAGCGCCGTCGGCGCCGTCGGCGCCGGCTGCGCCGGTGTCGCCCTTGTCGCCCTTGGCGCCGGTAGCGCCGTCGGCGCCGGCTGCGCCGGCTGCGCCGGCTGCGCCGGTGTCGCCCTTGTCGCCCTTGTCGCCCTTGTCGCCCTTGGCGCCGGTAGCGCCGTCGGCGCCGGCTGCGCCGGCTGCGCCGGTGTCGCCCCTGGTCACGAGTAACACGCGGCGATCACAGTCCTCGCTCCGCCCCGGCAAGGTCAGCTCGACCGCGCTCATCGGGCGACGCGTCGGCCCTGGACTCAGCTAGCGCAGACCCCGCGCCGTGGGCCCGGAGGCGTTTAGTGCGAGCGCTCGCGCGCGAGTTGACGCTCGACCACCTTGCCGACGAGGCGGATGATCTGCCGGTCTCCGGAGGCGCGCACGTGCCCGTGCTCGTAGGCCTCGACCCAATCGGCCAGGCGCCCGTCGCGTGCGAGTTCGTTGAAGAACGCGCGCGGGATCGCGACGTCGACCCGTGCGTCGGCGCCCGGATCCTTGGACACCATCGGCCCCGGCAGCTCCACGCGCCAGATCGGGGCGTCGCCCCGAGCGTGGAGCTCGAGGCGGAAGACGAGCTTGAGCGGCTTGAGCGCCGGCACGTCCTCCTCGAAGCGCTGAACCGCCCCCTCGATGAGCGCCCTGGTGTCGGCCTGAGACACCCCGGCCCGCCTAGATCTTGTGCCGCTGGAGCAGCTTCTTGCCGATGACCATCCGCTGGATCTCCGAGGTGCCCTCGCCGATCAGCAGCAGCGGCGCATCACGGTAGAGGCGCTCGATCTCGTACTCCTTCGAGTAGCCGTAGCCGCCGTGGATGCGGAAGGAGTCCTCGACGACCTCCTTGCCGGCCTCTGAGGCGTAGAGCTTCGCCATCCCGGCCTCGAGGTCCGAGCGCTCACCGGCGTCCTTGAGGCGGGCGGCCTTCAGGGTCAGCAGGCGCGCCGCCTCGACCTTCGTCGCCATGTCGGCGAGCTTGAACTGGATCGCCTGGTGGTCGGCGATCTGCTTGCCGAAGGTCTTGCGCTCCTGCGAGTAGCGCAGGGCCAGCTCGAGACCGCGCTGGGCGATGCCGACGCCGCGCGCGGCGACGTTGACGCGGCCGACCTCGAGCGCGTCCATCATCTGGCCGAAGCCCTTGTTGAGGCCCTCGTCCTCACCGCCGAGCACGTTCTCGGCCGGGCAGCGGTAGTCCTCGTAGACCAGCTCGGTCGACTCGACGCCCTTGTACCCCATCTTCTTGATCTGGGGCGGGACGGTCAGCCCGGCGTACTCGCCCGAGTTCTCGGACGCGCCCGGCTCCTTCTCGGTGATGAAGCAGGTCATTCCCTTGTAGGGGGGGCTGGCGTCGGGATCGGTCTTGGCCAGCAGGAAGACGAGCCCGGAGCGCAGGCCGTTGGTCACCCACATCTTCTGGCCGTTGATCGTCCACGCGTCGCCGTCACGCTTGGCGCGGCTGGAGATGGCCTGCACGTCGGAGCCGAGCCCGGGCTCAGACAGCGAGAAGGCGGCGCGGATCTCGCCGGTGGCCATGCGCGGCAGCCAGCGCTCCTTCTGCTCGTCGGTGCCGAACTTCATCAGCAGGTAGGAGCCGATGAAGTGGGTGTTGACGATCCCGGAGATCGAGATCCACCCGCGCGAGAGCTCCTCGACGATCATTGAGTAGGTCGTCAGGTCGAGGCCCATGCCGCCGTACTCCTCGGGGATGGTCACGCCGAAGAGCCCGAGCTCCTTCATCTGCTCGACCACGTCGTCGGGAAAGGAGTCCTCGTGGTCGTGGTGCTCGGCGATCGGCAGCACCTGCTCGTCGACGAACTGGTGCACCATCTCGGTGATCGCGCGCTGCTCGTCGGTCTTCTCGGTATAGGGAGTCGTGGTGGCGACGGCCATGCGGCCTCCTGAATCTCTTCGGGCTCTGTCTCTCTGGGGGAAGTTCAGTCTACCGGCGGGGGACCTACGATCGGCGCCATGAACTTCGTCCGCGACGTCGTCGAGGCCGCGCCCGCGGAGCGCCGAGCGCTCGTCGCTCTCGACGCTGGCCGCGAGCGGCGCGAGCTCTCCTTTGGCGAGGTGGCCGCGCGCTCGGCGCGCCTCGCGGGTGCGCTGGCCGAGCGTGGCGTGTGCCGCGGCGAGGTGGTCATGACCGTGATCGGGTCGACGCCCGAGTGGGTGCTCACGCTACTGGCCTGCTTTCGCGTCGGTGCGGTGGCCGTGCCGTGCACCGAGCAGCTGCGCGCGGGCGACCTGCGCGCGCGGCTCGAGGCCGTGGCTCCGCGTCTGGTCGTGGCCTCGGAGCGCAACCGGGCGACGGTGCTCGACGCCGGCTTCGACGGCCCGCTCGTCCGCGTGCCTGATCCGGCCCTCTTCGACGCGCCTCCGGCGCCGGCGATCGACCTCGACCCCGAGGAACCCGTCCTCATCACCTTCACCTCGGGCACGGGGGGCGAGCCCAAGCCGATCCGCCACGGCGCGCGCTACCTCGCAGGACAGCACGTCCAGGCCGAGCACTGGCTCGGCGCGCGCGCCGGCGAGCTCGTGTGGTGCACGGCGGCGAGCGGCTGGTCGAAGTCGGCGCGCAACGTCTTCGTCGCGCCGTGGCTGCGCGGCGCCGCCGCCCTGCTCGAGGATCGCCGCTTCGACCCGGCGGGCCGGCTGGCCACCGCCGAGCGCGAGGGCGTGAACGTGCTCTGCATGGCCCCGACCGAGTACCGGGCGGTGGCCAAGCGCACCGAGCTGCGACCGCTCCCGGCCCTGCGGCACGCCGTCGCGGCCGGGGAGCCGCTCGACGCGGGAATCGTCGCGACGTGGCGCTCCGGCGTCGGGGTCGATATCCACGACGGCTACGGCCAGACGGAGACCGGGGCCCTGACCGGCATGCCGCTCGGCCCCGCGGTCAGACCCGGCTCGATGGGCCGCGCACTGCCCGGCTTCTCCGTGTGGGTCGAGGACGGCGAGCTGTACGCCGACCCGGCCAGTGTGCCGACCTTCTTCCTCGACGCGCCGCGCGACCGCCCGTGGCGCACCGGCGACCGCGTGCGCACCGACGAGGACGGCTACCTGTGGTTCGAGGGTCGCACCGACGACGTGATCATCTCCTCGGGTTACCGGATCGGGCCGTTCGAGGTCGAGTCGGCGCTCGGCTCACATCCCGCGGTGGCGGAGGCGGCGGCGGTGGCCGCGCCCGACGACGTCCGGGGAGCGGTGGTACGCGCGGTGGTCGTGCTCCGCGACGGCGAGCGACCGAGTGACGAGCTCGCGCACGCCCTCCAGGAGCACGTCAGGGAGCGCACGGCGCCCTACAAGTACCCACGCATCGTCGATTTCGCCGAGGCGCTTCCGAAGACCGCGAGCGGAAAGATCAGGCGGGCGGCGCTGCGCGGCGACTGAGTCGCAGGGACGTCAGCCCACGGCCGGAGCGGCCATTCGCGCAGCGACCTCGACGACCACGGACTTCGGCACCTCCGGACGATCGATCCACCACATAGCCAGGCCGGCGAGGCCGCTGGTGAGCATCGCGGCGGTGGGCTCGACCTGCTCGGCCGGGATGCCGGGGCCCGCTCGCTCCGCGACGAACGCAGCCATCACCTCTCGGGCGGTGAGGCTCACCCGGAGCCGCCGGGCCTGGATCTCCTCGTCGCCCGAGCTGTCGCGGAACAGCATGGCCCACGCGTGCGCGTTCGCTCGCACGTAGTCGAGCCAGCGCTCGAGGATTCGGCCCACGATCGCTTCCCCGGACAGCTGATCTCCGCTCGGATCGACCACCTCGAAGAACGTCGGCAGGTCGTCCTCGTGACGCGCCAGCAACGCCAGGTAGAGCTCCTTTTTGGACTCGAAGTGGCGGTAGACCATCGGCTTCGTCACGTCCGCCGCCGCCGCGATGTCCTCCATCCGCGTGCCTGCGTAGCCGCCGGCGGCGAACAGGCGACCCGCGGCGAGCGCTATCAGCTCGCGCCTCCGGTCGCCGGCGATGCGTCCAGCGCGCGAGCGAGCCGGAGATCCGGCGGCTGCGCGAGATGGTCGAGTCCCGGTCAAGGTTACCGAAGGGTAACCGGCTGTGCTACGTTACCGGCTGGTAACGAAGAGAGGATCCCTTGCAGCCCACAGACCACGATCCGGTCAGCGGCGTCAGCTACGCCTTCACCCCCGACGGCGACAACCTCGTGGTCGACGCCTGGTTCGAGCCCCACGCCAAGCTCCCCGAGCACTTTCATCCCGTGCAGGAGGAGCAGTGGTCGGTCGTCGAGGGCCGCGCGAGGGTTCGCAACGGCGACTTCGAGGGCGTGGTCGCTCCCGAGCACGGCGCCCAGGTCGTGAAGCCGGGGACCAGACATTCGGTCGCGGCCTGCGGTGAGCCCGTGCACACCCGCACGCTCGTCCTGCCGGCTCTGAGGCTGCAGCAGTTCCTCGAGGAGAGCGCCGCCGCGGGACGTGAAGGCCTGTTCACGAGCGGCGGGCTGCCGCGCGGCCTGCGCGGCGCCCGCTGGGCCGCCACCTTTCTCAAGCGCTACCGCAACGAGACGGTCATGACATCCCCGCCGCAGTTCGCCCAGTCGGCGCTGATCGCGCTGCTGGCGCGATAGGCCTCCGCGGCGCGGCGCTCAGCCCTCGGCCATCTGCCCGTCGCGCCCGACGTAGCCCTCGGCGCCGCCGGCGCTCAGGTAGACCGAGTCCTCTGACTCGCTCGGATTGCGCACCAGGCGCACCGTGTGGGCGTCGACGCGCGCCACCGCCCCGGGGCCGAGCAGGTAGGTAGACCCGTCGCCGAACTCGAACTCGACCTGACCCTGGTGGACGAAGTAGATCTCCTCCTGGCGGTCGTGGTAGTGGCGGTTGCCCGCCTGGCCGGGCGGAAGGACGATCACGTTGACCCCAAAGGCGGTGACCCCGAGCTGCTGGCGCACCTTGCGAAAGCCCGGCCCCTCCCCCATCGCGTCGATGTGCCCGACCGCGTAGCCGTCGCCGGCGGTCGTCTCATGCACCTCTTCAGCCATCGAAGCCTCTTCCCTCGTCGTCAGCCGTGCGCGGGCACCCTACCCGCGGGTGTCCGCACCGCGCCGGCGGGTAGCCTCGAGCCATGACCAACCGCCTCGCCGAGGAGACCTCGCCCTACCTCCTTCAGCACCGCGACAACCCGGTCGACTGGCACCCCTGGGGCGAGGAGGCACTCGCCCGCGCGCGCGCCGAGGACCGCCCGCTGCTCGTGTCGATCGGCTACTCGGCGTGTCATTGGTGCCACGTCATGGAGCACGAGTCCTTCGAGGATCCCGAGACCGCGCGGCTCATGAACGAAGGCTTCGTCTGCGTCAAGGTCGACCGCGAGGAGCGCCCCGACGTCGACGCGATCTACATGGAGGCCTGCCAGGCCATGACCGGCTCGGGCGGCTGGCCGCTGAACGCCTTTCTGACTCCCGAACAGGTGCCGTTCTACGCCGGCACGTACTTCCCGCCCGAGCAGCGCCACGGAAGGGCGAGCTGGCGCATGGTCCTCGAGGCCGTCTCCAAGGCGTGGGACGAGCGCCGCGAGGAGATTCGCGCCGGGGGCGAGCGGATCGCCCAGCGCCTGGCCGGCGGCGCGCTGCTAGAGCCCTCGCCCGGCGAGCTCGATCCGGCGCTGCTCGAGACCGCGGTCGAGAAGCTCTCCTCCGCGTACGACGCGCGGTTCGGCGGCTTCGGCGGGGCGCCGAAGTTCCCGCCCTCGTCGGTCATCGAGCTCCTGCTGCGTCGCGGTGAGACCAGGATGAGCGCCGGCACGCTGGAGGCGATGGCGAGCGGCGGGATCTACGACCAGGTCGGCGGCGGCTTCGCCCGCTACTCCGTCGACGAGCGGTGGCTCGTGCCGCACTTCGAGAAGATGCTCTACGACAACGCGCTGCTGGCCCGGGCCTACCTGCACGGATGGCAGGTGACCGGTGAGCCGCTGTTCGAGCAGGTCTGCCGCGAGACCCTCGACTGGGCCCTGCTCGAGATGCGAGCTCCCGAGGGCGGCTTCTACTCCGCCCTCGACGCCGACTCCGAGGGCGAGGAGGGGCGCTTCTACGTATGGACCCTCAAGCAGCTGCGCGAGGTCCTCGGCCCCGACGACGCCGAGACCGCGATCCGCTGGTTCGGCGCGAGCGAGCGTGGGAACTTCGAGGGCGCCAACATCCTCACCCGCGGCACCGCCGAGCCGCCGGCCGAGCTGCCCGACATCCGCCGGCGGCTCTACGCAGCGCGCGCGCAGCGGGTCTGGCCCGGGCTCGACGACAAGCGCCTGTGCGCGTGGAACGCGCTGATGATCTCCGCGCTGGCCGACGCTGGCGCGGTTCTCCGCGAACCTGCCTACATCGAGGCCGCGCGCGTGTGCGCGGACTTCGTCCTGAGCTCGATGCGCGACCCGGACGGTCGCCTGCTGCGCACCTACAAGGACGGCGAAGCCCGTCTCAACGCCTACCTCGAGGACCACGCCTACCTGCTCGAGGCCCTGCTCACCCTCTACGAGGCGACCTTCGAGCCGCGCTGGTTCGCTGCCGCCCGTGAACTGGCCGACACGACAATCGAGCGCTTCGCCGACCCCGAGCGCGGCGGCTTCTTCGAGACCTCGAGCGACCACGAACGGCTCGTGGCCCGGCGCAAGGACCTCGAGGACAACCCCATCCCGGCCGGCAACTCGAGCGTGGCCTACGGTCTCCTGCGCCTCGCCGCGCTGACCGGCGAGGATGTCTACGCCGGTCACGCCGAGGGCGTGTTCCGGTTGCTCGCGCCGATCGCCCCGCAGCACCCTCAGGCCTTCGCCCACCTGCTGCAGGCCATCGACTTCGAGCTCGCGCCGACGCGTGAGGTCGCGCTCGTCGGGGAGGAGATCGAGCCGCTCGACCGCGCGGTGCGCTCGCGCTTTCGCCCTCATCTCGTCGTGGCCGCGACCCTGACCACCGACGGGCACGGCGACGCCGAGGGCGGCCCTTCGCTTCTGCGCGGGCGCACGCCCGTCGACGGCCGCGCCGCCGCCTACGTGTGCGAGAACTTCGCCTGCCGGCGGCCCGTCACCGATCCCGAGGAGCTGGTCGCCCTGCTCGACGTCTGACCGGTCCCGGCTCGGACTCCGCCGCTTCGACCGAGCGGCCGTCGTCACGCTCCGTCCCGGTGATCCGCCACCCGCATCCGCGGTCCCCGCCGGGCCGCCGGCCGTACCCCGGGCGTGACCGTGATCGAGGCCACCGGCGGGAGCCTGTCGTGTCACCGCTGTGGGCGGCCGCTGCCCCCGGACCCCGCCGAGCAGGCTCGCTGGGGGAGCTTCTTCATGCGGGCCCGGCTCGTGTTGCTCGCGTGTCCCGACTGCCTGAGCGAGACCGAGCGCGACCAGATCGCCGGCCGCGAGGGCGACAGCCTGTGGGAGGTCGCCTCGGCGCGCGCGGCCGCCGCCGCCGACCTGCGCGAGATCGCGGCTCGGGCTCGCGAGCGCGGCCACCGGGCGCCGGCCGAGGAGTGGGTCGCCGCGCTCGACGACGACGGCCGCCACGTCGGCGTCCTCGCCGGCGAGCCCTCAGGCGACCTCGTTCTCGCGCTGTGGTCGGGCGAGACCGCGGACGGACGGCGGCTACCGGTCCTGCTCGAGCTCCCGATCGCGCGCTGGATGGAGCTCGAGGAGCGCTACGTGCCCTACTGGGTGCAGGCGGAGGCCGCGCGTCTTGCAGCGCCCGGTCCGTCCGGGTGAGTCGCGGCGGTCCGATCGCCGAGAAGCGGTGATCTGGCTCACAGCACCGCCATGTAGCGATCGAGCTCCCACTGCGTGACCTGCACGCGGTAGTCGTCCCACTCCTTGCGCTTGATCTCGACGAAGCGGTTGAACATATGCTCGCCGAGCGTGCGCAGGGCGAGCTCGGACTCCGCGGTCAGCTCGATCGCCTCGCCGAGGGTCTCCGGTAGCTGCGCGATGCCGAGCCGCTTGCGCTCGTCCGGCGAGAGGTGGTAGAGGTTCTTCTCCATCGGCTCGGGCAGCTCGTAGCCCTGCTCGATCCCCTCGAGGCCGGCCTGGAGCAGCGCGGCGAAGGTCAGGTAGGGGTTGCAGGCCGGATCGGGGCAGCGCAGCTCCATGCGCGTGGCCTGCTCCTTGCCGGGGTGGTACAGCGGCACGCGCACGAGCGCGGAGCGGTTGCGCCGCGACCACGCGCAGTAGACCGGCGCCTCGTAGCCCGGCACGAGCCGCTTGTAGGAGTTGACCCACTGGGCGAAGATCGAGGAGATCTCGCGCGCGTGGCGCAGCTGACCGGCGATGAAGGCCTTGCCCACGTCGGAGAGGAAGTACTGATCGTCGGCGTCGTAGAAGGCGTTGCGCTCGCCGCGGAAGAGCGATTGGTGGGTGTGCATGCCCGAGCCGTTCTCGCCGAACAGCGGCTTCGGCATGAAGGTGGCGTGCCAGCCGTACTTCATGGCGTACTCCTTGACCGTGATGCGGTAGGTCATGCAGTCGTCGGCCATCTTCAGCGCGGGGGCGTAGCGCATGTCGATCTCGTGCTGGGAGGGCCCGACCTCGTGGTGGGTGTACTCGACGTGGATGCCGAGCTGCTCGAGCGCGAGGGTGGTCTCGCGGCGGACGTCCGAGCCGGCGTCGAGCGTGGTGAGGTCGAAGTAGCCGCCCTCGTCGAGGACCTCTGGCTGGCCCGACTCCGGCCGGGCGCTGCGGAAGTAGAAGAACTCGAGCTCGGGCCCGA
>CADCVU010000083.1 GCA_902806245.1 uncultured Solirubrobacterales bacterium
AGCCGGCCGTGGGCGTCCAGCGTGACGCCGACGGCGTCGAAGCGCAGCTCCGCCGACCACGGCCGCTCGCTCACCTCGGTCAGGTAGGCGGCGGCCATCCTGCGGACCTGCGCGCGCTTGACGTCGTGGAGCGAGTCCCACGGGCTGCCCGAGCCCTCCCGCCGCGTCTTGACCTCGCAGAAGACGAGGTGGCCGTCGCCCTCGAGGACGAGATCGAGCTCGCCGAAGCGGGTCCGGTGGTTGCGCGCGAGGACCCGGAAGCCCAGCCGCTCGAAGTGCTCGGCCGCGAGCCGTTCGCCGGCGCGGCCGAGGTGGTGGCGGGGATCGCTGCTCATGGTCGGCGACGCTATGGCCGCCGACCGAACGGATCAGGACGCGCCGGTCACAAGTGGCGCGCGGAGGTGTGACAACCGCGCCCTACTTGTAGAAGTTCCGGTCCCACCGGTGCGAGCGCAGCTTCTCGACCGTCGCGGCCGGCAGCCCCTCCCCGTCGCCCACCGCGCAGTTGGCCTCCGCGTTGCGGATGGAGCGCATGCCGGGGATGACGGTCGAGACCGCCTCGTGGGACAGCACGAAGCGCAGCGCGACCTCGGCGATCTCCGACCGCTCGATCCCCAGGTCCTCGACCAGCGCGTCGATGCGGTCGGCGACCTGCTGCTTGCGGTCACCGCGGAAGTACCCGTTGCGGAAGTCGCCCTCGGGAAACTCCGTGTCGGGGCCGACCGAGCCGGTCAGCGCGCCCTCGTCGAACGGGACCCGCACGATGACGCCGACGTTGTGCTCGAGGCACGCCGGGAAGAGCTCGTCCTCCGGCGTCTGGTCGAAGACGTTGTAGATCACCTGCACCGTGTCGACGACGCCCGTCTCGATCAGCTCGATGGCGTTGGCGGGCTGGTGGTCGTTGATCGACACCCCGAAGGACCGGATCAGCCCGTCCTCCTTGAGCGCCTGGACCGCCTCGAGCCACGAACCGCGTCCCACCCACTCGTCCTGCCAGACGTGCAACTGCTGCACGTCGAGCACGTCGAGCTCCGAGTTCTTCAGCGAGCGCTCCGTGCACCGCCGCACCCACTCGCCCGGGAAGGTCTCCTCGGGGTCGAGACCCTCTGGCGCGGGCCAGGTCTGGTTCTTGGGCGGGACCTTGGAGGCGACGCGGATCCACTCCTCGCGCTCGCGCACCACCTGGCCGACCAGCGTCTCGGAGTGGCCGCGCCCGTAGGCGAGCGCCGTGTCGATGAAGTTCAGCCCGAGGTCGATGGCGCGGTTGAGCGCCTGCAGCGACTCGTCGTCCTTCGCGCCGAGCCACTCGCTGCCGCCGATCCCCCAGGCGCCGTAGCCGATCTCCGAGACCTCGATGCCGGTCCTGCCGAGTGTGCGGTAGTTCATGCGGGCCGTCCTACCCGCCCTCGGCATCGCAAACGGGAGCTAGAGCGCCAGCTGCTGGTAGGCGGCCGACTGGAAGGACATGCGGTGCAGCGGCGAGACGCCCTGCCGCTCGATCGCGGCACGGTGCTCGGGCGTCGAGTAGCCGACGTGGGCGGCGAACTCCCAGCCCGGATAGCGCTCCTCGGCCCGGCGCATGAAGCGGTCGCGCGTGACCTTGGCGATGACCGAGGCCGCCGCGATCGCCGCGCTCGTCGCGTCGCCGCCGACCACGGGCCGCTGCTCGAAGCCGGTGGGCGGGACGGGGAAGCCGTCCGACAGGCAGATCGCGCCCTCGCGGCCGACCGCGCGGAGCATGTCACTCAGCGCGCGCAAGTTCGTCACGTGGAGCCCGCGCGCGTCGATCCCCCGCGCGCAGCGCGAGGTCACCGCGACGCGGGTGGCGGCGCGCAGGACGCGCGGGTAGAGCTCCTCGCGCATCGCCTCGGAGTGCTGCTTGGAGTCGTTGAGCGCCGAGAGCGAGCGCAGGTCGCGCAGCGTGAGCCTCTCGTAGTCGAAGAGCACCGCCGCGGCGACCAGCGGGCCGGCGAGGCAGCCGCGGCCGGCCTCGTCGGCGCCCGCGACGTAGCGGACGCCGAGCGCGCGGTCCCAGGCGAACAGCCGCCGCCCGGAGCCGCCCTTGCGGCGGCGGGCCTTAGAGGAGCCCGATGCGCTTCGGGGGCCAGTAGGTGGCGAAGGCGCCACCGATGATCCACTTGCGCGGGACGGGTCCCCAGAACCGGCTGTCGTCGGAAGCGCCACGGTTGTCGCCCATCATGAAGTAGTGCCCGGCGGGAACGGTGACGGTCTCGGGATAGTCGCATCCCTCGCCCCCGTCGCACGGCTCCGAGAACGGCTCGCGCTGGCGCTTGCCGTTGAGGATGACGTGCCCGTCCTGCAGGGAGATCTTGTCGCCCGGGCCGGCCACCACCCGCTTGATGTAGTTCACGTCGGCCTTCCGGCCGGTCGGCTTCGTGCAGACCTGCCCGGGGGGCGGCGTGTCCGCGCACTTGCGATCGCTGCGCTCCGCGCCCGTCGGCGGGTGGAAGACGATGACGTCGCCCACCTCGGGGTCCGAGAAGCGCTCGCCGATGCGGTTGACGAGCACCCGCTGGCCGATCTCGAGCGTCGGGACCATCGACGGGCTCGGGATCCGGTACGGCTTGACGAGGAACGCCTGGATGCCGAGCGCCAGCCCGAGCGCCACGGCGACGATGAGCACGAGCTCGAGCAGCGACCCGCCCGGGCTCGATCCCTTGGTCGACACGGCCTAGGTGGCGGTGTCGGGCGCGGCGGCGCCCTCGGCGGGCGCCTCGTCGAGCGCGGCCTGGTCGACGGCGTCGCCGGGGACCTCGGGGTCGGCCGCCGCTGCGACGTCGGCTTCGACGGCGGCGTGCAGCAGGCCCGCCT
>CADCVU010000084.1 GCA_902806245.1 uncultured Solirubrobacterales bacterium
CGCGAGCGCCGGCTCGAGCACCTGAGCACGGGCTCGACCGCCAACTTCTCCGACGACGACCACCTGTGGGCCGACACCCTCGACGTCGACGTGCGCAAGCTCTCCGACGACGAGCGGGGCAAGCTCGAGAAGGAGCTGCGCAAGACCTTCGACTCCGACATCGCCGACACCGAGGCCTACATCGAGGACGCGGCCGAGCGCATGCGCCAGACGTGGGATCTCTTCCGCGACATGTCGGTCAAGCAGGTCGTGGCCGACGAGACGCTGTTCCGCGAGCTCAAGGACCGCTTCGGCTCGCCGTTCGGCTTTGGTGACTACTTCACCGGCGGCATGGGCGCCGAGTCCGTGCGTGAGCTGCTCGAGGCCGTCGACCTCGAGGCCGAGCGGATCGAGCTCGAGGACCAGGTCAAGACCGCCAAGGGCCAGAAGCAGAGCCGCGCGGTCAAGCGGCTCAAGGTCGTCTCGGCCTTCATCCATTCGGACAACAAGCCCGAGCACATGGTGCTCGAGGCCGTGCCGGTCATCCCGCCGGAGCTGCGGCCGATGGTCCAGCTCGACGGTGGGCGCTTCGCGACCTCCGACCTCAACGACCTCTACCGCCGGGTGATCAACCGCAACAACCGCCTCAAGCGGCTGCTCGACCTCGGCGCGCCCGAGATCATCGTCTCGAACGAGAAGCGGATGCTCCAGGAGGCCGTAGACGCCCTGTTCGACAACGGTCGCCGCGGGCGCCCGGTCACCGGTCCCGGCAACCGCGCCCTCAAGTCCCTGAGCGACATGCTGAAGGGCAAGCAGGGCCGCTTCCGTCAGAACCTGCTCGGCAAGCGCGTCGACTACTCCGGCCGCTCGGTGATCGTCTCCGGTCCGACGCTGCGCCTGCACCAGTGCGGACTGCCCAAGCTGATGGCGCTCGAGCTGTTCAAGCCGTTCATCATGGCTCGGCTGGTCGAGCGCAAGGCCGTGCAGAACATCAAGGCGGCCAAGAAGATGGTCGACTCGATGATCCCCGAGGTCTGGGACGTGCTCGAGGAGGTCATCAAGGACCACCCGGTGCTGCTCAACCGCGCGCCGACCCTGCACCGCCTCGGGCTCCAGGCCTTCGAGCCGCAGCTCGTGGAGGGCAAGGCGATCCAGGTCCACCCGCTCGTGTGCTCGGCCTTCAACGCCGACTTCGACGGCGACCAGATGGCCGTCCACCTGCCGCTCTCGGCCGAGGCTCAGGCCGAGGCCCGGCTGCTCATGCTGTCGGCGAACAACATCCTCTCGCCGGCGCACGGTTCTCCGCTCGCCACGCCGACCCAGGACATGGTCCTCGGCTCCTACTACCTGACCTACGGACCCGACCCCGACGAGCTGCTGCGCCTCGAGGAGTCGCTGCGCGAAGGCGGGTGGGACGACAACTCCGACATCGTCGCGCTCAAGGAGCGCTACGACGTCACGAAGCGTCCGCACGTGTTCCGCTCGGCCCAGGAGGCCGAGCTGTCCTACGAGCACGGCATGGTGCAGCTGCACGACCTGGCCGAGTTCCGGCGCGGGCGCGACACCGGCCACGTCCTGAGCACGGTCGGGCGGATCATCTTCAACGACCGCGTCGAGCGCGCGCTCGCCGAGGCCCTCGAGGACGAGTTCGACCCCGCGCAGTACCTGTTCATCAACGAGTCCCTGCGCAAGCGCGACATCAATCGCGTGATCGAGGGACTGGTCGGGCTGCACGGACCGCACGCCGTCGCGCTCGTGCTCGACGCCTTCAAGGACCTGGGCTTCCAGTTCGCCTCGCAGGCCGGCATCACGATCTCCAAGAACGACGTCGTCATCCCGCCGTCCAAGCAGACGATCCTCGACGGCTACGAGGAGCAGGTCAACGGCATCCAGGAGCAGTACGACGACGGCCTGATCACCCACGAGGAGCGCCACGAGGCGATCGTCGAGAAGTGGACCGCGGCCACCGACGAGGTCGGCCAGGCGATGCAGGACAACCTCCATCGCCTGAACCCGATCTTCATGATGGCCAACTCGGGCGCGCGCGGATCGTTCAAGCAGATCCGCCAGCTCGCCGGGATGCGCGGGCTCATGGCCAACCCGAAGGGCGAGATCATCGAGCGCCCGATCAAGGCCAACTTCATGGAGGGCCTGACCGTGCTCGAGTACTTCATCTCGACCCACGGCGCCCGCAAGGGGCTCGCCGACACGGCGCTGCGCACGGCGGACTCGGGCTACCTGACGCGTCGTCTCGTCGACGTCTCCCAGGACGTGATCGTGCGGATCGAGGACTGCGGGACCGAGAGCTACATCGAGACCGCGCTGACGATTCCGGGCGGCGCACCCAACGAGAGCATCGCCGGGCGGTTCGCCGCGGCCCCGTTCTCGGGGCCCGACGGTCAGGCCCTGCTCGAGCCCGAGGAGCTGATCACCGCCGGCAAGGTCGACCAGATCCGTGCCGCCTTCGGCGACGACGAGGGGTCCGCGGCCGTGCCGGTGCGCTCGGTGCTCAAGTGCGTCGCCGAGACCGGGATCTGCCAGCGCTGCTACGGCGTCGCGCCGGCCACCGGCAACATCGCGGCGATCGGCGACGCGGTCGGCATCATCGCCGCCCAGTCGATCGGCGAGCCGGGCACGCAGCTCACGCTGCGGACCTTCCACACCGGCGGTGTGGCCGGGGCCGACATCACCCAGGGCCTCCCACGCGTGGTAGAGCTGTTCGAGGCGCGCAAGCCCAAGGGCCTCGCACGGCTCGCCGAGGAGGACGGCGTCGTCGCGATCGAGGACACCGACAAGGAGCTCGTGGTCACGGTCACCGACGACTCGGGGACTGAGCACCACTACCGCTTCCCGCGCCGCACCCGTCTGTGGGTCGAGCGCGGCCAGCGGATCGTGGCGGGCACGCAGATCAACGAGGGCTCGATCTACCCCCACGAGCTGCTCGACATCCGCGGGCGCACCGCGACCGAGGTGTACCTCGTGCGCGAGGTCCAGAAGGTCTACAAGTCACAGGGCGTCGACATCAACGA
>CADCVU010000085.1 GCA_902806245.1 uncultured Solirubrobacterales bacterium
ATGATCGAGCCGACGACGATGGCGACGCCGAGCACGCCGTAGCCGCCGTCGAAGCCTGCGCGGATCAGGAAGAACTTGCCCCACAGCCCGACGGTCCCCGGGAGCCCGGCGAGCGAGAGCATGGCCACGGTCATGGCGAGCGCCAGCGGCGGGCTGGCCTGGCCGAGGCCCTCGAGCGAGCGCAGGTCGTCGCCGTGCTCGGAGAAGCGCTCGCGGGCGATGATCACGGCAAAGGCCGCGACGTTCATGAGCACGTAGACGATCAGGTAGAAGACCGTGGCCTCGAGCCCGAGCCGGGTGCCCACCACGACGCCGGCGAGCAGGTAGCCGGCCTGGGCCACGCCCGACCACGCGAGCATGCGCTTGAGCGAGCGCTGGGCGATCGCCCCGACGTTGCCGATGACGATGGTGGCGATGGCCAGCGCGGCCAGCGCGGGCGCCCACTGGGGCTGGGCGGCCGGCACGGCGTCGAGGAAGAAGCGCAGGATGATCACGAACGCGGCGGCCTTGGTGGCCACCGCCATGAAGCTGGTGACCGGTGTGGGCGCGCCCTGGTAGACGTCGGGCGTCCACTGGTGGAAGGGCGCGACCGAAGCCTTGAAGGCAAGCCCAGTCATCGTGAGGGCGATCCCGGTGAGAAACAGCGGGTCGGTCGCCAGGCCCTCACGCCCGACGGCGCGGGAGATCGCCGAGAAGTCGGTCGCGCCGGTGGCGCCGTAGACCAGCGCCAGCCCGTACAGGAGCGTCGCCGAGCCGAGCGAGCCGATGACCAGGTACTTGAGCCCCGACTCGAGCGACTCGCGCCGGCGCAGCTCGGTCGCGCACAGGACGTAGAGCGGGATCGACAGCAGCTCGAGGCCGAGGAAGAAGGTCACCAGATTCGCCGCCCCGCCGAGCAGGATCATCCCGGCGATCGAGCCGAGCAGGAGGGTCATGTACTCGCCGGGCCCGGCCTCGCCGAGGGCCGCGGACCTGAGCGACAGCGCGATCGTCGCCAGCCCCGCAGCCGCGACGATGAGCACGAGCACGAGGGTCAGCGTGTCGAAGACGACGGCGCCGGCGACCAGCGGGCGCATCGGGCCCGGCTCCCAGACCCAGATGGCCAGCCCGACGGCGGCGAGCAGCGACACAGCGGCCAGCACCGGGACGACGACGCGCTGCACGAGCGCGGCGCGCAACAGGCTGGCCATGAGCACGACGACCGTGCCGACCACCACCGCGGCGAGCGGCGACAGCGCCCTGGCGTCGATCGCGGGGCCGGATACGGCGGCGAGCGTGGCGCTCACGGGAGCTGCTCCCCGCCCGGCCGCGACGGCGAGCGCACCGGCGGCTCGCCCGGCACGGTGGCGCCGCCCGGGGTGACGCCGCCCGGCGGGCTCGCCTGCGCGTCGCTCGTGCCGCCGGCCAGCTCGCGGGCCTCGCCGATGCGCGCGGTGGTGTCGCGGTCCGTGCGCGCGAGCACGAGCTGCGGGTAGACCCCGAGGCCGAGGATCACGACCACGAGCGGGACGATGCCGGCCAGGTCGACCCGCCCGATTTCGCGCGAGGCCACCTCGGGACCGGCGCGGTGGTGCATGGCCTGCTGGAAGAACCGGATCATGTAGACCGCCGCGAGCCCCACGGCGACGCTGGCCACCAGCCCGTAGACGATCTTGTCCTCAAAGGCGCCGAACAGGATCAGCAGCTCGCCGACGAAGTTGGGCGAGCCGGGCATGGCCAGGGTGGCCAGCGAGACGATCAGGAACACCGCGGCCAGTACCGGCGCGCGCATGGCGATCCCGCCCATCCGCGCGAGCGACTCCGAGCCCCCGGCCCGCCCGGCCAGCGCCCCGATGATCAGGAACAGCGCGGCGGCCACCAGACCGTGCGTGACCATCTGGAAGACCGCGCCCTGCGCGCCCTTGTCGTCGAGGGCGAAGATCCCCAGGACGATGAAGCCGAGCTGGGCGATCGAGGAGTAGCCGACGACGAGCCGAGCGTCGTCCTGCGAGAAGGCGAGGATCGAGCCGTAGAGGATCGAGAACACGGCGATCACCAGCATCAACTCCTGGAGGGCCACCGCGGCGTCGGGCAGGATCGGCAGGACGACGCGCAGGAACCCGTAGACCCCGACCTTGGAGAGCACGGCCGAGAGCAGCACGAGCACGGGCAGCGGCGCCGCGCGGTAGGCGGCCGGCAGCCAGCCGTGGAAGGGAAACAGCGGCGCCTTGACCAGAAAGGCGGCGGCAAAGGCCAGGAAGATCGGGATCTGCGCGCCCTCGGACAGCGTCCGCTGGGCCAGCTCGGGCAGGGCAAAGGAGATCCGGCCGCCCTCCGGCGTCGATAGGACGCCGAGCGCGACGGCGGCCGCGAGCATGAGCAGCGAGCCCACGAGCGTGTAGATGACGAAGGTGGTCGTCGCCGCGACCCGCTCGCGCGTCCCCCACTGCCCGATCAGGAAGTAGAACGGGATCAGCATCAGGTCGAAGAAGACGACGAACAAGGCCAGGTCCTGGGCGACAAAGGCGCCGAGGACCGCGGTCTCGGCCAGGCCCAGGTGCAGGAAGAAGAGCCGCGGGCGCTCGAAGGCGCGGTCGGCCGGGCGCAGCGCCGCGACCACCGTGGCGGCCAGCCACAGCAGCGCGGTCAGCGCGACCAGGAACAGGCTGAGCCCGTCGACGCCGAGCGAGAAGCGGATGCCGAGCGCGGGGATCCACGGCTCGTCGGTGACGTAGCGCAAGCCCGAGCCGCCCGGCGCGAAGTCGGCGATCATGAAGATCACGTAGGCGAAGGTCGCAGCGGCGGCTACGAGAGCGAGCCAGCGTGCCGCCTTGGCCGGTAGGAGCAGTCCGACCAGCCCCACCGCGAACGGGATTACGATGAAGATCGAGAGCGGGATGTCGAGCACGGGCACGGCTCAGCCGCTCGCGATCAGGAAGTAGAGGGCCAGCGCACACACGCCCAGCAGCAGCAGCAGCGCGTAGGCGCGCAGATAGCCGGTCTGGATCGCCCGCGCGAGCGCGGTGCCGGCCCGGACCACTCCGCTCGGACCGCCCATGATCGCGTCCTGCACGAAGAAGCGCTCCACGGTGGTCCGCCCGAACCGCCCGGCGGCACGGCTCGGGCGTACGAACAGGCGGTCGTAGAGCTGGTTGAGGTACCAGGCGTTGAAGAAGAAGGCGTGCACGCCGGCCAGCCGCCGCTGCGCCGACCCGGCGAGGCCGGGGCGCCGCAGGTAGACGAAGTACGCGGCGGCCACCCCGATCAGCGCGAGCACGCCGCCGATGACCAGTCCGGTGATCTGCTCGCCCTCCGGCGGGCGGTCGACCAGGTACGCGGATCCGGCGAACGTGGGCTCGAGGAAGGTCTCGACCCCGGCGGTGAGCCCGGGGATGGCCACGACGCCGCCCACGACGGCCAGGAGCGCCAGCGGGGCCATCGCCGCCTTCATGGGGAACGAGCGCTCGGCGATGTGGTGCTCAGGGCCGGGGAAGCCGACGTCGGTGTCCTCCTCCTCGCCGGTCAGCGGGTTGCGCGGGCCGACGTGAGCGAGCTCACCCCCAGCGAGCTGCTCGGCCTCGGGCACCGGCTCGCCGAAGAAGACGCGGAAGACCATCCGGAAGGCGTAGAACGCGGTCAGCAGCGCGGCGACGTAGGCGCAGATCCCCAGCACGGTGTAGAGCCCGCCGCGGTGGAAGGTGTAGGCGATGATCTCGTCCTTCGAGAAGAAGCCCGAGAGCAGCGGGAGGCTCGCCAGCGCGCCCGCGCCGATGGTGAAGGTCGCGAAGGTGAAAGGCATGGCCCTGCGAAAGCCGCCCATGCGGTCGATCGACTCGTTGGTCATCCCGAGCGCCGAGACCACCGAGCCCGCGCCCATGAAGAGCAGCGCCTTGAAGAACGCGTGGGTCATGAGGTGGAACATCCCCGCGCTGTAGGCGAAGGCGCAGACGCCGAGGATCATGTAGCCGATCTGGGAGATCGTCGAGTAGGCGATGATCCGCTTCAGGTCGGTGGACACCAGCGCCACCGTGGCGGCGAAGAGCAGGGTCAGCGTGCCGATGATCGCCCCGACCGCCGCCGCGGCGGGCGCGCGCTCGAAGAGGGGATGGAAGCGAGCGATCAGGTAGACGCCCGCGGTGACCATGGTCGCCGCGTGGATCAGCGCGGAGACCGGGGTCGGACCCTCCATGGCGTCGGGCAGCCAGGTGTGCAGGGGGAGCTGGCCCGACTTGGCAAAGGCGCCGACCAGGAGCAGTAGGCAGGCGGCCACGATGGTCCCGTCACCCTCCGGGACCTGCCTGACCGCCTCAAAGGCGCCGAGGTAGTCGAGCGTCCCGAGCCGGTCGAGGATCAGAAAGGCGGCGACCACGAGGCCGACGTCGCCGATCACGTTGATCACGAAGGCCTTGATCCCGGCTGTGGTCGCGGTGTCCCGGCGGTACCAGAACGAGATCAGCAGGTAGGAGGCGGCACCGACGAAGGCCCAGCCGACGATCAGCAGCACGACGTTGCCGGCCAGGACGAGCAGCAGCATCGAGAACACGAAGAAGTTGAGGTAGGAGAAGAAGCGCGCGTAGCCGCGGTCGGAGCCGAGGTAGGCGATCGAGTAGACGTGGATGAGAAACGACACGCCGGTGACCACGAGGACCATGAACACCGACAGCGGGTCGACGAGGATCGACAGGTCCACGTTCAGGTCGCCCGTGCCGATGTAGGTGAAGGCGCTCGACACGAGCTCGCGACCCTCGGGCGGCAGATCCTCCAGCCCGACGTAGGCGAAGATCCCGGCCAGGAACGAGAGCCCCACGGTCAGCGAGCCGAGGTAGCCGGCCAGGCGTCCCGGCAGGAGCTTCCAGGCCAGCGCGATGACGACCGTCCCGATCAGCGGCAGCAGCAGCACGGCCCACGCCCACCACACCGGCGGCGGGGTCAGCGGCGGAGGGGGCATCATCCGCGCAGCCCCGACATCTCGTCGGCGTCGATGGCCAGCTTGTTGCGGTACATGGCCACGATCAACCCGAGGCCGATCACCACCTCGCAGGCGGCGACGACCATGACGATCAGCGCGAAGACCTGGCCGTCACCGTTGCCGTAGGCGCGGGCGAAGGAGAGCAGCGCGAGGTTGCCGGCGTTGAGCATGAGCTCGAGGCAGAGCAGGATGACCAGCGGGTTGCGCCGGGTGAGCACGCCCGCGGCACCGATGCAGAAGATGAACGCCGACAGGACGACGAACCAGGCGATGCCCACGGCTAGCTCCCCTGCGCCACGGTCGGCGTGCGCTCGTCGATCGCACGCCCGGCCGGCCCGCCGGAGCCCGCCGCCGCCGGATCCTCGGCCTGCGGACCGGTCGGGGGACGGCGACCGATCTGCAGCGGCGTCTCACCGCCGGCCTCCTCGAGGCCGCGACGGCGCTGGGCGAGCACGACCGCCGCGACGGCGGCGATCAGCAGCAGGAACGAGGCCGCCTCAAAGGCGATCAGGAACTTCTGGAGCAGGAGCGCGCCGATGGCCTCGGGCGAGCCGAAGTCGTCGGCGACCGCCGGGCCCGTGGACGAGACCGCCCGCAATCCCGATCCGATGGTGGCGATGGCGATCTCGACCAGCAGCACGCCGGCGAACAGCGGCCCGAGCACCCGCAGCGGCCCGGCCGAGGGGCCGATCGGCTCCTCGATGCCGCCGATGTAGGCGACCACGAACACGTACAGGACCATGACCGCTCCGGCGTAGACCACGACCTGGGCGGCGGCCACGAACTCGGCCCGCAGCAGCAGGAAGAGCACCGCGAGCGCGAGCAGATGGCCCACGAGCGCGAGCACGCTGAAGAACGGATTGCGCAGCACGACCACTCCGACCGCTCCGCCGATCGCCCCGGCCGCAGCCACGAAGAAGAGGATCTGCTCGAAGATCATCGCGCCCCCCTCGACCCGTCCGGCTCGCTACTCGCCCTCGCGCCGCAGCGGGGTGCGCTCGATCGGGTCGGCGAGCAGCATCTCCTTGGTGAAGATCAGGTCGGAGCGCGTGTAGTCGGAGAGCTCGTAGTCGTTGCCCATGGTGATGGCGTCGAACGGGCAGGCGACCTCGCAGTACCCGCAGAAGATGCAGCGGCTGAGATTGATCTCGTAGACCGCGGCGTAGCGCTCGCCGGCCGAGACCTGGTGCTCAGGAGTGTTCTCGGCCGCGACCACGCGGATGCACTCGGCGGGGCAGGCCGCGGCGCACAGCGAGCAGCCCACGCACTTCTCGAGCCCGCTGTCCTCGAAGCGGTGGAGCTTGTGCCGGCCGCGAAAGCGCGGGTAGACCGGGGTCTTCTCCTCCGGGTACTGGATCGTCGTCGGCTTCTCGAGGGTGCGCGCGAGCGTGGTGCGCAGTCCCTTGAGGGTCGCCCCAAAGGCACGGTAGGCGGAGCTCGAGCGGGTCGGGGAGGGCGCCCGCTGGACGGCGATGACGTCGTCGGCCAGGCGGGTGGCCGAGGCCTCGGCGGGGTTGGACGACTTGTTCGACGGGGTGTCAGACATGGTGTCGGGAAGCTCCCGGAGTCAGAGGAGGACCACGAGGATCGCGGTCACGAGCACGTTGAGGGTGGCGAGCGGCAACAGGATCTTCCACCCGAGGGTCATGAGCTGGTCGTAGCGCAGCCGCGGCAGGGTGGCGCGCACCCAGATGAACAGGAACACGAGGGCCAGCATCTTGAGCAGGACCCACCACGGCCCGAGCCACTCGGGCCCCGGGCCGTGCCAGCCGCCGAGGAAGATCGCCACCGCCACGCCCGAGATGACCAGCACCTCGATGTACTCGGCCATGAAGAACGAGCCGAAGCGCATGCCGCCGAACTCGGTGTTGTAGCCGGAGACGAGCTCGGCGTCGGCCTCGGGGAGATCGAACGGGGGCCGCGAGGACTCAGCGAAGCCGGCGACCATGAAGATCAGGAAGCCGACGAACTGGGGGACGATGAACCAGATGTTGTCCTGGGCCTGGACGATCTCGACGAGCGAGAGCGAGCCTGCGGTCATGGCCACGCCGAGCAGGGACAGACCGATCGCCACCTCGTAGGAGACGAGCTGCGCCGCGGCGCGCATCGAGCCGAGGAACGAGTACTTCGAGCCCGAGGCCCAGCCGCCGAGCATCAGCCCGTAGAACGAGATCGATCCGAAGGCGAAGAAGTAGAGAAGGCCGATCGAGACGTCGATGCCCGCGAGCGCGAACTCGCCGCCGTAGGCCCCGGGCGCGCCGAAGGGGATGATCGCGAGCGTGAGCACCGCGGTGGTGATCGAGATCACCGGAGCGATGGCCATCATCCATGGCACCGCGGTGGCCGGGGTCGAAGCCTCCTTGGAGACGAGCTTGAGCACGTCGGCCAGCGGCTGCATGAGGCCGGCCGGGCCCACCCGGTTGGGGCCGAGGCGGGCCTGGAAGCGCCCGAGCAGGCGCCGCTCGGCCCAGAGGACCATCGGCACGATCTGGAGGATGAACACGAAGATCACCACCGCCTTGACGAGCTGGACCCAGACAGGCCCCGTCTCGCTGAGGGCCAGGGGCACGAGCGGGAGCGGCGCGGCGCCGGCGGCCGACGCGAGCGCTGCCGCGGTCACTCCGCGGCCGCCTTGTGCACCCTGACCGTGGTCGCCTCGCCGTTCAGGAGCTCGGTCGCGTTGCCCTCGGCGGTGCCCTCGTAGAGGTAGACGCTGGCCGGCGGGAGCCCGTCGCGCAGGGCCGCGACCCCGCGCACGCTCGACCCGTTGCGCGCGACCGTGACCTCGTCGCCGCTGGCCACCCCGAGGCGGACGCCGTCCTCCGCCGAGAGCTCAACCCGCTGGCCCGGGGCGAGGAAGCGCAGGATCGGCGAGTGCTCGGTCTCGCGCCCCGACCACAGCGAGCGCGCGGTTCCGAGGCGCAGATCGCCGTTCTCCGGCTCGAGCGGCTCGGGCGGGGCGTCGAGGTCGCCGGGGGCCGGCAGCTCGGGCGCAGCGGGGGCGGCGGCCGCGGCGCTGCGCTCCTGCCAGCGCTTGCCCTTGCCGCCGATCTCCTCGAGCGTCAGCCCGGCGTAGAAGGGGACGGCGTCGAACAGGGCGCGGCTGACCATGGGGCTGGTGAGGAACCCTTCCGCGCCTGGAACTCCCAGTCGCGCCGAGAGCTCGGCCAGCACGCTCCACACCGGCCGCACGTCACCGGGGTGGCCGATGGCCTGGCGCAGGCGCTGGAGCCGACCGTCGGGATGGGTGATCGTGCCCTCGCGCTCGGCGTAGCTCTCGAGCGGGAGGATCACGTCCGCGTGCTCGGTCAGGGCCTCCGTCGGGAAGTCGCTGAAGGCGACGACGAAGCCCGCGGCGTCGAGCGCGCGGGTCCAGGCGGCGCGGTCGGGGTGGGTGCGCAGTGGGTCGGCGCCGAGCAGGATCAGGGCGGAGAGCTCGTCGCCGAGGGCGGAGGCCATCTCCGTCGCGGCCCGGCCCGCGCTCGGCGCGTCGGCGAGGCCGGGGCCGAGGCCGGGCAGGCAGCCGACCTCGCGCAGGCCGCGCGCATTCGTGCCGGCCGGCACCTCGATCAGTCCGGCGCCCTCGGTCTCCGGGATCCCGAGAGCGCGCGCGAGGGCGAGCAGGGCGTTGACGCCGGCGCCGCCGCGCGCGCCGTGGGAGAGGCGCTCGCCCCAGAGGACGACGACCGGTCCGGCCGCACGGAGGATGGCCGCGGCGTTGCGGACCGACTCGGCGCTCGTGCCCGCGCGGCGCGAGAGGTCGTCGATGCCACCCTCGACCGACTCGCCCTGTCGAGCCGGCTCGCCGTGCTGGCGCTCGTCGAGGCCTCCGACCGGCGTCTGCGAGGAGTCGCGGGGCGCGCGGCGGTCCGCCGGAGCCCCGTCGGCCGGCTCGACCTCGCCGAGCGCCGCGGCCAGCCCGCCGAGCGCAGCCTCGGCGCCGCCCGGAATCGTGCGCACGATCGCGTCGGCCGGCGGATCGAGCGCGCCGGGACGCCCGCCCACGACGATCACCTTGACCCCCAGGCGACGGATGGCCTTGCGCACGCGCAGGTCGAGGATCGGCGACTCGTCCTGAAGCTCCGAGTCGACCACCACGACCGCGCCGGCGTGATCGATGTCCGAGACCATGGCCGCGAGCTCGGGCCGTGCCAGCGCGCGCGCGTGCTCGCGCTCGATCGGACCGCTCGCCCGTGAGTCGACGTGAGGCGAGCCGAGCCCCTCGCGCATCAGCCTCTGCAGGAGGAAGCCCTCCTCGTTCGAGGTCTCGCCCCCCGCGAGCGCCGCGGTCCCCGCGCCCGCCTTGCGCAACCCCTCGGCGGCCGCGGCGAGCGCGCTGTCCCACGAGACCTCGCGCAGCGTCCCTCCCTCCTTGACCTTCGGCCGCGTGATCCGCTCCGGCGAGTGGATGGCCTGGAAGCCGTAGCGTCCGCGGTCGCACAGCCAGCCGTCGTCGACCTCCGCGTTGTCGCGGGCGAAGACGCGCAGGACCTTCATGTCGTCGCGAACCGAGAAGGTGACGTTGCATTGGCTCGGGCAGATCGTGCAGATCGACCCCGCGTTCTCGATGTCCCAGGGCCGGGCCCGGAAGCGGTAAGCGCTCGAGGTCAGCGCGCCGACCGGGCAGAGGTCGACGATGTTGCCCGAGAACGGCGCGACGTAGGGATGCCCGTGGTGGGTGCCCACGTAGGTCGAGTCGGCGCGCTCGAGAAAGGTGAGCTGGTAGTCCTCGGAGATCTCCTGGGAGAAGCGCACGCAGCGGAAGCAGAGGATGCAGCGCTCGCGGTCGATGGCGATCAGCGGCGAGAGCTCGAGCGGCTTCTCGAAGTGGCGCTTGGGCTCGATGAAGCGCGAGCGCCCGGCGCCCCAGCCGTAGGCGATGTCCTGCAGCGGGCACTCACCGCCCTTGTCGCACACCGGGCAGTCGAGCGGGTGGTTGACCAGCAGGAACTCGACGATCGCGTTCTGGGCCTGCTTGACCCGCTGCGATCCCGTGATCACCACCATCCCGTCTCTGACCGGCGTCGAGCATGCGGTCTGGAGCTTGGGGATGCCCTCGATCTCGACCAGGCACATGCGGCACGCGCCCACGGGCTGACCGAGCTTCGGCTCGTAACAGAAGACCGGGATCTCGACGTCACCGTACTTCGCCCCGTCGACCAGCATCGAGCCCTCGGGCGCGGTCACGTCGCGGCCGTCGATCTCGAAGGTGACGAAGTTGGGTGTGGGGCGGGGCATGGTCGGTGTCCGAAGGGTTGAGCGCGGAGCCGGCGTTACGCCGGCCCGACCTGGGCGGCCGCGGCGAGCTCGACCGCCGGCTGCTCGACGAGCGCGGCATCGTTGCGCATGCGCGCCCGCTCCGCGTGCTCCTCGAACTCGGACCGGAACTTGACCAGCATCGAGCCGATCGGCATGGCCATCGCGTCGCCGAGGACGCACAGGCAGTTGCCCTCGATGTTGGTCTGGACCTGCTGGAGGAGCTCGAGGTCCATGGGCGTGGCCTCGCCCGAGTCGACGCGCTCGAGCATCTTCACGGTCCAGTTGGTGCCCTCGCGGCACGGCGTGCACTTGCCGCACGACTCGTGGCGGTAGAACTGCGCGAGGCGCAGGGCCAGCGGCACGAGCGGCTGCGCGTCGTCGACGACGATGATCGAGCCCGAGCCGAGCATCGAGCCGGCCTGCGCCATGGTCTCGAAGTCGTAGGCCAGGTCGAGGCCCTCGTCGCCGGTGAGCACCGGCGCGGACGATCCGCCCGGGAAGAAGCACTTGATCTCGCGTCCCTCGAGCGGCCCGCCGGCCAGGTCGTAGACGATCTCGCGGATCGTCGTTCCGAGAGCCACCTCGTAGTTCCCGGGGCGCTGGACGTTGCCCGACACCGACACGACCTTGGTCCCCTTCGACTGCTCGGAGCCGACCTTGCGGTATTCCTCGACGCCCATGCCGATGACCAGCGGGACGTTGCACAGGGTCTCGACGTTGTTGATGAGCGTCGGGCCCTGGTACAGGCCCGCGTTGGCCGGGAAGGGCGGCTTGAGGCGCGGGTTGCCGCGCTTGCCCTCGAGCGAGTCGAGCAGGCCGGTCTCCTCGCCGCAGATGTAGGCGCCCGCGCCGCGGTGGACCACGAGATCGAGGTCGAAGCCCTGGTCGAGGATGTCGCGGCCGAGGTAGCCGGCGGCATACGCCTCGGCGACCGCGGCCTCGAGGATGTCGCCCTGGAGCTCGTACTCGCCGCGGATGTAGATGAACGCCTTGTTGGCACCGATGGCGCGCGCGCCGATGATGCAACCCTCGACGAGCAGGTGGGGGTTGCGCTGGATGAGCACCCGGTCCTTGAAGGCGCCGGGCTCGGACTCGTCGGCGTTGCAGACCAGGTACTTGTCCATGTCCCCCTTGGGGATGAAGCCGGCCTTCTTGCCCATGGCGAAGCCGGCGCCGCCGCGCCCGCGCACGTCGGACTCGGAGATCTGGCTCAGGACCTCGTCGGGCTCCATCTCGGTCACGGCCCTGCGCATGGCCGCGTAGCCGCCGAGGCGCTCGTAGACCTCGCGCGTGGCCAGCCCCGGCTCGTCGATGTCCTTGAGCAGGCGCATGGTGGTCACTGTGGAGCCTCCTCCTGCGGTGGCGGGTCCCCGGCGCCCGGCGGCATGTGGTCGGAGTCCTCGAGCCCGCGCCCCGGGAGCGGCTTGCGACCCTCGCGTACCGCGGCGACGATCTCGGGCGCGTCGCTCACGTCGAGCGGCCCGACGTAGCGGCCGTCGACCGAGGCCA
>CADCVU010000086.1 GCA_902806245.1 uncultured Solirubrobacterales bacterium
CGCCTGCCGGCTGACCGGCCGCCGGCTCGCGGAGATCGACGCGGTGATGGTCGGCGCCGGGGCCGCCGGGGTCGCGGTCGCGCGCATCCTCATCGAGTCGGGCGTCCGCTCGATCGTCGCCTGCGACCGCGCCGGAGCGATCCACCGCGAGCGCTCCGACTTCGCCGACGGGTCGATGAACGTGGCCAAGACCTGGCTGGCCGAGCACACCAACCCGGACGGGCGGGAGGGCACGCCGGCCGAGGTGCTCGAGGGCGCCGACCTGTTCCTCGGCCTCTCCGGCCCGGGGATAGTCCGCGCCGAGGATCTCGCGCGTATGAACCCACAGCCCTTCGTGTTCGCCATGGCCAACCCAGACCCCGAGGTCCTGCCCGAGGCCGCGCTCGCCTACGCCGGCGTGATGGCCACCGGGCGCTCGGACTACCCGAACCAGATCAACAACGTCCTCGCCTTTCCGGGGATCTTCCGCGGCGCGCTCGACGCCCGCGCCACCGCGATCACCGAGGAGATGAAGCTGGCGGCGGCCGAGGGGATCGCCGGCGTGGTGGCCGACGACGAGCTCTCCGACGAGTACATCATCCCGAGCGTGTTCGACCGGCGGGTGAGCCGCGCGGTGGCCGAGGCCGTGGCCCGCGAGGCCGAGCGCGACGGCGTGGCCCGCACCGCCGGCGCGGGCGGCGAGCCCGCCGACGGCAGATCGCCCGCTCTGCACGACCTGCCGCCCGGCGGGGCCGCCGTCGGCGCCGGGCTGACCTCGGCGGCCTGAGCGTGGGCGCCGGCGGGGACATCCGCTCGTGAAGGTCGCGGTCACCGGCGCCACCGGGACGATCGGCTCCCGCCTGGTCGAGGAGCTGCGGGGCCGCGGCGACGAGGTCACGGTCCTGTCCCGCGACGCCGAGCGGGCGCGGCAGACCTTCGGCGCGGACGTCGAGGCCGTGACCTGGGCCGACCCGAAGTCTCAGCCCGCTCCGGCCGAGGGCCTCTCCGGGCGCGACACCGTCGTCCACCTGCTCGGCGAGCCGATCGCCCAGCGCTGGAGCGACGAGGTCAAGCGCGAGATCCGCGACTCGCGGGTGCTGGGGACGGAGAACCTGATGCGCGGGATCGCCGCCGCCGAGGCGCGGCCCAAGGTCCTGATCTCGCAGTCGGCCGAGGGGATCTATCGCCGCGGCACCGAGCCCGTCGACGAGAGCGGCCCGACCGATCCGGGAGCCTTCCTATCCGATCTGGTCGTCGCTTGGGAGGGAGAGGCCGCGAAGGCGATCGAGCTGGGACTGCGGGTGGTCTACGCGCGGACCGGCGTCGTGCTCTCGCCCGAGGGCGGCGCCCTGGGGACGATGCTGCCCTTCTTCAAGGCCGGCCTCGGCGGGCCGGTGGCCGGAGGTCGGCAGTATGTGTCCTGGATCCATCTCGACGACAACGTCGGCGCGCTGCTCTTCTGCCTCGACACCGAGGCGGCCGAGGGACCGGTCAACCTGACCGCCCCGCGACCGGTGACCAACAGGGAGCTGTCGAAGACGCTCGGGCGGGTGCTCGGGCGCCCGGCGGTGCTGCCCGTCCCCGCCTTTGGCCTCAAGGTCCTCTACGGCGAGATGGCCCAGCTCGTGCTCACGGGTGTGAACGTCCGGCCGCGCCGCCTCGAGGAGCTCGGTTACCGCTTCCGCCGGCCCGAGCTCGAGCCCGCCCTGCGGGCTGCCACCGGACGCGGGAGCTGAGCGCCGCGCGGCGGCTCAGCGCCCACCGGCCCCGCGGCCCCCGGGGCCGTTGATCTCCCCCTGCCCCTGCCGGGCCTGCAGCTGGCGCAGAACCTCGAAATCGCGGTCGCGTCCGTAGCGGAAGACCTCGTAGGTGCCCACCGTCGGGTCGCCCTGGCTGTCGAAGTCGACCGGGCCGGATGCGCCCTCGTAGTCGATGTCGCGGCCCTTGCGCAGAGCCTCGATCCCCTCGTCGAGGTTCTCGAAGGTGATCTTGCGTCCGGGCGCCGAGCTCACGTCGCGCAGCTCGCCCTGGATCGCCTCGCCCTCGTTCGAGCCGGCGGCCACCGCGGCGAGGATGCACAGCATGGTCGCGTCGAAGTTCTGGGCGTCGAAGGTCTGGCGGGCCTTGGGCCGGCGGTCGGAGCGCCGGTAGAGCCGCCGGAAGGCTTTGGCGGTCTTGCCCTTCGCGAGCGTTCCCGGTCGGGTTCCGCGCGCGCCCTGGAGGGCCCGGGACGGGATCTCCTCGGACAGCCCCTCGCCGGCGAGCCCGTCGGTGACGAAGAGCTTCGAGGCGTCGAAGTCACCGGTGTCGATGAGCGCGGCGCCCAGCCGCGCGTAGCTCTCCGGGAAGTCGACTATCACGTAGCCGTCGGGGTCGTCGGCCACTACCTGCTCGGCATCGGCCTCGAGATCGTCCTCCTCGGGGTCGTAGAGCACCGGGCTGCCGGTGACCTCGCCGCCCTTCGCCTCCCAGGCGCGGCGGAAGCTGAAGGCCAGACCGGAGCCGTAGGCGTCGTTGCGCGCGGCGATCGCGATCGTCTTGTCGGTGCCGTCGAGCTCGTCCTCGACCACGTCGGCGAGGGTCTCGCCCTGCAGGCTGTTCGAGGGGGCGGTGCGAAACAGGAAGCCCTCGTCCACGAGCGTGGTGATCTGGGAGCTGGTCGAGGCCGGCGAGATCATCGGCGTCCGCTGCGGGGCGGCCACGGACTGGGCGGCCGGGATGGTGTCGGTCGAGGCCCAGGCGCCGGCCAGGCAGGTCGCGCCGTTCTCGGTCAGCTCGCGGGCGGCCGAGACCGAGTCCTGCGGGTTGGTGGCGGTGTCGGCGTGCTCGACGTCTACCTTGACCCCCCGCGCGCGAGCGTCCTTGAGGGCGTCCTTGGCCCGATCGACCGCGAGCTCGGCGGCCTTGCGCCCCGGCGGACCGAAGGCCGAGAGATCGCCGCTCAGCGGAACGAGATCGCCGACGGTCAGCTTGAAGCGGGCGTTGCGAGGATCGGACCTCGGCGGCGCGGGCTCGCCGCCGCGGTCGGCGCTCTCGCCGCCTCCGGCGCCGCCGGCGCCATCGTCGCTGCACCCGAGCGCGAGAAGAGACAGCAGCGCGATCAGCGCGACAGCGCCGGCGCGGCTCCCAGCTCGATGTCCGTCCATGGTCTCTCCTTGTCGGTTCGGTCGTGCTCTCGCCGCCGCACGGGGGGCGCGGGGCGAGGTACACCGATAACACCGCTCACCGTCGTAGAGCGCGGTCTGCTCCGAAGCGACCGCATCCTAGCGTCGGCATCCGGCGTCTCGAGCGGTCAGGCCGGCGCCTGATGGCCACCGCCCCGCACCGGGTATGGTGGCCCTCTCGACGATGCGGATCGGCGTTCTGACAGGCGGAGGCGACTGCCCGGGGCTGAACGCCGTGATCCGCGCGGTGGTCCGCAAGGGCATCGACGGCCACGGCCACGCCATCGTGGGCTTCCACGACGGCTGGCGGGGACCGATCGAGAGCGCCTACGAGGAGCTCACGATCGAGTCCACGCGCGGCATCCTGCCGCGCGGCGGAACTATCCTCGGCTCCTCGCGCACCAACCCGTTCGGTCGCGAAGACGGCGTCGGCCGGATCCGGGAGACCATGGAGTCGCTCGGGCTCGCCGGCCTGATCGCCATCGGCGGCGAGGACACGCTGGGGGCCGCGGCTCGGCTGCACGCCGAGGGGATACCGGTGATCGGCGTCCCGAAGACGATCGACAACGACCTCGGAGGCACCGACCAGACCTTCGGCTTCGACACCGCGATGTCGATCGCCACCGAGGCCGTCGACCGGCTGCACTCCACCGCGGAGAGTCATCACCGCAACCTCGTCGTCGAGGTCATGGGCCGCCACGCCGGCTGGATCGCCCTGCACTCGGGGATCGCCGGCGGGGCCGACGTCATCCTCATCCCCGAGCGTCCCTTCGACATCGAGGAGGTCTGCCGGCTGATCCGCCGCCGCCACGCCCGCGGGCGCTACTTCGCGATCGTCGTCGTGGCCGAGGGAGCGACTCCGGTCGAAGGGACGCTCGAGGTCCTCGGCGGCGCGACGGACGAGTTCGGGCACGCTCGCCTCGGCGGGATCGGCCAGCGGCTCGAGCGCGAGATCGAGGAGCGCACCGGCTTCGAGACCCGCACGACGGTGCTCGGGCATACGCAGCGCGGCGGCACGCCGACCGCCTTCGACCGCGTACTGGCCACGCGGCTCGGCGTCAGGGCCATCGACGCCGCGCAGGAGGGGCAGTGGGGCCGGATGACCTCCCTGCGCTCGATGCGGATCGAGCTCGTGCCGCTGGCGGAGGCGGTGAAGAGCCTGCGGACGGTCAGCGAGGACGATCTCGAGGTGGCGCGGGCGTTCTTCGGATAGGCGCGGCGTCGCGCCTGGCCCGTCAGGACCGGCCGAGGTGCTGGTTCAGGAACGGCTTGATCGCCCGGAACGCCACCGCGCCGACGACGAGCGCCAGCAGCACCAGAAAGGCGTCGAAGGCCTTGATCCCGAGCGCCCAGGCGGAGATCCAGATCACCGAACCGACGAGAAGTGCCCAGATCACGACCATGGCGGCGCGGGAGCCTAGCGCTCGCGTGCGGCGCGCAGGGCGGCGCGGGCCTTGGTCAGGCCGTTGAAGGCGGTGAACATCGCCTTCTCGGCGCCCGAGTCCTGCTCGGGGAGCATTCCGGCGCCACGGGCGAAGTCGAGTCCGTCGTAGTAGGCGGTGTTGCGGACGATCCTCCCGCCCTCGACCTCCAGGACGTCGACGCCGCGCAGCGCGATCCGCCCGCCGGTCGGGTCGAGGCCCTGGAACGGTCCGCCGGTGAAGTGGCCGCTCATACGCCACTGCACCACGGCGCGGCGCTCGTCGGACACGACCGCCTCGACGATGGTCTCGAGGTCGGGGATCGCGCCGTAGAGCTCGCGGAAGAAGGCGCCGATCTCGGCCTCGCCCCGACGGATGCCGACCGGCACGAGGTCGACGATCCCCTGCGGGTGCCAGTGCTCGAGCTGGGCGGAGGCGTCGCGAGCGGCGACGGCGGCGAAGTAGGAGCGGGCGAGGTCCGCCGTCGTACCGGCGGCGGGAGCGCCGGTGCGCTCGGGGCTGATCTGCGGCTCGGCCATCGGGTCGCTCACCCTACTCGAGCGCCCCGGCCAGCTCGCCGACGAGCTCACGCACGGCCGGGGCCCCACCCTCGCCCGCGGCCCGCACCACGCGGCTGCCGACGATCACCCCGTCGGCGATCTCGGCCACCGCGCGCGCCTGCTCGCCCGAGGCGATGCCGAAGCCGACGGCGACCGGCGTAGGCTCCGCGGCGGCGCGGACCCGCCGCACGAGCTCCGGCAGCTCCGGCGGCAGGGCCGAACGCTCGCCGGTGGTTCCCGCGAGCGAGACGGTGTAGACGAACCCGCGCGCCTCGGCGCCGATGGCCTCCAGGCGCTCAGGGCTGGTGGACGGCGCCACGAGCGGGATCAGCGCCAGGCCGGCCGCGTCGCAGGCGGCGCGGAGCTCGGCGGCCTCGTCGTGCGGCAGGTCGGGGACGATCAGTCCCGCGGCGCCGGCGTCGGCGGCGCGCGCCACGAACGCCTCGGCTCCGTGAGCGAGGACCGCGTTGGCGTAGACCATGAGCATGACCGGCAGGCGCGCCGCGGCCGCCGCGCAGACGCCGAGCACCTGGTCGACGGTGACCCCGCCGGCCAGGGCGTGGGTCGCCGCGGCGTGGATAACCGGGCCGTCGGCCAGCGGGTCGGAGAACGGCACGCCGAGCTCGATCAGGTCGGCGCCGGCCTCGGCGCAGGCCTCGGCCACCGCCCGCGAGGTCTCGAGGTCGGGGTAGCCGCCCATCAGGTAGGGCATGAGCGCCGCGCGCCGGCCGTGGCCGGCGAACGCGGCGGCGATCGGATCAGTCAAGTCCGAGGACCTCGGCCAGGTCCTTGTCGCCGCGACCGGAGAGCGTGAGCAGGTCGAGCCCCGTGCCGGTGGAGCCGTTGCGCTCGGCGCCCGCGGCGGCCTCGATCCCCGCGCCGAGCAGCCAGGCGACGGCGTGCGAGGGCTCGAGCGCCGGGATGAGCCCCTCGAGCCGGCACAGCCGCCGGAACGACGCTACGGCCTCGTCGTCGCCGACCGCGACGTAGCGCGCCCGCCCGGAGTCGCGCAGCTCGGCGTGCTCGGGCCCGGAGGCCGGATAGTCGAGGCCGGCCGAGATCGAGTGGGCCTCGACGATCTGGCCGTCGGAGTCCTGCATGACCGCCGACATCGCCCCGTGAAGGATGCCGCGCGCGCCGGTGGACAGCGGAGCGGAGTGGCGCCCGGACTCGATCCCCTCCCCCGCGGCCTCGACCCCGACGAGCTCGACGCCCTCGTCGGCCTCGAAGGCGACGAAGGTGCCGATGGCGTTCGAGCCGCCGCCCACGCAGGCGATCACCCGATCGGGCAGGCGACCCTCGCGCTCGAGGATCTGGGCGCGGGCCTCGTCGCCTATCGTCCGCTGGAGGTCGCGCACCAGCGCCGGGTAGGGCGCGGGCCCGACCGCCGAGCCGATCACGTAGTGCGTGCCGGCCGAGTTCGTCACCCAGTCGCGGATGGCCTCGGAGACCGCCTCCTTGAGGGTCCGCGCGCCGGCTTCGACCTCAGCGACCTCGGCCCCGAGCAGTCCCATGCGCTCGACGTTGGGGCGCTGGCGGCGCATGTCCTCGGAGCCCATGTAGATCACGCACTCGAGCCCCAGCAGCGCGCACGCCGTCGCGGTGGCCACGCCGTGCTGGCCGGCCCCGGTCTCGGCGATCACCCGGTCCTTGCCCATCCGCTTGGCGAGCAGCGCCTGGCCGAGGGCGTTGTTGATCTTGTGCGCGCCGGTGTGCAGGAGGTCCTCGCGCTTCAGGTACACGGTCCGCCCGACCTCCTCGGAGAGGCGACCGGCGCGGTAGAGCGGCGTGGGCCGACCGGCGAAGTCGCGCAGCAGGGTGGCGAGCTCGGCCCCGAACCCCTCGTCGGCACGGGCCTCCAGCCAGGCCCGCTCGAGCTCGTCGAGCGCGGGGATCAGGGTCTCCGGCACATAGCGGCCGCCGTAGGCGCCGAAGCGCCGCTCGAGGCTCCCGGCGGGGGAGATCGCGTCGCTCACGGGCGCGCTCCCGCCGCCTGCACGCCCGCCTCGGGCCGCGGCTCGTCGAGGCCGAGCAGCGGCGTCTCGAGGCGCGTCGAGGCGGCCTCGACGGCGCGAAAGAACGCGGTCACCTTCGCCGGGTCCTTGCGGCCCGCAGCGGCCTCGGTGCCGCTCGCGGTGTCGACGGCGAAGGGGCGGACGGCGGCGATGCCCGCACCGACGTTGTCGGCGGTCAGGCCACCCGAGAGGACGAGCGGCACGCGGCCGGAGTGGGCACCGGCGAGCTCCCAGTTGAAGGTCTCCCCCGTCCCGCCGCGAGCGCCCTCGACGTGGGCGTCGAGCAGATGCAGGTCGACGCGCCAGGCCGCCAGTGCGCGCACCGTCGAGGCGTCTCTGACGCGGACGGCCTTCATGACCCGGGCGCCGGTGCGCCGACCGGCCTCACGGCAGTAGGCCGGGCCCTCGTCGCCGTGGAGCTGGAGGATCGAAAGCGAGCAGCGGTCCGCGAGCTCGGCGACCTCGTCGAGGGGCCGGTTGACGAACACCCCGGCGATCTCCGTGTGACGGCGCAGCTCGGCCGCGATCTCCTCGGCCACGACCGGCGTGCAGCTGCGCGGGCTGGGCGGATGGAAGATCAGGCCGATCGCCCAGGCGCCGAGCTCGACGGCATGGCGGGCGTCCTCGGGGCGGGTGATCCCGCAGATCTTGACCTTCACGCGCTGCACGAGCTTCATGGTCGCAGGCGAGCCGCGGCCCGCGTACGAAAAGAAGCCCGGTGGCCCTAGCTCCCCCCATTAGGAGCCGGACCACCGGGCCCAAGCGCGCCGGCCGGCGGCAGCGAGCGGCGCATGAAGCCCGCCGCCGTCGCCGACGCAAGTTCGTTACGGCAGTGGCAGCACGTCGTCGTCCTCCGGGGGTGCGAGGCCTCCGCGTTGCTCGGCGGCGCCGCCGGCCTGGGCGGGCCGGGTGCCGAGCTCGAGCTCGACGCTGTCGCGGCCACGGCCGCGCAGGTACTCCACGGTGATGGAGTCGCCGGGCTTGCTGTCCTCGATCGCCGCAGCCACATCCTCGGGGCTGGCGACGTCGCGGCCGTCGACCTTGACGATCAGGTCGCCGCCGAGGGTGATGCCCTCTTCGGTGCGCGTCCGGCCGGCCTTGAGTCCGGCCTTCTCGGCGGGGCTGCCGGGCTGGACATCCTGGACGAGCGCGCCGCGCTTGGCGGGGAGGTTGAGGTCGCCGGCCAGGTCGGCCACCGGAGCGGTGGTGACGCCGATGTAGGGCCGTTCGATCTTGCCGTCCTCCTCGAGCTGCGGGATGACGTCCTTGACCGTGTTGACCGGGACCGCGAAGCCGATGCCGACCGAGCCCTGAGAGCCGCCCGTGGCGATCTGCGAGTTGACGCCGATCACCCGGCCGGCGGCGTCGAGCAGCGGACCGCCCGAGTTGCCGGGGTTGACCGACGCGTCGGTCTGGATGACGTCGTCGATCGAGAAGTTGTTGGGAGCGGGAATCTGGCGCTGGAGGGCAGAGACGATCCCGGTGGTGACGGTCTGGTCGAAGCCGAACGGGTTGCCGATGGCGATCGTCGGATCGCCGACCTTGAGCTTCGAGGAATCGCCGAGCGGCAGCGGCTTGAGGTCGCGGGCGTCCCCGTCGATCTTGAGCACCGCGAGGTCGGTGGAGGGATCGGCGCCGACGACCTCCGCGTCGATGGCGCCGTCGCCGGTGCCCACCGCGCCGAAGCGGACGCGGACGTCGTTGGCGCCCTCGACCACGTGCGCGTTCGTGACGATGAAGCCGTCGTCGCTGACCACGAAGCCGCTGCCCGAGGCCGCGCCGCCCTGACCCGGCTGGCCGAAGGGGGAGCTGCTGCGGCGTCCGCGGGCCTCGATGAACACGACGCCTTCCTCGGAGCGCTTGTAGATCTGGTTGACCGTGAGGCCGTCGCCGCTCGAGTCGGCGGCGGGCTGGACGATCGGCGACTGCGAGATGATGTCGCCGCCCGAGTCGCTGTCCCCGGAACCGATCACGCCGGTGGCGATGAGGATGGCGCCGACGATGAGGACGACGAGGCCGCCGAGGACGCCGGCGAGCAGGCTCTGGGTGCGGGCTGATTTGGTCACAGCCCAAGTTGTAGGCGGAGAAGCTTAAGTCGCCGTAAAACTTGGCCGGGCGCTCTAGCGACGCGCTCGCAGCGCCGCCGGCGGAAGCGCGAGGAAGCCGCGAAGGCGCGCCAACGGCCCGCGTCCGGACACGAGCGCGGCGCGCAGGGCGCGCCGGTCCGGACGCGGCACCACATCGCTCGCGTCGGACGAGCCGAAGCGACGC
>CADCVU010000087.1 GCA_902806245.1 uncultured Solirubrobacterales bacterium
CGCGCCGATGTCGATGCCGAGCTCCAGCGCGCTGGTGGTGACCACCGCGAGCAGCTCGCCCGACGTCAGCTGCCGCTCGAGCTCGTGGCGCTGCTGGCTCGTGTAGCCCGCGCGGTAGGCGGCGACGCGCTCGGCGAGGTCGGCGTCGCCCGAGCCCTCGAGGTGCGCGCGCGCCGCCCGGGCGACGACCTCGGCACCCTTGCGCGAGCGGATGAAGCAGATCGTGCGCGCCCCCTCCCGCACGAGGTCGGCGAGCAGCTCCCCCGCCTCGCTCGTGGCGGCCACCCCGAGCAGCTCGCCCTCGACGAGCCGGCGCTCGATCTCACGCCGCTGTGACGGCGTGTAGCCAGCGCGGTAGGGCGCGATCCGCTCGGCCAGGTCGCCCCGTCGGCGATCCTCGAGCTTGAGCCGGGTGAAGCGCTGGATCAGCTCGACGCCGCGCCGCGACTTGAGAAAGCAGATCGTCCGCGAGCCCCGCTCGACGAGGTCGGCCAGCAGGTCGGCGGCCTCGCTCAGCGCCGAGGCCCGCGTTCCCTTGGCCTCGTCGAGCAGCGGCGGATTCCACATGGCGATCTGGCGCTCCGCTCGCGGCGCGCCGTCGCGGTCGACGAGCTCGAAGTCGAGGCCCGTGAGCCGCTCGGCGAGCTCGACCGGATTGGCGATCGTGGCGCTGGCGAGCACGAAGCGCGGCTCGGTGCCGTAGGCGTTGGCGAGCCGCCGCAGCCGGCGCAGCACGTTGGCCACGTGCGAGCCGAACACGCCGCGGTAGGTGTGGGCCTCGTCCACCACCACAAAGGCGAGGTTGGAGAGGACGTCGCCCCAGTGGCGGTGGTGCGGCAGAACGCTCACGTTGAGCATGTCGGGGTTGGTCAGGATCAGATTGCTGCGCCCGCGGATCGAGCGGCGCTCCTCGCGCGGGGTGTCGCCGTCGTAGATCGCCGGGCGCAGGAACGGGGCGCGCAGCCCGTGCAGCTTGCGGGCCTGGTCCTGGGCCAGCGCCTTGGTCGGGTAGAGGTAGAGCGCGCGGGCGGAGCGATCGCGGGCGAGGACGTCGAGCACCGGCAGGTTGAAGGCCAGCGACTTTCCGCTCGCCGTGCCGGTGGTGACAATGGTGTGGCCGCGCTCGAGGGCCGACTCGTAGGCCTCGGACTGGTGCGACCACAGGTGCTCGACGCCCGACCCGCGCAGCGCCGAGGCGACCGCCGGGTGCAGCCGGTCGTCGGGCAACGGCGTCGCCGCGCCGGACCGCGCACCCTCGCGGCTCTGGGCGACCAGCTGCTCGTCGCGCCCGGCCTCGAGCAACGCTTTCCAGGGGAGGTCTGTCGCCGAGATCGCCATCCGATCGATGTTAGGCGGGCGACGGTCGCTAGCGTGGCTCGCCCGTGCCCCTGCGCTGCCTCTACACCGACCTCGACGGCACCCTGCTCGGCCGCGGCGCCTCGCTCTTCCGCGACGCCGAGGGCGACTTCACCCGCCTCCCGGCGCGCGCGCTCGAGGCCTGTCACCGCGCCGAGGTGGAGGTGGTGATCATGTCGGGGCGCCGCCGAGCGCAAGTCTCCGAGGACGCGCGCCTGATGGGCCAGACCGCCTACATCTACGAGGTCGGCTGCGGGCTGAGCCTCGACGGCGAGGAGACCCTGCTCACCGGCGACCTCGTGCCCGCGGACGGGCGCAACGTCCACGCGCTGATCGAGGACTCGGGGGCGCCGGCGCTGCTGCTCGAGTCCTACCCCGCGCGACTCGAGGTGCACTCGCCCTGGCACCGCGAGCGCGAGTTCTCCCATCTCATGCGCGGCCTGGTCGACGCCGAGGAGGCCAACGAGCTGCTGCGCGCGCACGGGCACGCCGATCTCCGCCTGGTCGACAACGGCGCGGTCGGGCGCTCAGAGACGGGGCTCGAGGTCGACGGCACTCCGCACGGCTACCACCTGATCCCGCGCGGGGCCTCCAAGGGCAACGCCGTCGCCGCGCACATGCGCGCGCGCGGCTACGCGCCCGAGGACTGCGTGGCCGTCGGCGACTCCCGCGAGGACCTCGGCGTCGCGGAGTTCGTCGGGCGCTTCTACCTCGTGGCCAACGCGGTCGAGCGCGACCCGGAGATCCGCGCCCACGCACCCGAGGGCTCGAGCGTCGAGGTCACCGAGGCGCGCAACGGCGACGGCGTCTACGAGGCCGTCGTGCGGTCGCTGGCCGAGCGTCGCTAGGCGGCTCGCCGCTCACCGCTCGCTCGTCGAGAAAGGCGAGCACGACCCGGTTGAACTCCTCGGCCTGCTCCATGTTCACGGCGTGCGTCCCGCGCTCGAGCATGGTGAACCGCGCGCCGGGGATCAGCTCGGCGAGCTCGCGCGCCTTCCACACGGGGATCATCAGGTCGCGCTCGGCGCCGATCACGTGCGTCGGCATCTCCAGCTCGCCCAAACGCTCGCGCGCCTCGTGGTTGCCGACGGCCTGAACCTGGCGCGCGAAGGCCTCGAGGCTCTGAGGGTACGGGTTGTCGAGGACCATGGTCCGGAAGTAGGCGATGCGCTCGGGATCCTCGAAGGCCTCCTGGGACAGGCAGACCAGCATCAGCTGCTCGATGTGCTCCTCGCGCGGCGTGCGCATGGCGGCGTTGGCCATGAGTCGGCCCCGCACGCGCCCCCAGTGGCCGTCGCCGGGCCAGCTCATGGCCAGGGTGAGCGTCCGCACGCGCTCGGGCGCGGCCAGGGCCACCTCCTGCGCGATCGCTCCCCCCATGGAGATGCCCAACAGGTGGAAATCATCGAGGCCGAGCTCGTCGGCGAGGCCGAGCGCATCCTGGGCCAGGTCGGGGATCGCGTAGGCCTCAGGGGCCTCCGAGGACTGGCCGGAGTCCCGGTTGTCAAAGGCGACCGTACGAAAGCGCTCGGAGAAGGGCTCGAGCTGCTCGCCCCACGAGAGGTGGTTGCCGCCGAGGCCCGTGACGAGCAGCAGCGGCTCCCCGGCGCCCTGCTCGAGGTAGAAGAGGCGCTGGCCGTTGGCCTCGGCGAAGGGCACCGTCTCAGCCCTTGCTCGACCGCTCGCGGCGGACCCTCCACGAGTAGGAGGCCGGGCTCGGGTCGCGCCTCCCGCCCGAGCCGATGGCCCGCACCCTGAAGATGTGCCGACCGGGCTCGAGGCCCGAGTAGCGCCTCGGGCTGTTACAACCGCGGTAGCCGCCGCCGTCGAGCTGGCACTCGAAGCCCCGCGCGTTGCCGCCGGTCGCGGAGAAGGAGAAGCGCGCGCTGCGGTCCGAGGTCGTCTTGGGCGGCCCGTCGTCGATGCGGGTGTTCGGAGCGCGGCTCGGCTCGGAGTCGTCGCTCCCGCCGCTGTCTCCGCCGCCGTCCGGCTCGGGGCTTGCCGCCCTTTCCTCGGCTTCCCCCTCGCCCTCGCTCGCGCTACCGCGCGGACGCTCGGGCTCCTCCGTAGGCTGCTGCTCGCTTTCCCGGCCCCCCTCGCGCTCGCGCTCCTTCTTGTCCCTCTTCTTGTCGTCGCACTTCCGCGTCGTCGTGTACTTCGCGCAGTACGGATCGAGGTCGGCTCGCTCCGAAGGGTCCGGGAACTCTCCACACCCCTCGCTCGCTGCCGAGCTCATGTAGTCGCCCCAGATCTGCGCCGGGAAGTTGCTTCCGGAGACCGCGACGCCGTGCACGTCGCGCATCGGCTTGGGGTCCGAGTAGCCGACCCACACGGCGGTGGACAGACGCGGGGTGTAGCCGGCGAACCACGCGTCCTTGAAGTCGTCGGTGGTCCCCGTCTTGCCCGCCGCCGGACAGCCGATGCGGGCTTCCTTGCCGGTTCCGCGCTGGATGTTCTTCTCGAGGATGTCGGTCACCTCCGCGGTGGCGGCTTCGCTGTAGGCGCGCTCACCCTGCGGATCGGCGAGCGCGTCGCGCTGACCGTCCGGGAACACGATCCGCTTGACCGCGCGCGCCTCGGTGCGCACGCCGCCCGAGGCGAGCGTGGCGTAGGTGCGCGCCAGCTCGAGCGGCGAGACCCCCCGCTTGAGGCCGCCGAGGGCCTCGGCCGGCCGGCTCTCGAGCTCCGCCTCGATCCCGAGCCGGCGCGCGTTCTCGGTCACCTCGGGCAGGCCGAGGTCGAGAGCGAGCTGCTGGAAGACCGTGTTGTCGCTCTTGAGGGTCGCTCGCTCGAGGTCGATGTTGCCGTAGTAGCGCTCGTCGTAGGTCTCGACGTCGATCTCGCCGTAGCGCTTCGTCTCGAGGTCGAGCGGCTTCGACTTGTAGGTGGTCTTGTCGGGATCGACCCCGCGACTCAGGGCCGTCATCAGTACGACCGGCTTGAACGCGGAGCCGGGTTGGCGCTTGCTCTGCGCGGCGTAGTTGAACTTCGTCCGGCTGAACCTCTCCGAGGTGACCATCGCCTTGATGGCGCCCGTCTGCGGGTCGACGCTGACCGCCGCCGCGGAAGGGTCGTCGCCGCGGTCGAGCGCCGAGCGGATCGAACGGCGGGCCTCCTCCTGGAGATCCACGTCGACGGTCGTGTAGACCTTGAGGCCGCCGGTCTCGACGCGCTCCTCGCCGTAGCGATCGATCAGCTGCTGCTTGACGAACTCGAAGAAGTAGCGCTCCTCCTGGCGGGTGTAGAAGGAGCCGGGCTCGACGCCCAGCGGCTTCTCGGCCGCGGCGCGCGCCCGCTCGGGCGAGACCTTCCCGGTCGCGGCGAGCGCCCGAAGGACTTCGTCGCGGCGCTCGCGCGCGGCGTCCTCGTTCTCGAACGGGTTGTAGGTGGCCGGGGCGCGGGGGAGTCCCGCGAGCAGCGCGGCCTCGTGCAGGCGCAGCTTGTCGGCGGGCTTCGCGAAGAAGGTTCGCGCCGCGGCCTCGATGCCGATCGCCGACTGTCCGTTGACGGTCCCGTAGGGGACGTTGTTGAGGTAGAGGTCGAGGATCTCCTCCTTAGTGCTGCGCTCGTCGATCGCCGAGGCGAGCTTGGCCTCGCGGATCTTGCGCGCGAGCGTCTGCTCGTCGGAGGCGTAGAGGTTCTTGACCACCTGCTGGGTGATCGTCGAGCCGCCTTCGACCACCTCGCCGGAGCGGAAGTTCTCGACGGCAGCCCTGAGCACGGCCTCGAAGTCGACGCCCTCGTGCTCGTAGAAGCGCCGATCCTCGATCGCCACGGTCGCCTGCTTGACGAGATCGGGGATCTCATCGGCCTCGAGCGCGGTGCGCAGCGTCTCCGACTGGACCACCCCGAGGCGCTCGCCGTCGTCGGCGTACAGCGTCGAGTTCTCGCCGTTGTCGCGCTGCTCGAGCTCGGAGAGCTCGGGTGCCGAGCGCCACATGGCGTAGACGTAGCTGGTGAAGCCCACGCCGAGCAAGAGGATCGTCGCCGCGAGGACTAGGGCGACCCGAGCGGCCTTCCGTTTCATGTTGAAGCCCGCCCATCGAGAACCCAGGCGGCCGAAGAAGCGCTTCACGCTGTGTCCTTTGCGACTTTGGAGGGCTGACGCAAGATGATCGCAGCGAGATCCGATGGCGCCGCCACATCGTCCTGCCGCTTTCCGAGCGAGTCTTTGGTCACGCGCGTCGAGCGGGACACTCAGGGCGCCAGCGCGCGGCCCGCGGACTCGAGTTCGGCGAGCGTCCCGGCCTCGGTGACGCTGGCCAGGTCGATCAGCCTCGTATCGAACGCGCTCAGCTCGTTGCGCCCGACGACCGCGTGACAGCCGACGCCCGCCTGGCGACAGCGCACGGCCACCTCGCCGACCGCCTTGCCCGCGAGGGTCTGCTCGTCGAGCCTGCCCTCGCCGGTGACCACGAAGCGGGCGGCGCGCATGCGCGCGTCGAAGCCGATCGCGTCGAGGACGTAGGCGGCGCCCGGTACCAGGCGCGCGCCGAGACGCGCCCACAGACCGCCCGCGAGCCCGCCGGCGGCGCCCGTCATCGGCCGACCGCGGGGGTCCTGCGGCGCCTCGGCGGCCAGCTCGTCGAGGCGGCCTTCCAGGCGGACGACGGTCTCCGGGTCGGCGCCCTTCTGGGGCCCGAACACGCGCGGCGCGTCCTCCCACCTCGTGCGCACGTCGCAGACCACGTCGAGGCTCATAGCGCCCGGCCCGAGCCCCGCGTCCTCAAGCGCAGCGAGCGCTCCGGCGCCACCGTCGGTCGTGGCCGAGCCCCCGACCGCGACGACGATCTCGCGCGCTCCCGCCTGCGCGGCGGCGGCGATCAGCTCACCCGTCCCCCGGGTCGTCGCCGCCCAGGCGTCGCGCTCGTCCTCGCCCACCCGCCACAGGCCGCTGGCCTGGGCCGTCTCGACGACCGCGACCCGCCCCTCGTCCAGCAGCCCAAACTCGGCCTCGACCGGGCGACCGAGCGGATCGGCCACGGTCGCCCGCCGGCGCTCCCCGCCGTGTGCGCGGAGGAGCACGTCCAACGTCCCGTCGCCCCCGTCGGCCACCGGCAGCTCCTCGGCCTCGAGCCCGACGACACGGAGACCCCGCGCCACCGCGCTCGCCACCTGGGCGGCGCCCAGCGTCCCCTTGAAGTCGTCGGGCGCGACGAGCACCGCGGCCGCGCTGAGCGGCACGCCGCTCACGCCTCGGCGATCGCCGCCTCGAAGGCGCGCTCGGCGTCCTCGCCGTGCACGCAGAAGACCACCCGTCCCAGCGCCTCGCCCTTGTGCTCGCGCGCGGCGGCGACCATGACCTCCGCCGCCTGGCCGACCGGAAAGCCGCCCACCCCCGTGCCAAAGGCGACCAGTCCCAGCGACCGGCAGCCGAGCTCCTCGGCCCGCCGCAGGGTCGACCTCGTGGCCCGATCGATGATGTCGCGCGAGGTAGGCCCGCCGAGCTCCATGGTCGCGGCGTGGATGACGTAGCGGGCCGGCATGTCGCCGGCCGTCGTCTCGACCGCCTCGCCGAGCCCGATCGGCGCGCGCTCGTCGGACTCCCGCTGCACGGCGTCGCCCCCCGCCCGCGAGATCGCCGCCGCCACACCGCCACCGTGCTTGAGCTCGGTGTTCGCAGCGTTGGCGATGGCGTCGACCTCGATCTTGGTGACGTCGGCCCGCTGGACCTCGAGAGACGGCATCGGGCGATATTCCATCACGGCTTACGCGCGGCCCGCAAAGGCGAGGACACCTCGTCCGCGCGCGCGGCGGCGAGGCGTGCCTGCTCTCGCAACAGAGCCGTCAGCTCTCCGTCCTCGCCGGTGAGCCGGGCGAGCCCCGCCACCAGGTCCGACAGGGCTCCGCGCGGAGCGTCGCGACTGAGGCGGGCGAGCTCGCCCACGAGCACGCTCGCGTCGCGGGCGAGACCCGAGAGCTCCCCGACCACCGCAGGCGCCGCGAGCGCGAGCCCGACCGTGAAGCGGGTCGGGGCGGTGGCGACTCTCAGGGCGGTACGGGCGAGCGGCGGCATGAGTGAGGCGAGGCGGGCTCGGCCGCTACCCGCGCAGCTGGTCGATCCGACACTCGCGCGGCGACTTGTCCTCGCGCCAGCGCAGGAAGCGCGCGCCGTGGCGGATCCGCTGCCCCGTGATGTGGTCAAAGGCGATCTCCACCACCAGCTCGGGCCGCAGCCCCTCCCACACCAGCTCCTCGTCCGACTTCCAGCGGCTCGGCTCGCCCGATCCGCGCTCGTGGGTCCGGTAGGGCTCGAGCCGTGCGAGCAGCTCGCGCTTCTCGCTCGCCTTGAACCCCGAGGTATGCCCGACCTCGCGCAGATGGTCCTCGTCGTCGTAGAGACCGAGGATGAGCGAGCCGACCGTGCCCTCCGCCTTGCCGAAGCGAAAGGCCGCGACCACGCAGTCGGCGGTCCGCACCCGCTTGATCTTGAGCATCCCGGTGCGCTCGCCCGGTAGGTAGGGGGCGGAGGCCTCCTTGGCGATCACCCCCTCGGAGTCCCCGGTGAGCCAGACGCCCGCGGCCTCCGGGTCGGAGGTCGCCGGGGTCAGGTCGAGCGGCCCGTGCCCGTCGGCGACCACGGTCCTGAGCCGCTCGCGGCGCTCGACGTAGGGCAGCGCGAGCAGAGCCTCGTCGTCTTCGGCCAGAAGATCAAAGGCGACGTAGCCGGCCGGGGTCTCGCGGGCCAGGCGCTCGACGCGCGAGGCGGCGGGGTGGATGCGCTGCGAGAGCAGGTCGAACTCCTGCACCCCGTCGACCTCGACGACGATCTCGCCGTCGAGGACGAGCCGCCGGCCGGGCAGGGAGAGGACCTGCTCGATGACCTCGGGGAAGTAGCGGTTCATGGGTCGCCCGTTGCGGCTCTGGAGGCGGACGTCGTCGCCGTCGCGGAAGACGATCGTGCGAAATCCGTCCCACTTGGGCTCGTAGCACCAGCCCTCGCCGGCCGGCAGCTCCTTAGCCGAGCGCGCGAGCTGCGGCTTGAGCGGCTCGGCGAGCGGCAGGCTCACGGGCTGCGACGCGGCGCCGCCGTGATGCCCCGCAGGCGCCGCAGCGCAAAGTCGGCGATCCGCGGAGAGAGGCCGTGGGCGCCTCGCAGCGCCTGGACGAACGGCGGGTAGTAGACCGCGCGCTCGTTGACCTCGATCGCCGTCAGCACTCGACGAGCGAGCTGGCCGGCGTCGGCCTCCTCGGCGATCGTCCGCCAGGTGGGCAACGAATCGTGCTCGTGGGCGTGGATCTCGGTGGCGATCTCGCCGGGGTAGACAATGGTGACGTCGACGCCCGTGCCCGCCAGCTCGTGCCAGAGCGCCTCGGCGAAGCCGCGCTGAGCCGCCTTGGTGGCGCCGTAGGCCGCGGCCTGGGGGAAGCTCCGCAGCGCCGCCCCGGAGGAGACGACGACGAGGTGACCACGAAGGCGCTCGAGCATGCCCGGGAGCGCGGCGTGCACGGTGTAGACGGTGCCGAGCCAGTTCACGCGCGTCATGCGCTCGATCGGCTCGAGATCCATGTCCTTGAACGGCGCGTAGTCGGCCACCCCGGCGTTGGCCACCACCACGTCGACCTCGCCGAAGCGGTCGATCGCGGCGGCGACCTCGTCGCGGTCGCCGACGTCGGCCACCAGGATCTCGTGGCCCGACCCCTCGGACGGGGCCGGCAGCCGCACCGCCAGAGCTCGAAGCTCCTCCTCGGAGCGTGACACCAGCCCGACCGTCGCGCCGCGGCCCGCAAAGGCCTCGCATAGCGCGCGGCCGATGCCGCGCGAGGCGCCCGTGACCAAGACTCGTGTTCCCGCCCGTACTTCGATCGCGGCATCCTAAGGGCAAGGCGTCGTTACGATCTCTTCAGAGCCCCCCGGAGGAGGACCCGAGTTGTCGCACGAGCAGGCCACCGTCGCCGAGGAGGAGTACCTCCAGACCATGTACTGGCTGCGCGAGGCGCGGCTTCCGATCACCGCGGCCAACATGGCGCGGGCCATGCAGCTCTCCGCTCCCACCGTCCACGAGATGGTCGGGCGCCTCGAGGCCGACGGCTACGTCTCCCGCAAGGACGACAAGTCGCTCGACTTCACCGAGTCCGGGCACGACCACGCCGCCGGCGTGGTCAAGCGCCACCGGCTGATCGAGCGCTTCCTCACCGACGTGCTGGGGATCCCGTGGGACGAGGTCCACGAGGAGGCCGAGCGCCTCGAGCACGCCATGTCGCCGGTACTCGAGGAGCGCATGATGGTGGCCATCGGGAACGCCTCGACCTGCCCGCACGGCCACCCAATCGGCGAGGCCTCGCGCGAGCAGGGGGTTCCCCTCGCCGACGTCGAGGAGGGAGCACGGGTACGCGTGCTGCGCTTCGAGAACGAGGCGGAGGAGCTGCTGCACTACCTGATGGACGCGGGGCTGAGGCCCGGGCTCGAGGGCCGGCTGGCCGAATCGGGCGGTGAGGAGGTGGCGATCGAAGCCGATGGCACCCGCCACGCGGTCACGCGCAGCGTGGCCGAGACCGTCTCGGTGATCGCCGATCCGTCCCCGCCGGCGCGGACGGCACTGCCCGACCAGCTCGTGCTCTCGCGAGATCGCTACGGGCGCTGAGCCGATCGCGACGGTGCCGCTTCCGGGCGGCCGCCCCGTGACCTGGCGTCGGCCCGCTCCAGCAGACCCGCGGTCGAGGTGACCAGCGCGCACGAGACGGAGCTTCGCGAGACGATCGAGGCGCTGGCCGCGACGGAGCGGGCCGCATGCTCTCCCGGGGAACGATGGGCCGCCGAGTGGATCGCCGCGCGTCTGCGTGACCTGGGCTGCGACGCTCAGGTCGAGGAGGAGCTCAGCTTTCCCAGCTACGCGGGGCCAATGGCGGCGATGGGGGCGCTCGGCATGCTCGGCGGCCTACTCGCGCTGGGCGGGCGACGGAAACTCGGAGGGGTCGCCGCTGCGGTGATGGCGGCTGCGGTGGCCGACGACGCGTCGAACGGCCGTCGGTGGGTTCGCCGTCTGATCATGCGACAGCGCCCAACGTGGAACGTCGTAGCCACCGCGGGCGATGCCTCGGCGGCCCGAGCCCTCGTCGTGATGGCCCACCACGACGCCGCGCCCACCGGGTTCATCTTCGATCCCGCGCCGCAGCGACGACTCTGGGAGCGCTTTCCCCGGCTCGTCGAGCGCTTCGACACGAGCTTCCCGCTCTGGTGGCTCGGGATCGGTCCCGCTCTCGGGGTGGTGGCAGGCGCCATCCTGGAGCGACGCAGGTTGATCCGAGCGAGCCTCGGTCTCAGCACGTTCGCCCTCGCCTGCATGCTCGATGTCGCGCGTGGTCGGGTGGTTCCCGGGGCGAACGACAACCTGAGCGGAGTGGCGGGTCTTGTCGCGTTGGCCGCTGAGCTGCGTGAGAGGCCGATCGCCGGGCTGCGCGTGGTCCTCGTCTCCTGCGGCGCGGAGGAGACCCTCCAGGGCGGCGTGTACGGGTTCGCTGCGAGCCACTTCCCGTCCCTCGCCCCCGATCGGACCTGGTTCGTGAACCTCGAGACCGTCGGCTCCACGCACCTCGCGCTGCTCGAAGGCGAAGGCCCCGTGGTCATGGAGTACTACGAGCCGCGCTTCAAGGACCTGGTCGCCGAGGAGGCCACGCGGGCCGGCCTGGAGCTCCGCCGCGGCCTGCGCTCACGCGCCAGTACGGACAGCGTCATCCCCCACCGCGCCGGCTACCCGATCGCGACGCTCATCTCCCTGACCGACTGGAAGGCCCTCGCCAACTATCACTGGCCGACCGACACGCCCGAGAACGTCGACTACGCGACGGTCGCTCGAGCCGTCCGGCTGACCGAGCGGGTGGCTCGCCGGCTCGCCGTGGGGTGATGAAGTCCGTCGAGCCGCCTCGGTAGCCGAGTCCTACACGCTCGACGCGCTCTTCTCGCCCACCTGGGCGTAGGCCGCGGCGAGGCGCTTGACGCCTTCCTCGATGTCTTCTGTCCCCACACCTGAGTAAGCGATCCGAAGCGAGCTCTCTCCCCCCTCGAGCAGAAAGTCCGTTCCCTTGACGAACACGAGCCCCTGCTCCTTTGCCGCCTCGAACAGGGCGTCGCCGTCGGTGCCCTCGGGCAGGTCGACCCACAGGAAGTAGCCACCCTCGGGCAACACGAAGCGAGCGTCCGGCAGCTCCCGCTCGAGCGCGCCCGCGAGCGCGTCGCGGCGTTCGCGCAGCGCGCGCTTGACCGTCTCGATCGAGCCGTCGATCGCCCCGGAGCGGCTGAACTCCGCGACGATGGCCTGAGAGACCATGCTCGGCGAGATGTAGGTGTTGGTGGCCATCCTGCGGACGGCCGCGATCGTCTTCTCCGGCCCCGCCAGGTAGCCGACGCGAATACCCGGACAGACCGTCTTCGAGAACGAGGACGCATAGACCACGCGCTCGGACTCGTCCAGGGAGAGCATGGTGGGCAGGCCCTCGCCGTCGAAGCGGAGCTCGACGTACGGATCGTCCTCGAAGAGGATGAAGTCGTAGTGGTCCGCGAGCTCGAGCAGGCGTCGACGCTTCTCGAGCGCGAGCGTGCAGCCGGCCGGGTTGTGGAAGTTGGGGATGATGTGCGCGAGCTTCGGGCGCGCGCCGTCCCGCAGCGTGCGCTCGAGCGCCTCGACGTCGATGCCGTCGGACTCGAGCTCGACGGGCACGATGTCGGCGCCCATGTCGCGCAGGCTGAGGAGCGTGCGGTCGTAGCTCGGAGCCTCGATCACCACCTGATCGCCGGCCTCGAGCAGATGCCGAAAGAGGAAGGCGTCTGCCTGCATGGAGCCGTTGGTGGCCACCACGTTCTCGGGCGCGAGGCCGTGCTTCTCGGCGATCCACTCGACGAGCGGCGGGTAGCCCGCCGATGTGCCGTAGGCGAACGCGCCGGCGGGATCCTGCTCGAGGGCTCGAGCGGCGGCCGCACGCAGCTCGTCCACGGCGATGATGTCGAGCGAGGGGGCGCCACGAGCAAAGGAGATGGATTCGGCGGCGCTCACGAGTCGGAATCTAGCGAGGGTGGGCCGCGCTCAGGCCGCTGCGCCCGACAGCTCGGCCGCCACCTCGGCGACCTCGGTCGGCGTCCGTCCCACCCGCACGCCCTGCGCCTCGAGTGCCTCGGCCTTGGCCTGCGCCGTGCCGCTCGAGCCCGAGACGATCGCCCCGGCGTGGCCCATGGTCTTGCCCGGCGGCGCGGTGAAGCCCGCGATGTAGGCGACCACCGGCTTCGAGACATGCTCGGCGATGTAGTCGGCGGTGCGCTCCTCCTCGTCGCCGCCGATCTCGCCGCACATGACGATCAGCTCGGTCTCGGGATCGTCCTCGAACTGGGCGATCACGTCGATGAACGAGGAGCCGACGATCGGGTCGCCGCCGATGCCGACGATGGTCGAGTTGCCGAAGCCGCGCCCGGCCAGCTCGTTCCCGATCTGGTAGGTCAGCGTGCCCGAGCGCGACACGAGCCCGACGCCGCCCTGCGAGAAGAAGTGCGCGGGGATGATCCCCACGTTGGCCTTGCCCGGCGAGAGCACACCGGGGCAGTTGGGGCCGATCAGCTTGGTCTGACCGCGGCGCAGGTGCGTGTAGACCCGCAACATGTCGTGCGCGGGGATCCCCTCGGTGATGCAGACCACCAGCTCGATGCCCGCATCGGCGGCCTCGAGGATCGAGTCGGCGGCGAAGCGCGGCGGCACGAAGACCATGCTCGTGTTCGCGCCGGTCTCGGCCACGGCGTCGTGCACGGTGTCGAAGATCGGCACGCCCTCCACATCCTGGCCGCCCTTGCCCGGCGTCACCCCGGCGACGAGGTCGGTGCCGTAGCGGCGGTTGTTCATCCCGTGGAAGGTGCCCTCACGCCCGGTCAGCCCGGAGATCACGAGCTTGGTGTCGGCGCCGACGAGGACGCTCATCGCGTTGGCTCCGGAGGCGTAGCGCCACCGCCGGCGGCCTCGGCGCCGGCCGCGTCGGTGCCGGAGACGTCGGCCTGCGAGGCGGCGCCGGTGTCGGCGGTGCCCGCGCCCACGGGCGCGGGATGCTCTCCGGTCTCGGTCACCGACGGGGTCTCGCCGTCGCCGGCGAGCTCGACCACGCGCGCCGCCGCCCCGAGCATGGTCTTCTCGACGTGGACGCCGTCGAGGTTGGCGTCAGCGAGGATCTGGCGGCCCTCCTGGTCGTTCGTGCCGTCGAGGCGGACCACAAAGGGAACGGTCACGTCGATCTGCCCGAACGCGGTGACGAGCCCGCGGGCGACCTCGTCGCAGCGGGTGATGCCGCCGAAGATGTTGAACAGCACGGCGTCGACCTTCGGGTCGGAGAGGATGACCTCGACGGCGTCGACGATGGCCTCGGCGCGCGAGCCCCCGCCGGCGTCGAGGAAGTTCGCAGGGCGACCGCCGGCCTGAGCGACGACGTCGAGGGTCGACATCACGAGCCCGGCGCCGTTGCCGAGGATGCCGACGTTGCCGTCGAGCTTGACGTAGGTCAGACCGTGCTCGCGGGCCATCTGCTCCTGCTCGTCCTCGCCGCCGGAATTGCGCATCTGCGCGGTCTCGGGGTGCTTGTAGAGGGCGTTGGCGTCGACGGTGACCTTGGCGTCGAGGGCGACGACCTCGCGGGCCTCGGTGACCAGCAGCGGGTTGACCTCGACGAGCATCGCGTCCTCGCCCACGAACGCGTCGTACAACCGCGCGAGCATCGCCCCGACGGGGCGGATCACGTCGGCGGCGATCCCGGCCTCAAAGGCGAGGCGGCGGCCGTGGAAGTCCTGAAAGCCGACGAGCGGGTCGATGTGCACTCGGGCGATCGCCTTCGGGTCGCGCTCGGCGATCTCCTCGACGTCCATGCCGCCCATGCGCGAGAGCATGGCCATCGGCTGCTTCGCTCCGCGGTCGAGCAGGATCGCCGCGTAGTACTCCTCGGCGATCTGCGAGGCCTTCTCGATGTAGAGCTCGTGGACGGCGAAGCCGCGGATGTCCATGCCGAGAATGGCATCGGCGTGTTCGCGGGCCTCCTCGCGGTCGTTCGCGACCTTGATGCCGCCGGCCTTGCCGCGCCCGCCGATCAGGACCTGGGCCTTGACCACCACCGGGTAGCCGAGCTCCTCGCCGGCCTCGACGGCCTCCTCGGTCGTCTGCGCAGGCCGACCGTCCGGAGTCGGCACGCCGTGGCTGCGGAAGAGCTGCTTGCCCTGATATTCGAGGAGATCCATAAAGACTTAGAATGCGCAGATGCGCCCGCGGCTGCGAGCCGGGCGGCGGCGCACCCTATCGAACCCCTCGCCGCGACCCTCAGGAGACCTGTGCCCCTCCCCAAGAACGTCAAATTCGTGACCCTGGACGTCTACGGGACCCTGATCGACTGGGAGTCCGGAGCCTACGACGCCTTCCAGAAGGAGGCCGATCGCGAGGGCCTGACCATCGATCGCAACGCCCTGGTCCCCCTGTTCATCGGCATCCAGCAGGAGATCGAGCGCGGCTCCTATGAACTCTACGCCGAGGTCATGCGCCGGACCGCGGTGCGCGCCGCCAACGACCTGGGCTGGGACCTCGAGCCCTCGCGCTCGCGCTTCCTGCCCGACAGCATCCCGCGCTGGCCGGCCTTTCGCGAGACGAACGCCCAGCTCGAGCGGCTGGCCAAGAAGTTCTCGATCGGCCTCCTCTCGAACATCGACGACAAGCTGCTCGGCGCGACCCGCCGCCATTTCCGGCCCGACTTCGATCTCGTGGTCACCGCGCAGCAGGTCCGCGGCTACAAGCCCGATCCGGCTCACTTCAAGGAATGCGCGCGGCGCATGGGCGGCAAGCGCGGCTGGGTCCACATCGCCAGCGGCTACGACACCGACGTCGAGCCCTGCCTCAAGGAGAAGATCCCGGTGATCTGGGTCAACCGCTCGGGTCAGAAGCTCGACTCGACTCAGAAGAAGCCGACCGCCGAGGTCAAGAACCTGCGCGAGGCGGTCAAGCTGCTCGACGCGGGCTAGCGCTCGGCCCGCGGGCGCCTTCGGAGCAGTCGAGTCAGCTCGTGCGCGTGGTCGCCGTCCATCCCGACGCGCTCGTGGTCACGAGCCGGATCTGGCAGACCAACGCCGTCCTGCTGCGGGCGCCGCGGCGGGAGGATGTCGACCCTGCGGGCGCCGAGTCAGCGGCCGGCGAGGCCCGCTCCGCCACCGAGGCCATGCTCGTCGACTCGCCGTACTTCCCCGACGAGCTCGAGGCGCTTCCCGCACTCGCGCGTGAGACCGGCTTCGAGGTCGAGGCGCTCCTGGCCACCCACGCCGACTTCGACCATCTGCTCGGGCGCCTCGCCTTTCCGGAGCTGGCCCTGGGCGTGGCCGACACGACGTCGACGCGGCTGCGCGGCGAACCGGGGACTGCGCAGCGAGCCCTCCGCGACGCCGACGCCGAGCACTATGTCCGCCGCGAGCGTCCCCTGAGCCTGGGCGCCATGCAGGAGCTGCCGGTGCCCGGACGCCTCGAGCTCGGCGGCGAGGAGCTCGAGCTGCACGCGACGAGCGGCCACACCGCCGACGGGATGGCCATCGTCGCTGCGCACGCGGGTCTTCTGCTCTGCGGCGACTACCTCTCGGACGTGGAGATCCCGGTGCTCTCCCCCGGCGGGTCGATCGAGAGCTACCGCGCGACGCTCGCGCGTCTCGCGCCGCTCGTCGAAGCGGTGGAGCGCGTCGTGCCCGGACACGGCTCACCGCTCGAGCGGGAGCGCGCGCTGCGCGTACTCGACGAGGATGTCGACTATCTCGACGCGCTGGAGCACGGCGAGGAGCGACCGAGATTGCCCGCCGGGCGCGACAGCCGCCGCCAGCAGACCATTCACGCCGAGAACCTCGCGCGGGTGAGCGCACCTTGAGCGGTGCGCCGTTTGACGGGTGCGCCCCCGGGTAGGGAGCGCCGCGTGAGGTCCCGCACCACCCCGCTCCGCGCGGTCGGCAAGGGGCTGCTCGCCGGCGCGATCGGCACCGGCGTGATGACCGCCTACCAGCTCGCCGCCGCCAAGGCGATGGGCAGCGGGTCGAGCAACGTCCCCGGCGAGGTCGGCAAGCGGGTGATCGAGGGTGTCTTCCAGCGGTCGGTGTCGGACGAGGAGAAGGAGAAGCTGACCAACCCGGTCCATGCGATCTACGGGATCTCGTGGGGAGCGGTCTACGGCCTGGTGCAGGCGTCACTGCGGCCGAGCTCGAAGAGGCACGGCTTCGCCTTTGGCACGGCGGTCTGGGGCGCGAGCCTGGTGGAGCTCCCGGCGATGGGCTTGGCGCCGCCGGTGTGGGAGATGCCGCCGACGAGCATCGCGCTCGACCTGTCCTACCACCTGGTGTACGGGGTGGGCGTGGCCGCGGCGTACGCGGCGATCGACCGTTGAGCGCTCGTCGGAGTCGCTTAGCCGGCGCCTCTGGCCGCTGTCGAGCGGCGCTAGCGGTCGAGTCGCGGCTCGATGACCGGCTTCACATCGATGACCGGGGTCCCGTCTAGGGCCTCGAGATCGCGCACGCGGACCCTGGTGCCCTCGACCGAGAGGACCCCGACCCGGTGCAGCCCGATCGGGTTCGGCCGATCCGGCGAGCGGGTGCTGAACACGCCCTGCTCGGCGTTCGCCGGGTCGCTGCGGGGGTGCACGCGCAGCACGTCACGGCGCGCGCGATCGAGCCAGGTCAGCACGAGGACGTCGGTGTCCGGTTGAAGGTCGCCGAGGCCTTCGCTCACGCCCTGCTCGAAGACGAGCCAGGCCTCCGGCGATCCCTCGTCGCCCTGCTTCGGGGCCTTCTCGCGGTCCGCCAACGGGGACTCGACCCACCCGATCGGCTGCAACTCGTAGGGACCGCCGGTCATCGTGCCTCCCAGCTGCTCAGCAAGAGAGGGGTGGGTCGCGCTACCTGATCACCGCGATCTTCGCCCCGGTCGACACCGAGCCGCCCTCGCTTACCCCGAGCTCCTCGACCTTGCCCGCGCGATGTGCGGTGATCTCGTTCTCCATCTTCATGGCCTCGATGACGCAGATCAGCGCGCCCTCCTCGACCTCCGTGCCCTGCTCGACGGCCACGCGCAGGATGGTGCCCTGCAGCGGCGAGACCAGGTCCTCGGCCGCGCCGCCGCCTCCGGACGAGGCCCCGCCGCGCTCGCGCCGGCGCGGCTTGCGCGTCGGGCCGCTGGGCATCCCGGCTGCGCCGCTCGCCGGTGCCGCGCCGTTGGCCACCGGCGGGGGGCCGATGACCTTGACGTCGAAGCGCCGCCCCGAGACCTCGACGGCGTAGGAGCGCTCGAGCTTCTCCTCCTCGTCGTCCTCCTCCGCCGAGCCCCCGGCCGGCTCCGCCGGCGGGGCGGCCGTGCCCTTGAGCCACTCGGGATCCTCGACGAGATCGCGACAGGTCTCCCCCGCGCGCCACTGGTGCGTGTCGAGCAGGGCGAGGTGGAAGGGGATCAGCGTGGTCAGCCCGCCGACCTCGAACTCCGCGAGCGCGCGGCGCATGCGGTTAGTAGAGGCCTGGCGGTCGACGTCCCAGACGATCAGCTTGGCCACCATCGGGTCGTACAGCGGTGAGATCTCCGAGCCCGCCTCGACGCCCGAGTCGACGCGCACGAACGGACCCGAGGGCTCGCGGTAGGAGGCGATCGTTCCCGGCGCGGGCGCGAACCTCTTGGCGGCGTCCTCGGCGTTGATGCGGCACTCGATCGCGTGGCCGCGCAGGACGACGTCGTCCTGGCCGAAGGCGAGCTCCTCCCCCGCGGCGATCTTGATCTGCTCGCGCACGATGTCGATGCCGGTGGCCATCTCGGTCACGCAGTGCTCGACCTGGACGCGGGTGTTCATCTCGAGAAAGAAGTAGTCCTCGCCCTGGAGGAGGCCCTCGATCGTCCCGGCCGAGAAGTAGCCGACCGCGCGGGCCGCGTCGGTGCCGATCCTGCCGATTCGCTCGCGCAGCTCCGGCGAGACCGCGGGGGCCGGCGACTCCTCGATCAGCTTCTGGTGGCGGCGCTGGACCGAGCAGTCGCGCTCGAACAGGTGGATGACGTTGCCATGGGTGTCGGCCAGGACCTGGACCTCGACGTGGCGCGGGTCGGGCAGGTAGCGCTCGAGGTAGACCGTCGCGTCCGAGAAGAACTTCTCGCCCTCGCGCGCGGCTCCCTCGAACGCGCTCTCGAGCTCGTCCTCGGAGTGCGCGACGCGGAAGCCCTTGCCTCCGCCCCCGCCCGCCGCCTTGATGGCCACCGGGTAGCCGATGTCGTCGTCGACGATCTTGCGCGCCGCCTCGACGTCGTCGACCGGATCGATCGTCCCCGGGACGATCGGCACGCCGGCGTCGCGCATGACCTCGCGCGCGCGGGTCTTCGAGCCCATGGCGTCGATGGCGTCGGCCGGCGGGCCGATGAAGACGATCCCGGCCTCTTCGCACGCGCGCGCGAAGGCGGAGTTCTCGGCGAGGAAGCCGTAGCCGGGGTGGATCGCCTCGGCGCCCGCGCGCCGGGCGGCGTCGATGATCTTCTCGACCACGAGGTAGCTCTCCGTGGCGGCGCCGCCGCCGAGCAGGTAGGCCTCGTCGGCGCGGCGCACGTGCGGCGTGTCGCGATCGGTCTCGGAGTAGACGGCCACGGTGGCCACGCCGAGCTCCTCGAGCGCGCGCATCACGCGGACGGCGATCTCACCGCGGTTGGCGACCAGGACCTTGGAGAACATCAGCGGGGCAGCTTAGAGGGGGACGGCCCGGACGGGCGGCTGCCCTCTAGACGGTCTCCGGGCGCGCAGCAGCCTTACGAGCGGCCGCCTCGGTACGCCGTCGCTGTCGCCGACGTGCCAGCGGCGGGCCAAGGGCCACGAGCGCGATCGTCACGGGCACGGCCGCGAGCAGCGGCGCGGGCACGTCGAGCCCCGCCTTGGTGGCGAGGCCGAGTCCGGCTCCGATGAGCACGACGCCGAGCACCGTGCGCAGGGTCCCGGGCGGGATTCGCACCGACCACTGGCTACCGAACCATACCCCCGGCACGGAGCCGATGAGGATCGTCCCGGCCAGCGCGAAGTCAACGTTGCCGGCTACGACGTGCGCCACCGCCGCGGCCCACAGCAGGATCGCGGCGTGGAAGACGTCGGTGCCGACCACCCGGCGCGGCACGAGGCGGAAGGCGAGGATGAGTGCGAGCGCGATCAGCGCGCCACTGCCCGCCGAGGTCACGCCGAGCATGAAGCCGACGAAGACACCGATCAGGACGGCGGCGAGCTTGTGACGGCTCTCCAGGGTCAGCTCCTCGCGCTCGCTGTCGGCAAGGTGCTTGAAGAAGAGGGCGCGGGCGAGGGTCACGACGCCGGTGAACAGGATCGCCGCGGCGAGCACCGCCATCAGGGTCGAGTCGAAGTTCGCGCCGGTCGCCCGCTCGACCGCGGCGAGCGCGTAGACGCCGCCGACGGCCGCGGGAACCGACCCGAACGCCATCCACGTCGACAACGACAGGTCGACGGTCCCCTGCGTGAAGTGCTTGTAGCCGCCGACCGTCTTGGTCACCGCGGCGTAGGCCAGGTCGGTGCCGATCGCAGTCACGGGCTTGACCCCGAAGACGAGGATCAGAAGGGGTGTCATGAGCGAGCCGCCGCCTACCCCGGTCATGCCGACCAGCAGCCCCACCGCGAGCCCGAAGACGATGATGAAGGGATCCATGGCGGGGAGTTAGTCGCCTTTCCCCACTGACTTTGTGGACAGCGACGTCGCGGACGGTAGCGCTATCGCCGGGCCGCCGCCGGCCTGCCGCCGCAGGCCGACCGCGTGATGCGTGCGGCGTTCGGCCGCTCGAGCCCGAGCTAGCTCGAGCGCCGCAGCAGGCCGCGCCGCAGCGGCGGGCGGCTGTGGGCGAGCTGAGCCATCAGAGCGTTGACGGTCACGAGCCCGATCCCCGAGAGGATGCTGAGCGAGCCGAACAGGCGCAGGCTCTTCTGGGCGCGAGCGGCGACCTGAGGGGTGTCGGAGGCCGGCTTGAGGCCACGCTCGATCGGCACGGCGCCATCGGGAGCTGACGTCGCAAGGCGTCCGCCCTGGACGCCGCTCGCGACGCCGGCCACGACCGCGGTGGCGGTCAGAGCGTCCTTGGCCTTGGCGAGCGAGCGCTCGCGCTCGGTGAGTCGGGGCGGCGCCGACTCGGTCAGCCGGGCGCCCGTCCAACCGACCGCGATGGCGCCGAGCGAGATCATGTTGACCACGTTGTAGCCCTTCCAGGCGGCGTTCACGACCTTCCCCCGCTCACTACGGTCGGAGATCATCCCCACGGCGGGGTTGAGCGCAAACTGGCCGAACATCGTGCCGCCGAGCCAGCTGGCGAGGCCCCAGTCGTGCGCGACTCGGGCGGTCTCGGCGAGAGTGTCGTTCGTCATGGAGCAGCTCCTCGGATCGGGTGGGTCGCCGCCTGGACGACTGGTCTCAGCCTGTCCGTGTCCGCGGGCGGGAAACCAGCGACTGCGAGTTGGCGTCTCCCCACTCCTCGCGTAGGCTCGCCGTTGCCTCGGGCGGGCGTTCGCTGCGATCGCTCGCGCGACGGCCCGCGTACCCCTGCCAGTGCCACGATCACCTTCAACCCTGCCGCTCGCGCCGCGTTCGGGCGGCTTGTCGCGCGGACCCGCGTGGCGATGACGGCCGTGCGCGTGCAGGCGCCCGCGCGCGTCGGTGGCGAGGCGGGTCGCGCGCTGGTGCTCTACGACCGCGACTGCGGCTTCTGCCGCTGGTCGCTGGCCCAGGTGCTGGCCTGGGACCGCCGGCGTCGTCTGTGCCCGGTCTCCCTCCAGGACCCGCGGGCGCGATCCCTGCTCGGGGATATGGAGCGCGAGCGCATGTTCGCCTCGGCCCATCTGGTCACTCCGGACGGAGCTGTCCACTCGGGCGGCGACGCCATCGCCCCGATCCTCCGGCTGCTCCCGGGCGGCGCTCCGCTGGCGGTCGTGGCCGGGGCGATGAGCGGTGCGGCCAGAGTCGGGTACAACTGGGTCGCCCGCAACCGGCGGCTGCTCGGGCGGCCGCTGCCGGAATGGGCCAAGGCGCGCGCGACGGCACGCATCGACCGGCACGTCTAGTCTCATGGCGACCAATCACACCTATATCGCGGCCGACCCGGAGCAGGTGTGGCGAGTGCTCGCCGACCCGCAGAGCTACGCGCACTGGGTGGTGGGCTCGAGTCGCACGCGCCAGGTGAGAGGACGCTGGCCGAACAAGGGATCGGTCTTCGGACACGTCCAAGGGGTGGGCCCGATCGGGCTTCGCGACACCACCGAGGTTCTCGCTTCCGAGCGGCCGGAGCGGCTCGTGCTCGAAGTCAGGATCCGCCCGTTCGCGCTCGGGCGCGTCGAGATGAGGCTCGAGCCTCACGGCGAGGGCACGTGGGTCTCGATGACCGAGCACCAGTTCGGAGGCCTGATCGGACGACCGTTCGGCCCGCTCGCCGAGCCGGCGCTGCTGGTCCGCAACGTCGAGTCGCTACGCCGCCTGCGGCGCATGGCCGAGAAGGGAGAGACACGATGACCACGGTCTCGGCGCAGGAGTCCCTGTGGATCGACACCGCGCCCGCGAGCTCGTATCCCGCGCTGGCCGGCGAGACCGGAGTCGACGTCGCGGTCGTGGGCGGCGGCGTCGCCGGTCTGACCGTCGCCCTGCTGCTGAAGCGAAGCGGCGCGCGAGTAGCGGTCGTCGAGGCGGACCGGATCGGACAGGGCGTCACCGGGTGCACGACCGCGAAGGTCAGCGCGCTCCAGCAGACGCTGCTCTCGAGCATCCGCCGCCACCAGGGCCAAGCGGGAGCGGCGACCTATGCGCAGGCGAGCCTCGCCGGAGTCGAGAAGCTCGCGGAGATCGCGGCCGAGGAGCGGATCGAGTGCGATCTCGAGCGCCGGCCGGCCGCCACCTACGCCGCCGACAAGGACCAGAGCGATGCGGTAGAGGCCGAGTTCGACGTGCTGCGCACCGCCGGCCTGGGTGTCGAGTGGACCGGCGAGCTCGACCTGCCCTACCCCATCGCCGGCGCGGTACGGCTCGACGACCAGGTCCAGATTCACCCGGTCAAGTACGCGCAGGGCCTCGCGCGCGCCGTCGACGGAGACGGCTCGGCGGTGTTCGAACGCTCGCGCGTGATGCGCGTCGAGGACGGCAGGCCGTGTCGGGTCAAGACCGAGGGCGGCGTGGTCTCGGCGTCGCGGGTGGTGATCGCCACCCACTATCCGCTGCTCGATCGCGGGGTCTTCTTCGCGCGCCTCGAGCCGGAGCGCTCCTACTGCGTCGCCGCGCGGATCCGCGGCTCGGCCCCCTACGAGATGTCGATCTCGGCCGGCGGCAACGCTCGCTCGCTGCGCTCCTACGACGGTCACGTGATCGTCGGCGGCGAGGGCCACCCGACGGGCTCGTCGGACTCGACGCCGGAGCGCTATCGCGCACTCGAGGACTTCGCGCGCCGGCACTGGGAGGTCGAGGCGCTGACCCACCGCTGGTCGGCGCACGACCAGGAGCCCTACGACCTCCTGCCGGTCATCGGTCCGTACATACCGCGTTCGTCGACCCTGTTCGTCACCTCCGGCTTTCAGAAATGGGGCTTCACGAGCGCCACGTTCGCCGCGATCCTGCTCGCCGAGCAGCTCGGCGGCGGAAGTCATCCGTGGGCCGATCGCTTCAGCCCCAACCGCGCGACGCTGCGTTCCGCGCCCCGCCTCGCGCGCATGAACGCCAAGGTGGGGATCGACCTGGTCGGCGATCGGCTGTGGCCGGCGCAGGCGAGCTCGGCGCAGGAGGTCCCGCGCGGCGAGGCGAAGGTGGTGCGCGACGGTGTCGGGAAGACCGGCGTCTACCGCGACGAGCAGGGCGGGCTGCACGCCGTCTCGGTGCGGTGCACCCACCTCGGTTGCCTGCTGCGGTTCAACTCCGCCGAGCGCTCGTGGGACTGCCCGTGCCACGGCTCGCGCTTCGACGTCGACGGTGAGGTGCTCGAGGGCCCGGCGGTGCGCCCGCTCGAGCGGCGCGAGGCGCCCTGAGGCGCGAAACCGGTCGGACGGCGCCGGCCGATCCGTGCTCTCAGGGACAATGGGGCGATGCGGGTCTCAGCCAAAGCCGACTATGCGGTACGGGCCACCGTCGAGCTCGCGGCCGGTGGCGGTGGCCCGCTCAAGCGCGACGCGCTCGCCGCCGCCCAGAACATCCCCGCCGGCTTCCTCGAGAACATCCTGCTCGACCTGCGCCAGGCCGAGGTGATCCGCAGCCAGCGCGGGCCGGAGGGCGGGTACTGGCTGGCCCGCCCGGCCGGGGAGATCACCGTGGCCGACGTGGTCCGCGCCGTCGAGGGGCCGCTGGCCAGCGTGCGCGGCGAGCGGCCGGGCACGCTCACCTTCCAGGGCACGGCGCGCCCGCTCGAGGCGCTGTGGGTGGCGGTGCGGGCGAGCCTACGCTCGGTGCTCGAGTCGGTGACGCTCGCCGACCTGGCGGAGGGAGAGCTGCCGGAGGAGATCGCGGCGCTGACGCGTGATCCCGACGCGTGGACCGCGCACTGAGCAGAGCACGCGAGCTTCGCGCGATCAAGGAGGAGACCGTGTGTTCGAGCTTGAGCGCGGTCACTCAAGTCCCGGCGCGGCGTGGTCGATGGAGGTCGTGCTGGCCGCTTAGGGGTGCGCCAGCCATCGCCAGTCCGCTCCGGTGCCAAGGGAGGCATATGAGACCAAGATCGCCGTTCTGACCACAGTTCTCTCGCTGGCCGTCGTGCCCGCATCGATGGCCGCACCCGGGTCCGGCAAGGCCGGCGCGCCCGGTCAGGCCTGTAAGTCCCTCAACGTCAAGGGCAAGAAGACCGCCGAGCAGCGCTCTGCTCGCAAGGCGTGCATCAAGGCCGCCGTGCTCGCCCGCAAGGCCGCACGTGCACCGGTCGAGCCCGCTCCCGTCGATCCGGTCGATCCGGGCACCGGCGCCTAGGGCCCTTTCCGCGGACTTTCGTCGGCGAAGCCACCGCTCGGCGCGGTGGCTTCGCCTGTCCGTGGCCGTTCGCTACGGCGCGACTGAGTTCGCGGTGCCTAAGTAGTACAGGGTGCCGAGGGGTAGAAGCATCTGCAATGCTGTTGCAGATGCCCGACCTGACGTTGACCGAGGCCGCCCGGGCGATCGGGGTAAGCCAGGACACGCTGCGCCGCTGGGACCGGGCCGGGAAGCTCGAGACCATGCGCGACCACCGCAACCGCCGACTGGTCTCGCAGGCCGAGGTCGAGCGGCTGACCGAGCGGCCCCGGCGGCACGTCGCGGGCGACGGCGTCTCGGCGCGCAATCGCTTCGCCGGCGTGGTCCGCTCGGTCGAGGTCGACGGGGTGATGGCGCTCGTGGAGATCGAGGCGGGGCCGTTCCTGGTCACCGCGGCGCTGACCCGCGATTCGGTCGAGGAGCTGGGGCTCCGCGCCGGCGTGGAGGCCACGGCGATGGTCAAGGCGACCTCGGTGATGGTCGAGAGGGACCGTTGAGGATTCGAGCCTCTGTGCTCGTCGCCGGAATGGTGGGGCCGTTGCTGGCAGGGTGCGGCGGCGGGGCCCAGAGCTCCAACGAAGCGAAGCCGCGGCTTGTGGTCTCGGCGGCCGCGTCCCTGACCGAGGCGCTCACCAGCTGCAGCCAACAGTTCGACCGCGCGGACGTGCGCCTCTCCTTCGCCGGCTCGGACGAGCTCGCCGCGCAGATCCGCCAGGGCGTCGAGCCCGACGTCTACGCCGCGGCCAACACGAAGCTGCCCGAGGCGCTCAACAAGGAGGGACTGGTGCGGCAGCCGCGCGTGTTCACCACCAACGAGCTCGTGCTCGCCGTACCGGCCGACAGCCAGATCCGCTCGGTCGACGCGCTGACCCGGCCGGGGCCGAAGGTGGTCGTCGGCTCGGAGTCGGTCCCGATCGGCTCCTACACGCGCGAGGTGCTCTCGCGCTTGGGCGAGGGCCGGGCCAGGGCCGTCCTGGCCAACGTGCGCTCCAACGAGCCCGACGTCAAGGGTGTGATCGGCAAGCTGACGCAGGGGGCCGCCGACGCCGGCTTCGTCTACGCCTCGGACGTGGACGCCACGAACGGCCGGCTACGCGCGGTCGAGCTGCCCGAGCGGTTGCAGCCGACCGTCGCCTACGGTGGCGCGGTGGTCGACGGGGCGCCCCAGCCCGAGGCCGCCCGCGCCTACGTCGAGGACCTCACCTCCGGGCGGTGCGCCCGGGCGCTCGAGCAGGCGGGCTTCGGACCGCCGCCGGGGTGATCCGCCGCGGCTGGTTTCCGGCGCTGATCACCGTCGCGCTCGCCGCAGCGCTGCTCTTCCTGATCCTCCCGATCGCCGCGGTCTTCCTCGAGACCAGCCCGGGCGCGCTGGTGGACAGCCTGGGGAGCCAGGGTGCGCAGGAAGCCCTGTGGCTGAGCCTCAAGACGACGACGCTGGCCCTGACCGTCATCGTGCTCGTGGGCACCCCGGCCGCCTACCTGCTGGCCACCCGCCGGTTCCGCGGGCGCTCGGCGATCGTCACGCTCGTCGAGCTGCCGCTCGTCCTGCCGCCGGCCGTCGCGGGCATCGCGCTGCTCGCGGCCGTCGGGCCCGCCGGCCTGCTGGGCCGGGGCCTCACGGGCGCCGGGATCGAGCTTGCGCTGGCCACGGCCGGTGTGGTGGTCGCGCTGACCTTCGTCGCCTCGCCGTTCTACCTCCGCCAGGCCCAGGCCGCCTTTGGCGCGCTCGATCAGGCGTGGCTGGAGGCCTCGCGCACCTCCGGGGCCTCGGAGGCGAGGACCTTCCTGCGCATCGCGGTCCCGGCGGCTGCACCGGGCCTGCTGGCCGGCGGAGCGCTCGCGCTGGGCCGAGCGCTGGGCGAGTTCGGCGCGACGCTGATCTTCGCCGGCTCCTTCCAGGGCATCACCCAGACGGTGCCGCTGGCCATCTACGACCGCTTCGCGACCGACTTCGACGGGGCGCTGGCGCTCTCAGCCGTGCTCGTCGTCGTCTCGGCGGCCATCCTGCTCGCCGTCAAGCTCGTGCGGGGGCCGGACGGCCTCGGCGTTGCTGCGCGTTGAGGCTCGCACACAGCTCGGCGCCTTTTCGCTCGAGCTCGCCGTCGAGGTCGCGGCCGGTCGCTGCCTGGCGCTCGCCGGCCCGTCGGGGGCGGGCAAGACCACGGTGCTGCGCATCGCGGCCGGGCTCGTCCAGCCGGACCGGGGCCTCGTGCGCTGCGGCGAGGACACGTGGTTGGACACCGAGCGTGGCGTCCACCTGCTGCCCGAGCAGCGCCGCTGCGGCTACGTCTTCCAGGACTACGCGCTGTGGCCGCACCTGCGCGTACGCCAGAACGTCGCCTATCCGATGCGTGAGGGCTCACGTCGCGAGCGGCGCGCACGTGCCGACGAGCTGCTCAAGCGCTTCGGCGTCCGCGCGCTCGCCGAGGCCCGTCCGGGCACGCTCTCGGGTGGTGAGCGCCAGCGCGTAGCGCTCGCCCGGGCGCTCGCGCGCCGCCCGGCGGCCCTGCTCCTCGACGAGCCGCTCTCGGCCCTCGACGCCCGCAGCCGGGCCTCGGCTACGCGCGAGCTCACTTCGGTGATGCGCGATCTCGAGGTGCCCGTCCTGCTCGTCACCCACGACTTCGCCGAGGCCGCCCAGCTCGGCGACGAGGTCGGCATCGTCGACGGGGGCGCCGTCGTTCAGCAGGGCAGCGCCCCCGAGCTCGCGGCGAGGCCGCGCTCCGCCTTCGTGGCCGACTTCACCGGCGCGGTAGTTCTCACCGGCACCGCGCGACCCGGACCCGACGGGAGCAGCCTGGTCGACCTCGACGGCGGCGGCACGGTCACGAGCACCGACCGCGGCGAGGGGCGCGTGGCGGTGAGCGTCTACCCGTGGGAGATCGCCGTCGCCCGCGGCGCACCGGCGGAGGACTCGACCCGCAACCGCATCTCGGCCCAGGTGCTATCGGTGACGACGATCGGCGGCCGCGTGCGCCTCGGCCTCGCCGCGGGCCAGCCGCTCCAGGCCGAGGTCACCACCGCCGCGGTGCGCGAGCTCGACCTGCGGGCCGGCGAGCAGGTCACCGCGGTGTGGAAGGCGGCGGCGACTCGCATCGTGGACGGACCAGCGACCTGACTCGGGTGATCAGGGCCGCGACCATCGCACGCCTTCGAAGCGAGCGAAGTCGCGGTCGAAGGAGACGACCTCCGCGCCATGCTCGACGGCGACCGCGGCGAGCTGGGCGTCGGGCACGAGGTCGCCGGTGGCGTCGGCGTCGCGGCAGAGGCGTTCGAGGAGTGCGAGATGGCGAGGCCCGGGCGCGAGCAGGACGTGCGACGGCTGGGCACGGAGTGCGCCCAGGTAAGAAAAGGCCGCCTCGATCGGCGTCGGGTCTGCGAACGCCCTCCGGTTGGTGACGAGACGGATGAACGAGCCCGCGACGACGTCCGTCACGGTATACGGATGCCGCGCTCGCCCCACGTCCTCGAGCCACCGGCGTGCCGTCTCGAAGTGAGGATGGTCACTTCGGTAGGCGGCGAGAACGACGTTAACGTCGAGCACCTTCACCGCAACTCGGTGATGTCCTTTCCGTCGTCCAGCGCCTCCCAGAAGGATCTATTCGACGTGGGATCGATGCCGGGCTGGAGTCCTCCTCGGCCATGAAAGACGGGGATCTCCGGAGGAGCCTGCTCAGCCGGGGCGGACAGCTCACGCCGAAGCGCGTCCTCGACGAGCTCCCCCAGGGTCTGGCCGCGCTCTCGAGCCCGCCGTTTTGCGCCGCCGAGCAGATGATCGTCGATGGTCACGGTGGTGCGCATGATGCGAGCTTACTGCATCAGCAGCATCACGTCAGGTACCGCGGGGCACCCTAATCACCTTCTTCTCCGAGGAGATTCAAGGGTTTAGCGCTCCGGACGGAGGTCCAACGCCTATGCTTGCGCGCCATGGCCTACGAGCTGAGCCACCTGCGCGCCCTCGAGTCCGAGGCCATCCACATCTTCCGCGAGGTCGCGGCCGAGTTCGAGCGCCCGGTGCTCCTCTTCTCCGGCGGCAAGGACTCGATCGTCCTCCTGCGCCTGGCCGAGAAGGCGTTCTGGCCCGGGCGCTTCCCCTTCCCGGTCATGCACGTCGACACCGGCCACAACTTCCCCGAGGTGATCGAGTTCCGCGACCGCCGGGTCGAGGAGATCAAGGCGCGGCTCGTGGTCGCCTCGGTGCAGGAGTCGATCGACAAGGGCCGCGTGCAGGAGGAGACCGGCCCGCGGGCCTCGCGCAACCGCCTGCAGACCACCACCCTGCTCGACGCCATCGAGGAGCACGGCTTCGACGCCGCCTTCGGGGGGGCGCGCCGCGACGAGGAGCGCGCCCGGGCCAAGGAGCGCGTCTTCTCCTTCCGCGACGACTTCGGCCAGTGGGACCCCAAGGCGCAGCGCCCCGAGCTGTGGAACCTCTACAACGGGCGCATCAACAAGGGTGAGCACGTGCGGGTGTTCCCGCTCTCGAACTGGACCGAGCTCGACGTGTGGCAGTACATCGCCGAGGAAGAGCTCGAGATCCCGCCCATGTACTTCGCCCACGAGCGCGAGGTCTTCGCCCGCGACGGCATGCTCTACGCCAAGAGCGATCTCGTCGAGCTGCTGCCGGGCGAGGAGCCGTTCATGGCCTCGGTGCGCTACCGCACGGTCGGCGACATGAGCTGCACGGGCGCGGTGCGCTCGACGGCGGCGACGCTCGA